>JBKPIY010000009.1:0-20629 GCA_046730475.1 Actinomycetota bacterium
CGACGGCGATCTCGGCGGGGAAGCTTCGCCGGGGGCTGCGAAAGCAGCTGAAGCGGGTCGGCGGTTCGAGCGGGGCGTTCGTGGAGGACATGACCACCGACTCGACGGTGTTCGCCCGCTCCGACCGCAGCCGGCTGATCCTCGCCTCCAACATGAAGCTGTTCACGACCGGGACGGCCCTCACCCGGTTCGGACCCGACGCCACCCTCGACACCGCCGCCTGGCGCCTGGGGAGCCTAGACGGCGGCACCCTCCACGGTGCCTTGCTGCTTCGGGGCGCCGGCGACCCGACCCTGACCGGGACCGTGCTGGCGAGGCTCGCCTCCAGGATCAAGGCTGCCGGGGTGCGGCGGATCACCGGCCGGGTGCTGTTCGACGACTCGATCTTCGACCGCTGGCGCGGGGTCCCCTCGACCGGCGTCGGCGGGGGGCCCTATCTTGGCTCGCTCTCGGGCCTCTCGTTCAACTACGGCTTCAATCACCACGGCCGCCTGCTGAAGGATCCCGGCCGGAGCGCCGCCGCCGCCCTCGCCCGCGTCCTCAAAAAGCTCGGGGTGGCGGTGGCGAAGAGGGTGAAGCGGGGCCACCTCACCGCCGGCACCCCGGACGATCAGCGCCTGGCGCTGATCCCGAGCCCCGACATGGCGGAGCTGATCGCCCTCACCAACGCTCCCTCGGACAACTTCATGGCCGAGATGCTCGCCAAGGACGTTGGCGCCCGGTTCGGAGGGAACGGCACGACAGCGACCGGCGTCAAGGTGATCCGCGCCTTCGCCCGCAAGCGCGGCGCGCGCGTCAAGGGCGAGAACGGCTCCGGCCTCAGCCGCCGGAATCGGGCCACCCCGCGGGCCGTCACCCGTTTCCTCGCCGCGATGCAGGAGGAGGACCCGCCCATCGCCCACGCCTTCCTCCACTCCCTCGCGGTCGCCGGCCACACCGGCACGCTCGCCGACCGCATGCGGGGCACAGCCGCCGACGACCGCTGCGCTGCGAAGACCGGCACCCTCGACGGGGTCAGCGCCCTATCCGGCTACTGCTTCGCCGCCGGCGGCCGGATGATGGCGTTCTCCACCCTGATGAACGGCGTCGACATCAACCGAGCCCACGCCGCCCAGGACAAGATCGCCGCCCTGATCGCCCGCTACTCGCCCTAGCCGGGCTGCGGCCTGCCTGCTTAGCAGCCCTTCGCGGGCGGGTCGATCTTGTCGACGGTGGCGGACTGGTGCTTGGTGCCGCCGGGGCCGCAGTTGATCCGGCGGTCGCGCCTGTGATCGCGGGCGAGGAGCCTGTCGGGGCCCTCCTGGCCGAGGAGGGAGTCGACGCCCTTGCCCCCCCGAAGGAGGTCGTGGCGGAAGCCGCCGAGGAGGCGGTCGTCGCCGCTGCCGCCGCGGAGCGTGTCGCTGCCGCCGCCCCCGCTGATCACGTCGGCGCCTCCGAAGCCGAAGGCGGCGTCGGCGCCGGGGCCGCCGTCGATCAAGTCGTTGCCGGCGAAGCCGATCAGGCCGTCGCGGCCGGGGCCGCCGACCAGGTCATCGTTGCCACCCTCACCCGCGAGGACGTCCTTGCCCTTGCCGCCGACCACCCGGTCGATCCCGGGACCCGCCACGAGAGTGTCGTTGCCGGCGCCGCCGTCGACGATCATCCTCACCCCGGCCGGGAGCGCCCCCGGGTATGTCGTCCGGGTCGAGAGGACGTCGTCGCCGGCCCCCAGCTTCACCTCGATCGTCTCGGTGGCGCTGCAGGTGACGTCCAGGGGGTCGATCGCGAGACAATCCAGGCCCGGCACGACCCCGGCGAGGTCGGAGACGAGGAGGTTGGCGGTGTCAGGATCGAGCTTGATCGTGACCTTGTTCTCCTCGTTTCCCGTTCCGACGACCCAGAGGCGGCCCTGTTGATCGAAGCCCGCGGTCGACGCCAGCGAGGCGGTGGGCGCCGCGAGGGCAGCCCCGATGGCGAGCGCGACGATCGCGGCCCCGGCGCGGGGGCGACCGAGGAGGTCACGGGGGGTGCGGAAGAAGGACATGGTCCGGGCCGTCCGTGGCCCCGGTGAATTCAACACCCTCGCGCCGACGAAGTCGCGGCCGGGCTCAGGCCTTCACCAGCCGGCGCAGACGGCGCTCGTCGAGGACGTCCAGCCCAAGCTCCTCGGCCTTGGCGAGCTTCGAGCCGGGGCTGTCTCCGGCGACGACGTAGTCGGTGTTTCGGGAGACCGAAGAGGCCACCTTTCCGCCGGCCCGCCGAATCAGCTTGGTCGCCTCCTCGCGGGTGAGGTTGGGGAGGCTGCCGGTGAGGACCAGCGTCTTCCCCTCAAGCGGCCCACCCCCGACGCGGCGCTCGGACGCGGCCAGCTCGAAGCGAAGCCCGGCCTTGCGAAGCCTCTCGATCAGCTCCAGGGCCCGCTCCTCGTGGATCTCCTCGAAGATCTGGGTGGCCAAGATCGGCCCGATCCCCTCGGCCTCCTCGATCTGCTCGGGCTGGGCCGCGATCAGGGCGTCCATCGAGCCGAAGTGCTCGGCGAGCGACTCGGCGTTGACGAAGCCGACCCCGGGGATCCCGAGGGCGTAGAGGACGCGGGAGAACGGGCGCCGCCTGGATCCCTCGATCTCGCGGATCAGGTTCTCGGCCGACACCCGCCCGAAGCCATCGAGCTTCTCGATCCGCTCGACCGTGAGATCGTAGATGTCGGCGGCGTCGGCGATCAGGCCCTCCTGGAGGAAGCGGTAGGCGTTCTTCTCGCCCAGGCCCTCGATCTCCATCGCCCCGCGGAAGTGCTTGACGTGCTGGAATTGCTGGCCGGGGCAGCCCGTGCGGTTGGGGCAGATCGTGAACACGCCCCCGTCGGGCTTCACGGTCTCGGTGCCGCATAACGGGCACCTCTTCGGGGGCCGGGGCTTGCGGGCCCCTTTCTTCCGCCGCTGGGTAATCGGCGAGACGACCTGCGGGATGACCTCGCCGGCTCGCATCACCACCACCTCGTCGCCCTCGCGGACGTCCTTGCGGTCGAGGTCCTCCTCGTTGTGGAGGGTGGCGGTGCTCACCGTCACCCCGCCAACGTGGACCGGCTCGAGCATCGCGAACGGCAGCAGGTGCCCGGTCCGGCCCACGTTCCAGACGATCTTGTTGAGCCTGGTGGTCGCGGTGGTGGGGGCAAACTTCCAGGCGACCGCCCAGCGCGGCTCCCGCCCGGCGACCCCCAGCTCGCGCTGGAGCCCGCGATCGTCGACCTTGACGACGACGCCGTCGATCTCGTAGTCGAGCTGGTCGCGGCGTCCCTCCCACCAGCGGCAGCGCGCGGCGACCTCGTCGACCCCGTGGTGGACCGAGATGTCGTCGTTCACCTTGAAGCCCTTCGCCCGTAGCCACTCGAGGGTCTCGCTATGGCTCTGGGGCTCCCAACCGCCGCGGGGCGTCCCCACCCCGTAGCACCAGATCGAGAGCGGGCGCCCGGCGGCGATCTTCGGGTCGAGCTGGCGGATCGACCCGGCGGCCGCGTTCCGGGGGTTGGCGAAGGTGTTATCGCCTGCCTCCGCGCGCTGCTCGTTCAAGTGGGCGAAATCGGCCAGGGGGAGGTAGACCTCGCCGCGCACCTCGACCAGCTCGGGGCCATCGTCGATCCGAAGCGGGATCGCCTTGATCGTGCGCAGGTTCTGGGTCACGTCCTCGCCGATCCGCCCGTCCCCGCGGGTGGCGCCACGGGTCATCACCCCGTTCTCGTAGGTGAGCGAGATCGCGAGCCCGTCGATCTTCGGCTCTGAGACGTAGCGGATCTCGCGGCCCTCGATGTCGAGCCGCTTCAGGCGGTTCTCGATCCGGGTGGCCCAGGCGCGGAGCTCGTCCTCGGTGCGGGCGTTGGCGAGGGAGAGCATCGGCTCGGCGTGCTCGTGCTGGGCGAACCGGTCGAGCGGGCGGCCGCCCACTCGCTGGGTCGGCGAATCGGGGGTGCGCAGCTCGGGGTGCGCCTCCTCCAGCTCGCGAAGCTCATGGAGGAGGTCGTCGTACTCGGGGTCGGAGATCTCGGGGTCGTCGAGGACGTAGTAGCGGTAGTCGTGACGGCCGATTTCGCGACGGAGCACCTCCGCGCGCTCGGCCGCCTTGGCGGGTGCGACGGTCACCGTCGCGCGGACGTCCGGCCCGCGGTTCCGGTCCCGGTCGCCTCCGAGTCGCCGGAGTCGGAAGATGCGGCCCGCGCCGCCTCCAGCATCCTGCCCAGGTCCCACGATCGCAGCCGCTCCAGTCCCGGCCGGTCGGTGAGGTCGAAATGAACCGGCGTGACCGAGATCCAGCCCCGAGCGATCGCCGATAGATCGGAGCCCTCCTCGTCCTCGAACGAGGGCTCGAAGCCGTAGATCTGGTATCGCCGCCCCTCCTCGGGATCCTCCTCGACCAGTTTCAGCTCGTCGTTGTAGAGGCGCTTGCCCAGGTGGGTGACCTTGGTCCCTTTGACCGGTCCGGCCGGGCAGTTGACGTTCAGGAGGGTCCCCTCGGGCAGCCCTTCCTCGCTGACGCGGCGAACGAGCTCCGCCGCGAACGCGGCGGCGACGTCGAAGTCGAACTCGCGGCCGAACCGAAAGTCCATCTCCCGGGCGGCCGACTGCTGGGAGATCGCGATCGCGGGGACCCCGAGGACGATCCCCTCGAGCCCCGCCGCGACCGTCCCCGAATAGGTGATGTCGTCGCCCAGGTTCGAGCCGTGGTTGATCCCGGATACGATCAGCTCGGGCTTGTCGCCGAGGAGGCCGAGGTCGGCGAACCGGACGCAGTCGACGGGGGTGCCGTCGGTGGCGAAGCCGGTGTGGCCGTCCCCGAACTCCACCTCGCGGACCCAGAGGGGCGAGCGGGTGGTGATGCTGCGCGCCGTCGCGCTGCGGTTCGAGTCGGGGGCGATCACGCGGACCATGACTCCGGGAAGTGATTCGAGCGCCCGGCGGGCCGCGTGCAGGCCGGCGGCCTGGATCCCGTCGTCGTTGGTGAGAAGGACCCTCACCGCACCGATTCTAGGAAGGCGGAGCGTCGAGACGGCGGGATGCCGCGCGCTCAGGTGCCCGTCGTGGCCTTGGCCTCGCGACGGGGGCCGCGATAGTCGCGCAGGTACAGCCAAGTGAGGCCGCCGCAGTAGGCGAGGGCGGCGAGCGGCGCCACCAGCTCGAGCAGCTCGCTCCCCGCCACCTCGCTGAGCTCGTGGAGTCCCCCGAACAGGAGGAAGGCGGCGAACCCGATCACGAGCAGGCTGGTGACGGTGAAGAACTTCCGAAGGTCGATCCGCAGGGCGCCGCGATAGAAGGCGACCCCGAGGCCCAGCGCGGTGCACAGGCCCAGGATCCCTGCAATCACCGCGATCGGGCCGGAGTCCTCGGTAGAGGCGAACAGGAAGAGGGCGGTCTCGATCCCCTCGCGACCGACGGCGATGAAGGAGACCGAGGCGAGTCCCAGGGCGCTCCCGGCGCGAAGCGACTCGCTCACCTGCTCGCGCAGGTGGGCGCCGATCGTCGCCGCCTGCTTGCGCATCCAGAAGGCCATCCAGGTGACGACGCCCGCTGCCGCGATCATCGCGGTGCCCTCGTAGACCGCCTCGCTCGAGCCGTGGAGCTCCCCCCCGGAGGCGAACAGGACGGCGCCGACCATTACGCTCAGGGCGGCGGCGGCGAGCACCCCCCACCAGACCGCGGGGGCGTGCTCGCGTTGGTCGGTCTTGGCGAGGTAGGCGAGGATCAGGCCGATCACCAAGGCGGCCTCGAAGCCCTCTCGCAGCGTGATTACGAATGCGCCCATTGCCTCTGTTTACGTGTCCCGCGGCCGAGTTGATCGGTTCCGGGAGAGCCAGACTAGCAGAGCTTAGGCGAACCTTATTAGGCTCGCCTAATAGCGCACCGACGCGAGGTGAAGGCCGTGGGCCGGGGCGGTCTCGCCGGCCCGCTCGCGGGGGGCGCCGGCGAGCAGCGAGCCGAACTGGTCGAGCTCGCGGCGCCCGCCGGCGACCTCGAGCATCGTCCCCACCAGCACCCGGACCATGTTCCGCATGAAGGCGTCCGCCTCGATCCACAGCTCGATCAGCCTGCCGGGAGCCGGGAGCGGAGGCTCCACGGCACGCCACTCGCACCGGTGGACGTGCCGCTCGAACCGGACGTGCTCGGTGTCGGTCGGGGTGAACGCGGTGAAGTCGTGCGCCCCCACCGCGGCGGAGGCGCAACGCTGCAGGTGCTCGAGGTCGATCGGATGGGGCCAGTACAGCGACAGCCCCCGCTCGAACGGGCTCGGCACCGGCGCCGCCAGTACGCGGTAGCAGTAGGTGCGGGCGCGGGCCCGGCGGCGGGCATCGAAGCCGGCCTCCGCCGGGGCGGCGGAGAGGACGGCGAGATCGTCGCCGGTGAGGGCGTTGAGGCCGCGGGCTAGGTCCTCGGGGCGATCACCGGAGAAGTCGAAGCTCGCCACCTGGCCCCAGGCATGGACCCCGGCGTCCGTGCGCCCCGCGACCGTGAGCGCGACCTCGTGGGAGAGGATCTGGGCAAGGGCCCGCTCGAGCTCGCCCTGGACCGTTCGCAGCCCAGGCTGGGCCGCCCAGCCCGCAAAACGGGCGCCATGGTAGGCGAGGTCGAGCCGGATCGTCGTCATCCGCGACGACACTAGTAGCGACGCTCGAAGCGCGATCAGACGAGCCGCCGGACATCAGCCGCGAGGGTGCTCGTGCCCGCCTCGGCTAGCGTTGAGCGGTCTCGCCGCTCCCACCCCCGAGGCCGCGTCACGGCTGGTACTGGCGGCACGGTTCGCCGCGAAGCGCGGGGCATGGGGGGAGCCCGGTCGGGACCGCGATCCCGGGGACCACCGGGAGGATCACGCGCGAGGGCATCGCGCGGGAGAAGGCGACGGAGACCCTCGCTCGACCCTTCGGGGTGGTGTCGCCAAAGCTCCAGACGGGCTGATCGCCGCCGGGCGCGGCGAGGATGATCCGGATCCGAGACCCGGCGCGGTAGACGTGCCCCTGGTAGTAGAGGGGAACGGTGACCTTGGTGAAGCGTCGCTTCGGAAGCGGGGCAGCGTCGGCACGCCGGAAGCTCGGGACGGGTTCGAGCAAGGTGCTCTTCGCCGGGTCGAGCCTGCGCTCGCTGGCGCGCAACCAGCCGGTCTGGACGAAGGTCTCCTTGCCGTCGGGGCGCACCTCGGAGATCGTCACCTGGAGGTCGACGTCGCGCCTCGACGAGCGGATCCATGCCCGCAGGGCGCCGGCGCCGACGATCACCGTGTTGGTCCTCAGGGGCGCTGTCACGTAGGAAACGGCGCTCCCGGGCGGATTCTGGAGCCAGTGGTAGTCGGGATTGGCGCTCCACAGTCCACCCGGCCCGGTGTCGCCGGTGAAGTTCGTCGCCGGCCGGGCGGCCTTGTCCCATGTGAAGCTGTCATGCCCAGCCCTCCTCGGGACGGTCGACCTGAGCCTCCCGTGCGGCGCCAGGTACCAGGAGCGGGCCCGGGTGCCCGGCAGGGGGAAGCGCGCGAACGAGCGCGCGAAGGCGGGGACGGGCGCGCCTGGCGTCGAGCCGCCGGCGCCGTTGTCGAACAGGATCCGAACTGGGGGCTGTCTGTTGAAAGCGGCGAGCGCGGCCCGGTAGCTGGGCTCGTCCTGGATTGGGTCGGCGGGGAGGGTGACACCCGGGATGCCCATCGCCGCCTGGTAGATCGCCGGAGCCAGGGCCTTGAGGCTGGCCGACAGCTTCGGCGGCCGATGGGCGACGTAGAGCTCGAGGAAGTCGTACCAGCGGTTAAAGGTCGTTGGGTCGAGCGAGTCGACGTGAAGACCGTTGGTGAACGTGAACCACTTCCGGCGGGTGCCGGTGAAGTGCTCGGCAAGGTCGGGGCAATGGGCTCCCGTCTGCTCGTCGTTGAGCTGGCAGGCGAGGTAGACCGGCGCCTTGATCTTGTGGACGAAGTTGACCGGCGCCAGCCGGTCGGCGACGGACGGACGGTAGTAGCGGTTGGCGTGGATTCTCCTGATCAGGTTGACGGCTGAGGTGTGGAGGGCCTGGTTGGCCCTGCAGACGAGGTCCCCGTTCTGGATGCGGTCGAGCGCCCACGCCTGCCCGCCGGTCGGCGAGGCCGGCTTGGCATCGTGGACCCGCTGCTCGGCCCAGGCGAGGGCAAAACCGGTGTTGAGGATCCCGCCCGGGTACAGGGTGGTGGAGGTGTTGTCGATCACCGAAAGCGGCGAGATCGCGGCCAGGTGCGGCGGGTTCGTCGCGGCGACGAACAGCTGGCTGATCCCTCCGTAGGAGATGCCGATCATCCCGACTCTGTGGTGAAGGGCCCAAGGCTGGCGGGCGACGGTCTCGATCAGGTCGTACCCGTCGAGGCTCTGCAAGCGCTCGAAGTAGTCGAACGCGCCGCCGGAGCAGCCGGTACCGCGCATGTTCACGTCGACAACCGCAAAGCCGAGCAGGTTTGCGATCGAGCTGATTCCGCTCTCGGCCCCCGCCGGGTCGGCGTATCCGTACCCGGAGTACTCGATCAGGGTCGGATACGGACCCTGGTCCGCCGGTCCCGGAAGACGCACGTAGATCGCGAGCTTGGTCCCGTCTCGCACCTTGAGGTAGCCGTAGCCCGATGAGGGAATCGTCTGGCGATAGATCCTGGTGCTCGGTGGCGCCGGGCGACCGGAGATGACGACGATCGCCCGCGAGACCGCGCCGCCCGCTCGGCGGACCCGGTATCCCCGGCCGGGGTTGACGTTTCGAAAGACGACCCCGCCGAGCGAGCCGGCTCGCCGCGAAGCGACCAGGTGCCGATGGCGGTCGATCAGGCGCAGGCGCTCTCCGGGCCCCGCGCCGGTGACGTCCACCTGCTTCACGCTGCCCCGGACGGTCAACGAGGCGGCGGGGGCGGCTGCAAGCGAGGGCGACACGCATGCGGCGATCAGCAATCCCGCCGCCGCCAGCCCAACGGCTTGACCGAGGTGCGAGACGTTGCTCACCTTCTTCACGCGCGTGCCTCCTGCCGCCCTGGCGACCCTTGCCCTACGTACCGGTGTGATGATATGGGTGATCCCTGGTCGCCGCGCCAGGCCCGGTTTCGGGGGCGCCGGGTCTCTCGAGCGTGAGCAACGTCACCGCCCGCGCCGCCTCACCTGCTCTACTGTGCGTGCACGAAGCAACGAGGGGAGTCCCATGGCCAATATGGACATCACCCAGCGGACCCAGTACGAGCGGACGGACCTGCTCGCGGGCGGCGAGGGGATCCGGCACGGCGCCGAGCGTGGCGCCCGGATCTACAACGCCCTTGCCCTCGTGATCGCCATCGGGCTCAGCATCCTCGCCCTGGCGACGATCGAGAGCTGGGCCCAGTGGGTCGTTCTGGGCGTGATCGTGGTGACCACGATCGGGTTCATGATCGCCGTCAGCCCAAATCGCCGAGCCTGATCAGACGAGCTCGAGGAACACCATCTCGGCCGAGTCCGCGCGCCTCGGGCCGAGCTTGACGATCCGCGTGTAGCCGCCGTTCCGCCCTTGGTAACGCGGGGCGATCTCCTCGAACAGCTTATGGACCGCGAACTTGTCCTGGCCCAGGCGCGACAGCGCCTGCCGCCGGGCGTGGAGGTCACCCCGCTTCGCCAGGGTGACGAGCTTCTCGAACTCCGGCCTCAGCGCCTTCGCCCTCGGCTGGGTGGTCCGGATCCGCTCGTGCTCGATCAACTGCCTGGACATCGTCCCGAGCAGCGCCTTGCGGTGCGCCGCATCGCGGCTGAGCTTGTTGCGCTGTTTCGCGTGACGCATCGCGGACCTGACCCTCGCGGGGCTCCCGGACCCTACTCGGCCCGCAGCCCCAGGCCGCGGGCACGGAGGGTCTCCTGGACCTCCTCCACCGACTTGCGGCCGAAGTTCGGGATCGCGTTCAGCTCCGACTCCGACTTGCGGACCAGCTCACCGACCGTCTGGATCCCCGCCCTCTTCAGGCAGTTGTAGGAGCGGACCCCGAGCTCGAGCTCCTCGATCAGGATCTCGTCGAGTCCGTCGGCGGGACCGGCCGCCTCGGCGCCGGCCCCGTTGCCGGCGGCGATCGCCGCTTCGCCGGTGAGCTCGTCGACTCGATCGGCGGTGGTGAAGATGGCCAGGTTCTTGATCAAGATCTCGGCCGCCTCGCGCAGCGCCCCGCCGGGCTCGATCGAGCCGTCGGTCTCGACCTCGAGGCTGAGCTTGTCGAAGTCGGTGCGCTGCCCGACGCGGGCGGCGTCGACCGAGTAGGCGGCCCGCCGGATCGGCGAGAAGATCGCGTCGATCGGGATCACGCCGATCGGCTGATCCTCGGACTTGTTGTCGTCGGCCGGCGAGTAGCCGCGACCGCGCCCGATCGTCAGGTACACCTCGAGCTTGGTCTTCTTCTCGAGCGTGGCGATCGGCGCCTCCGGGTTCAGGATCTCGACCCCCGCCGGCAGGTCGATGTCCCTGGCCTTGACCTCGCCGGGCCCGTTGGCGACCAGGGGCGTCTCGACCTCGTCGGCGTCGGTGTGCATCCGGACGACAACGTCCTTGAGGTTGAGGACGAGATCGGTGACGTCCTCCTTCAGCCCGGGGATGGTGGAGAACTCGTGGGCGACGCCCTCGATCCGGACGCTGGTGATCGCGGCTCCACCGAGCGACGACAGCAGCACGCGGCGCAGGCTGTTGCCGAAGGTGTAGCCGAACCCCTTGTCGAGAGGCTCGATCGTGAAGGTTCCCTTGTTGTCCTCGACGTCCTCGGCCGAGATCTTGGGGACCTGGAAATCTGGCAGGGTGGTCATTCGCTTCCTCGCTGACTGCTTGTGGTGGGTACTACTTCGAGTACAGCTCGACGATGAGCTGCTCGGAGATGGGCGCTGAGATCTCGCTCCGCTCCGGCGGGCGCAGCACCTTGGCGGTGAGCGCGTCGTAGTCCGCCTGGAGCCAGGCGGGCACGCCGGAGGTGAGGTCGGTCGCGTCGCGGACGATCGGCTCGGCCGCTGAGCCGGACCTGATCGTGATCACGTCGTCGGGACGAACCTGGTAGGAGGGGATGTCGACCCGCCGCCCGTTGACGTACCAGTGCCCGTGGCGGACGAGCTGCCTTGCCTGGCGCCGTGAAGCGGCGAAGCCGAGCCTGACCAGCACGTTGTCGAGCCTGCACTCGAGCATCCGGAGCAGGTTCTCGCCGGTTACGCCCGGCTGGCGGCTCGCCTTCTCGTAGTAATTGCGGAACTGCTTCTCGAGCACCTGGTAGTAGCGCCGCGCCTTCTGCTTCTCGCGGAGCTGGGCCCGGTACTCGGACTGGCGCATCCGCCCGCGCCCGTGCTCGCCGGGAGCGTAGGACCGACGCTCGACGCCGCACTTGTCCGTGAAACAGCGGGCGCCCTTCAGGAACAGCTTCTGTCCCTCGCGGCGGCACTGCTTGCACTGGGGGGATGTGTCTCTTGCCATCTCGAACTCTTTCGTCCTGGCGTCGATCAGACCCTGCGTCGCTTCCGCGGCCGGCAGCCGTTGTGAGCCTGCGGGGTGACGTCCTTGACGGTCGTCACGTCGAGCCCGGCCGCCTGGAGGGAGCGGATCGCCGTCTCGCGGCCGGAGCCCGCGCCCTTGGCGAACACCTCGACCCGCTCCAGCCCGTGCTCCATCCCCTTCCGGGCGGCGGCGTCGGCGGTCACCTGGGCCGCGAACGGAGTCGACTTGCGCGACCCCTTGAAGCCGGCGCTTCCCGCCGACTCCCAGGCGATCACGTTGCCGTCGGTGTCGGGGAGGGTGACGATCGGGTGGTTGAACGAAGTCTTGATGTGAGCCTGCCCGTAGCTGATGTTCTTTCTCACCCGGCGGCGCGAGCGGCCCTTCTTCGACGGTGCCATCGCTAGTCCCTCGCGATCACTTCGGCGCCGGCGCCTTCTTGCGGCCGGCGACGCTCATCCGCCTCGGGCCCTTGCGGCCGCGGGCGTTAGTCTTCGTGCGCTGGCCCCGAACCGGGAGTCCGCGCCTGTGGCGGAGGCCCCTGTAGGAGCCGATCTCCTGGAGCCGCTTCACGTTCTGGGAGCGCTCCCGACGGAGATCTCCCTCCACCTCGCGCGACTCGACCGCCTCGCGCAGCTTCACGACCTCCTCGTCGGTCAGATCCTTGACGTAGGTGTCGGGGTCCACCCCGGTCTCCTTCAGGATCTGATCGGCGGTCGGGCGGCCGATCCCGAACACGTAGGTGAGCCCGATCTCTGCCCGCTTGTTGAGGGGAATGTTGACTCCGGCGATTCGAGCCATGCTCGCTAGCCCTGCCTCTGCTTATGCCGCGGATTCGAGCAGATCACGAGCACGGCTCCGCCCCGGCGGATCACCTTGCACTTCTCACACATCGGCTTTACGGACGCTCGTACCTTCATCGCCTCTTCCGGGGCTCGTCGTATCTGACACGGAGAACGCCCGCGAGCCCCAGGAGTCGGGCCACGGGCACAAAAATCTGGCCGAAAGGGCCAGCAACGAAATCGTAGCAGGAGGCGCGAGGATCCGAGGCCGCCTTCCTAGCCCCTCTCGTCCTTGTGCCAGGGGGTGAGGATCCGGGGTCCGTCGGCGGTGACTGCGACAGTGAACTCGAAGTGGGCGGCGAGCGAGCCGTCGCGGGAGTAGACCGCCCAGCCGTCGTCGCCCAACCGGACCTCGGGCTCGCCGGCGTTCACCATCGGCTCGATTGCCAGCACCATCCCCTCCTCCAGGAGCGGGCCCTTGCCTGGCTCGCCGAAGTTGGGGATCTGGGGATCCTCGTGCATGTCGCGGCCGATCCCGTGACCGACCAGGTTGCGGATCACCGACAGCCCCTCGGACTCGACCCGGCGCTGGACCGCGTGGGAGACGTCGCCGAGGTGGTTATCGGGCCGGGCCTGGTCGATCCCGTCGAAGAGCGATTCGCGGGTGGCGGTGAGGAGCCTCGCCGCCTCGTCCGTGGGGTTGCCGATCGGGACCGTGATCGCCGCATCGGCCACCCAGCCCCGGTAGGTGACGCCGACGTCGATCGAGATCAGATCGCCGCGCCGCAGCTTGTAGGGACCGGGGATCCCATGGACGACCATCGAGTTGGGCGAGGCGCAGATCGCGCCGGGGAAGCCGCGGTAGCCCTTGAACGAGGGGGTCGCGCCCTGGGAGCGGATGAAGCGTTCGGCCGACCGGTCGAGCTCGGCTGTGGTGACCCCGGGGCGGCACTTCGAGCGGAGCAGGCGCAGGCAGCGAGCCTGGATCTCGCCGGCCGCCGCCATCGCCTCGATCTGATCCGGCGTCTTCTTGATGATCATTCCGCGATACACAGGTCTCTCAACTATCGCAGGCCTGATGGCGAACTCCGCCCGGCCGCGCTCTAGATCTCCATCTCCTCTTCGCGCCTGAGCGTGGCCAGGATCGCGTGGATCCGCTCGCTGACCTCCTCGGGCGCCTCCCGCCCATCCACCCGCGAGAGCAGGCCCCGCTCCTCGTAGTAATCGATCAGGGGCTCCGTCTTGGTGCGGTACTGCTCGAGCCGGTTGGAGATCACCTCGGGCCTGTCGTCGTCGCGGACGATCAGCGGGCTTCCGTCGATGTCGCAGACGCCCTCTTCCTCGGGGGGGTCGAACTCGATGTGGAAGACGTGCCCCTGAGCCTCACAGGTCCGCCGGCCGCCGAGCCGCCGCATCACCTCCTCATCGTCGATGTCGATCAGGATCGCCGCGGTTATGCTCCGCCCCAGCTCCTCCATCTTCTGGCCGAGGGCGTCCGCCTGGGCCACCGTGCGGGGGAAGCCGTCGAGGATGAAGCCGTCGCTCGCCTCCTCCTGCTGGATCCGCTCGGCGATCACCCCGATGATCACCTCGTCGGGCACCAGATCCCCCCTGTCCATGTACTCCTTCGCCTGCTTGCCGATCTCGGTCCCCTCCTTGACGGCCGCCCGGAGGATGTCACCGGTGGCGTAGTAAGGGAGCCGATAGTCCTCCTGGAGCGCCTCGCCCTGGGTGCCCTTGCCGCTGCCGGGCGGGCCCAGCAGGATCAGGTTGAGCTCTGACATTGGGTTTGGCTTCCGCGTCTGGATCTCCGGCTGCGGCCCCCCGACCCGGGCCCAGCCCGCCGCCGCGTGTCGGCGAGCGTACCGGAAGGCCGGCTATGCCGCTGGCGGTCCCTTCGCGACCGTTCCAGGCCGTCGGCGCCCGAGTCGGAGGCGGCGCAGCGGCCGTCCGCAAAGACCTCATCGGCGCCGGGGTCGAGCGCCGCGGGGACTACTTCAGGAAGCCCTCGTAGTTGCGCATCATCAGCTGTGCCTCGAGCTGCTTCACAGTGTCGAGGGCGACCCCGACGACGATCAGGATCGAGGTACCGCCGAAGAAGAAGTTGGCCGACGTCTGGCTGATCAGGATCGTGGGCAGGGCGGCGACGGCGCCCAGGTAGAGGGCGCCCGGGAAGGTGAGCCTCGACAGGATCCGGTCGAGGTATTCGGCGGTAGGTCGCCCGGGTCTCACCCCCGGGATGAATCCTCCGTACTTCTTCAGGTTGTCGGCCTGATCGACAGGGTTGAAGGTGACCGCCGTGTAGAAGTAGGTGAAGATGATGATGAAGAAGACCTCGCCAACGACATAGGCCCACCCGTTGGGGTTGAAGAAGGCGGCGAAGTCGAGCGCCGCCGGCGTGTTGAGCAGCTGCCCGATGGTGGGCGGGAAGGCCATGATCGAGGCGGCGAAGATCACCGGGATCACGCCGGCCATGTTCACCCGCAGAGGCAGGTAGGTCGAGCCGCCCGAGGTCATCCGCCGGCCGACCACGCGCTTCGCGTACTGGACCGGGATCCGGCGCTGGCCCTCCTGGACGTAGACGATCGCGACGATCACCGCGATCGCGATGAAGGGCATCATCACCACGAACACCTGGTCGGGGTTGGTCCACCACTTGGTGAGGCCGCTCGGGATCCGGGAGACGATCGAGGCGAAAATCATCAGCGAGATCCCGTTCCCGATCCCCCGTTGAGTGATCAGCTCCCCCATCCACATCAGCAGGGTGCAGCCGCAGGTGAGACAGATGACGATCAGGAACACCTTGGGGAAGGTGAGGGTGCCGACCACCGAGGTGCCGGCCTGGTTCTGGAAGCTCCGAAAGAGGAAGACGTAGCCGAGCGACTGAGCGAAGGCGAGCCCGACCGTGAGATAGCGCGTGTACTGCGTGATCTTCTGCTGCCCGACCTCGCCCTCCTTCTGGAGCCGCTCGAGCGAGGGGACCACCACCGTCAGCAGCTGGAGAATGATCGAGGCGGTGATGTAGGGCATGATCCCGAGCGCGAACAGGGAGAGGCGCGAGAGGCTCCCGCCCGAGAACAGATTGAGGAAGCCGAGGATGTTGTTGCCGGCGAAGTTCGACTCGATGTCCTTGACGGTCGAGCCGTCCACCCCGGGCGAGGGGATATAGGCGCCGAGCCGGTAGAGGGCGAGGATCGCCGCCGTGAACAGCAGCTTGCGGCGGATCTCGGGGACGGTGAAGGCGTTGGCGACCGTTTGCAGCATCAGCCGGCCTCGATCGTCTCACAGCTGCCGCCGGCAGCCTCGATCCTCTCCTTGGCCTGGGCGCTGAAGGCGTGGGCCCGAACGGAGAGCTTCTTCGAGATCTCGCCCCGGGCGAGGACCTTCACCGGCAGACGGCGCTTGGCAAGGCCGGCATCGCGCAGCGATTCGGGGGTGACCTCTGCGCCGGCGTCGAATCGCTTCTCGAGATCGGCGAGGTTGACCGGCTGGGTGCGGGTGCGGAAGGGCTCGAACGGCATCGACATCTTCTTGTTCGGACCGCGCAGCTTGCGCATCCTCATGTGGACCGGGTTCTGGCCGCCCTCATAGGCGACCTTGCGCCTGCTGCCGGACCGCGCCCCGGCGCCCTTATGGCCCCGCCCCGAGGTCTTCCCGTGGCCGGTCCCCGCGCCGCGGCCGACCCGCTTGCGCGGGCGGCGCGACCCCGGCGGCGGGCCGATGCTGTGAAGGCCGATCCTGTCCTTGTCCTTGGCTTCCGCCATCAGGACTCCTTGCCGTCCTCCCCGCCGACCTCGACCAGGTGTGAGACGACCCGGATCATCCCCCGAAGCTGAGGGGTGTCGGCGTGGGTGGAGCTCTTCCCGATCCGGCCGAGGCCGAGCGAGCGCAGAGTGTCGCGCTGGCGGCTCGATGCCCGGTTGGACGAGCGAACCTGGCGAAGCTCGAGGTCGGCCATCAGTCGCCGACCTCGGACTCGGCGGCGGGCGGCTCGGCGCCCGCAGGCGCCTCGGCGGCCTCGGCCGGCTCCTCCTCGGTGGCGGCGCCCTCGCCCGCAGGCTCCTCCGTGCCCCCATCGACCGCGCCACCGACGCCGAGCACCTCGCTCACCGACAGCCCGCGGAGCCTGGCGACGTCCTCGGGACGGCGCAGCAGGTACAGGCCCTCCATCGTCGCCTTCACCAGGTTGATCGGGTTCTGGGTGCCGATGCTCTTGGTGAGGACGTCGCGGACGCCGCCGAGCTCGAGCACGGCCCGCACGCCCCCGCCGGCGATCACGCCGGTGCCGGGGCTGGCCGGGCGGAGGACGACGTGGCCGGCGCCGAAGCGGCCGATCACCCGGTGGGTGATCGTCTGGCCGTACTTGGGCACCCGGATCAGGTTCTTGCGGGCGTTCTCGACCGCCTTCTGGATCGCAAGCGGGACCTCGCGGGCCTTGCCGTATCCGATCCCGACCACCGAGTCCTCGTCGCCGACGGCGACCAGGGCGGTGAACGAGAAGCGGCGGCCGCCCTTGACCACCTTGGCGACGCGGTTGATCTCGATCACCCGCTCCTGCAGGTCCAGTCCCTTGGGGCTGACTGTCTCTACGGCCATGGGCTGAAGAAGGTTAGGGGGTGCGTCCCGTCGCCGGACCGGGCTAGAACGTAAGCCCTCCCCCGCGGGCTCCGTCGGCGAGCGCCCGGACGCGCCCGTGGTAGCGGTAGCCGCCGCGATCGAACACGCAGCTCGAGACCCCGGCCTCCTTGGCGCGCTCCGCGAGGGCCGCTCCCGCTCGCCTCGCCTGGTCCATCCGGGACAGATCGCGCAGCGAGGGCTCGATCCAGCTCACCGAGGTGATCGTGCGACCGGCGTCGTCGTCGATCAGCTGCGCGAAGACGCCGCGGTTCGAGCGGTACACCGACAGGCGGGGACGCTCCGCGGTCCCGCGGACCTTGGCCCGCACTCGCCGGCGTCGACGCAGGCGGCGCTGTGGCTTGGTCAGGACCGCCATCAGCGGTCCCTCTTGTTCTCCGTGCGGGCAGTGGGCACCACTATCACGCCCGCTTGCCGACCTTGCGGGTGACGTGCTCGCCGGCGTAGCGGACGCCCTTGCCCTTGTAGGGCTCGGGCGGCCGGCGCTTGCGGATCCGGGCGGCGACCTCGCCCACCATCTGCTTGTCGATCCCCCGGACCACCACCTCGGTCGGCTGGGGGACCTCGAACTCGATCCCCTCGGGCGCCTGAACGGTGATCGGGTGCGAGTAGCCGAGCGTCATCTCCAGCGCCTTGCCCTTTAGCTGGGCGCGGTAGCCGACCCCCTGGATCTGAAGGCGCTTCTCGAATCCGTCGGTGACGCCCTCGACCATGTTCGCGATCAGGCTGCGCGTGAGCCCGTGCAGAGCCCGGTGCTCCCCCCGATCGGTGGGGCGGCTGACGGTGACGGTGCCGTCGTCGATCGCGATCTTCATGTCGCGCGAGATCGCCTGCTGAAGCTCGCCCTTTGGACCCTTTACCGCGACCGAGCCGGGCTTCACCTCGACCGTGACGCCGTCCGGGATCGCGATCGGTTGCCTACCGATTCTCGACATCAGCCCTCACCGATCACCGGATCACCAGACATAAGCGACGACCTCGCCGCCGACGCCCTTCTTTCGCGCCTCGTGGCCGGTCATCACCCCGCTCGAGGTGGAGACGATCGCGGTACCCATCCCGCCGAACACCCGCGGGATCTCGCCCTTGGCGACGTAGCGGCGCCGGCCCGGGCGCGACACCCGCTCGAGGCCGCTGATCACCGGGCTTCGGTCCTCGGTATAGCGGAGCTTCACCCGGATCACCTCGCCGACCCGGCCGCTCTCGACCGTGAAGTCGCGGATGTAGCCCTGCTCCTTGAGAATCCGCGAGATCTCCCGGCGGAGCTTCGAGGCGGGGATCTCCACCTCGTCGTGCTCCGCCTGGAGCGCGTTGCGGATCCTGGTCAGATAGTCGGCGATCGGGTCGGTCAGCATCGTGTCGGTCTCACTTGGTGAACGTTGTCGTCCTCGGGTCTACCAGCTCGACTTCGTCATCCCGGGCACGTAGCCGCGATGGGCGGCGTCCCGCAGGCAGATCCGGCAGAGGCCGAACTTCCTGAAGTAGGCGCGAGGCCGCCCGCAGCGGCGGCAGCGGTTGTACTCGCGCGTCTTGTACTTGGCCGGGCGCGCCTGGCGCACCCTCTGTGAGGTCTTCGCCATCAGTCTCCTTGTGAACCTGAATCGCCGCCGCTCGCATCGTCGGCGGCCTTGCCCTCGCCCTCAGCCTTCGCCTCGCCCTCGGCCCCCTCCATGCCTTCCTCGCCCTCCTCTGGGCGCTCAGGCTTGGCGTAGGCCTCGGGATTCTCCTCCTTGAGCTGCTCCAGCGCCGCCTGCTCGGCCTCGGCCCGCTGACGGGCCTCCTCCTTGCGGCGATCCTCCTCGGCCTCCGCGGCGACGTCGGTCTCGCCGGGCCGCCCCTCGGCCGAGAACGGCATCCCGAGCCCGTCGAGAAGCGCGAACGCCTCCTCGTCGGTCTTGGCGGTGGTGGTGATGGTGACGTCGAGGCCCCGGATCTCGTCGATCGAGTCGTAGTCCACCTCGGGAAAGATGATCTGCTCGCGGATGCCCATCGAATAGTTGCCGCGCCCGTCGAAGGAGCGGGGATCGAGGCCGCGGAAGTCGCGGATCCGGGGGACGGCGACCGAGTTGAGACGGTCGAGGAACTCCCACATCCGCGCCCGGCGCAGGGTGACGGCGACCCCGACCGGCATCCCCTCGCGGACCTTGAACGAGGCTACGGACTTCTTCGCCCGGCGGACGTTCGGGCGCTGGCCCGAGATCACCGCCAGCTGCTCGGTGGCGGCCTCGAGGAGGTGGGTGTTCTGCTTCGCCTCGCCGATCCCCATGTTGAGGGTGATCTTCTCCAGGGTCGGGACCTCCATCGGGGTGGAGTAGCCGAATCGCCGGGTGAGGGCGGGCCTCACCTCCTGCTCGTAGCGCTCGCGTAGCCTGGGCGGGGGGGCGGCCTGCTTCTGCTGCTCGGTGGCGGCTTCCATCGGGATCCTGTCAGTCGATCTCGTCGCCGCTCTTTGCGGCGATCCGCTTGCGCTTGCCGTCCTTACCGCGCTCGACCCGCACCCGGGTTGGCTTGTTGGTCTGGGGGTCGAGCACCATCACGTTTGAGACGTGGATCGGGCCCTCCTTCTCGATGATCCCTCCGACCTCGCCGCCCTTCTGGGTGTCCTTGATGGAGCGCGGTCGCTGGTGGCGCTTGATCACGTTCAGGCCCTCGACGTAGACGCGGCGGCGCTTTGGTTCGGTCCGGATCACCTTCCCGGTCTTGCCGCGGTCCTTGCCGCCGGTGACGATCACGTGGTCGTCCTTGCGAACGCGCATCCGACCCATCACAACACCTCCGGGGCGAGACTAACGATTCGCATGAAATTCCTGTCGCGGAGCTCGCGCGCCACCGGGCCGAAGATTCGGGTGCCGCGCGGGGTTCCCTGGGCGTCGATAAGGACCGCCGCGTTCTCGTCGAAGGCGATGTAGGTGCCGTCGGGGCGGCCCAACTGCTTGCGGGTCCGGACCACGACCGCCTCGACCACCTCGCCCTTGCGGACGCCGCCATGCGGAGTCGCCTGCTTGACGGTGGCGGTGATCACATCGCCGATCCGCGCGTACCGGCGGTGTGAGCCGCCCTTGACGCGGATGCAGAGGATCTCGCGGGCGCCCGAGTTGTCGGCGACCCTGAGCTTTGACTCCTGCTGGATCACGAGCGGACCCTCCTCGACGAGCCGGCGAGCTTCACTTCGCCCGCTCCAGGATCTCGGCCAGCCGCCAGCGCTTGGTCCGCGACTGAGGCCGGGTCTCGACCAGACGGACGAGGTCCCCCTCGTTGGCCTCGTTGCGCTCGTCATGAGCGCGGAGGGTGCTGGAGCGGCGCACGATCTTCTCGTAGGCGGGGTGCCTGCGGGCGATGTCGATCCGGACCGTGATCGTCTTGTCGGCCTTGTTGGAGATGACCGTACCCCGGCGCACCTTGCGGGCGACCGAGGTCCGCTCGGCGGGAGGGGTGCCCTCGCGCCTCTCCTGCTTGGCGCGGCTCTTGCGCCGGTAGGCGGCCCGCCTGGCGCGGGCGGCGCGGCGGCGCTCGGCCCGCTCGGCGCTTCGCTCCTCGGCGGAGAGCTGCGGCCCGGCCTCGCCCGACTCCCGGGAGCGCAGCAGCCGTCGTCTCGCCTTCCAGTCGAGCCCCTCGAGGGGATCCTCGGCCGGGATCTCCTCGGCCCCGGCGGCAGGGGCCTCCTCGGCGGGGGCGTCGGCCGCCGGCTCCTCGGCGGGGGCATCGTCGGCCCCCGCCGCCACGGCGGCGGGGCCCGGCCCCGCCAGCCCGGCCGCGGCCGCGGGGGGGTGGGGGGCGGGGGAGGGC
>JBKPIY010000010.1:0-39593 GCA_046730475.1 Actinomycetota bacterium
CCGGGCCGGGCTCGAGGCGATCGGCCGGCGGCCCGACGCCCGCGCCGAGGCGCTCGCGCCGGCCGAGTACGCGGCGCTCGCCGAGCGCCTCGTTCCGGACACAGGGGACCGGCGCTGATCCTCGAGGCGCCCGCCAAGCTCAATCTCTGCCTGTACCTCGGGCCGCGTCGCCACGACGGGCTGCACGAGCTCGTCTCCGTCTTCCAGCCTCTCGCGCTGGCGGACGAGCTCGAGGTGACCGAGGCCGAGGTGGACGAGGTGATCTGCCCCGGGATCGAGGGGCCCGAGCTGGCCGGGCGGGCGCTGGCGGCGCTTCGGAAGGCCGGCTGGGCGCGGCCGCCGGTTCGGATCGAGGTGCGAAAGCGGATCCCGGTGGCGGCCGGCCTCGGGGGCGGGAGCGCCGACGCCGCCGCCGTCCTGAGGATGGCCCGGGGCGAGGTCGACGGGCTCGAGGAGATCGCCGCGCACCTGGGCGCCGATGTGCCCTCCCAGCTCGATCCGCGCCCATCCCTGGTCACCGGCGCCGGGGAGGGAGTCGAGCCAATCGAGGCCCTGCTCCAGCCCGCCACCGTGATCGTCCCGGGCCAGCCGGGGCTCGCCACCGCCGACGTCTACGCGGAGGCCGATCGGCTCGGGGTGGGCAGGGGCCGGGCGGAGCTGGAGGCGATCGCCGGTCGGCTCCGGAAGGCGGTCGCCGAGCCGGTCACGGCGCTCGCTCTCGGCGATCTGCTCGTCAACGATCTCGAGGCCGCCGCGCTCTCGCTTCGACCCGAGCTCGCGGGGGTGCTGGCGGAGCTTCGCGACGCCGGGGCGAGCCACGCCGCGATCACGGGCTCCGGGCCGACCGCGTTCGCCCTGTTCGCGCAGATGTCCGAGCGGCTCGCGGGCGGGCTGCGGGCGCGGTTTCCGGGGGCGATCGTGCAGTGAGGCTGGTCGGCGAGAACCGCCGCTGGATCATCCGGGTCGCGATCGCGGCGGCGATCGTCGCCTTCTTCGTCTTCCGCGACCAGCTGCCGAGCGTCAACCTCGACCACATGATCCGGGATGCGGCCGACGCTCTCGGCGCCTGGACCTACCTCCTGGTCGGCGCCCTCGCGTTCCTCGAGACGGGGGCCTTCGTCGGATTGGTCGCGCCCGGCGAGTTCACGGTGATCCTCGGCGGCGCCGTCGCCGGCCAGGGCCAGGCGTCGCTGCCGCTGATGATCGCGGTCACCTGGATGTGCGCCTTCGCAGGCGATTCGGTCAGCTTCCTCCTCGGGTCGAGGCTGGGACGCGGATTCCTCGTCCGCCACGGCGAACGCTTCCGGATTACCGAGCCGCGCTTGGCCCGGGTCGACGGGTACTTTCAGCGCCACGGGGGGAAGACGATCCTGGTCGGCCGCTTCATCGGCCTGGTTCGGGCCCTCGCCCCGTTCATCGCGGGCAGCAGCAAGATGCGCTATCGGGCGTTCGCGCCATACAGCATCCTCGGGACCGGGCTGTGGGCGACCGGGCTGATCCTGGCGGGGTACTTCGCCTCCCGGAGCATCGACAGGGTCACCCACTACATCAGCCAAGGGCTGCTCGCCTTCGCGCTCGTCGTCGGCTTGGTGGTGGCGGGGACCTGGCTGGTCCGCACCCTGCGGGTGCCGGCCAATCGCAAGGCGGCGGTCGACTGGATGGAGAAGCGCCGTCCGCTCCGGCCGCTGCTCGCCCTCGGGAGGCGGCTGCGCCCCCAGGCGCGGTTCGTCTGGGCGCGGCTGACACCCGGCGGGCTCGGGCTGGAGCTCACCTCGCTGCTGGCGGTCCTGGCGGTGGGACTGTTCGTGCTGATCGCCTACTGGTCGATCGTCAGCGGGGATCCCGGGCCGACTCCGGGCGACAGGACCGCCCAGGACGTGGCCGACAGCCTCCAGGTCGGGTGGCTCACCGCTGTCGCCAAGGCGATCACGACCCTAGGGGCCTCCTACGTCGCCTTTCCGCTGGCCGCCCTCGCCGCGATCGCCCTCGCGGTGACCAGGCGCCCGGCCGAGCTGGTAGTGCTGGTGGTGGGGATGGTGCTGACGGCGGTGCTCGCCCACGACATCAAGGTGTGGACCGAGCGGCCGCGTCCCCCCGACGGGCTGGTCAGCGCTCATGGCTTCGCCTTCCCCAGCGCCCACGCCGCCTATGCCACCCTCTACACGTGGCTGGCGGTGACCGTCGCGGTTCGCGTCGTCCCGGGGATCGCTCGCGGGGGGCTGGTGATCGCGGCTGGGATCGCGATCACGGCCCTGATCGGCCTCAGCCGCGTCTATCTCGCCGTCCACTGGCTGAGCGACGTCAGCGGCGGCTGGGCGCTGGGCGCGTCGTGCTTCTCCGCGGCGGCGGCGATGGCACTGGTCGTAAGCCACATCCGCCACAATGCCCCGGCCGATGACCGCGATGGCGACTCTGCTGAAGGGCGCGGCTCCAGTGGCGGTCGCGCCTGAGTACCTCCTGTTCGGCGGCGCCGGGTTGATCTCGCTGCTCGCGTTCACCGGGCTCATCCTCGCCCCCGCCCTGGGCGCCTACGGACGGCCCTGGGAGAAGGCGGCGGCCGCCTTCCTGTCGCTGTTCGTGCTCGCCGCCCTGGTCCTGATGGGGGTCGCGATCGGGGTCGCCGTCGTCTATTACTGGCCCGAGATCCGCCACTTCTTCTCGACTCTGTAGGACGGAGGATGAGCGTGACCAGTGACACGGCCGGGAGGCCAGAGTTGAGCTTCGACGAAGAGCTTGCCGCCCTCTCGGAGGCGGTCGAGTCGGGCGCCGGGCTCCCGGCCGTCGCGAGGGCCGCCGCCCGGGTCCTGGACGCGAGCGTCGCCCTGATCGACCGCTCCAGCGCCGTCCTCGCGGTCGCCGCCACCTCCTCGGACGAGGAGGGGAGGTTGCTCGCCGGCGGCAAGGAGCTCCAGTCGGTCGAGCTGCGGATCGCGGACAGCGCTGTCGGCGAGCTGCGCTGGAGGCTCCGCGGCGAGAGCGAGCCGCCTCCGGCGCTGTTGCGAATGGTGACCACGCTCCTCGCCCTCGAGCTCGAGCGGTCCCGGTCGCCCGACTGGGCGAGCGAGGAGGCGGCCGGAGACTTCGTGCGCTCGATCCTCAGCCGGCGGCTGACGGAGCCCGACGACGTTCTCGCCGGCGCCGCCGAGCTCGGTGCCGACCTCGCCGCCGGCGCCGGGGTCCTGATCGCCCGGGTGGTGCCGCATTCGGCCCAGGAGGGCGATTGGCGGGCGCGGGCGCTGATCCTGTCGCTGCGCTCGGTGCGGACGGTGAGCCAGGGCGCCCTGGTGGCCGAGGGCGAGCACTCGGGCGAGGGCGCCGAGGTGGTGGCGATCGTCCCCGAGGCGAGCGACGAGCGGATCGCGCGCGCCGCCGACGCCCTCGCCGCCGAGCTCGAGGGCGGGTTGAGCGGGTTCGCCGTCACCGTTTCCCGGAGCCGGCGCGCCGCCGGGCCCCAGGACCTGCATCGGGCCGTGCAGGAGGCCCGCCTGGCGGCCAACGTCGGCGAGGCCGAGGGAGCGCGGCTCCTGGCGTTCGAGGACACCGGCGCCTACCGGCTCCTGCTCCCGGCGATGAGCGAGGACCCTGCCGAGCTCGAGCGGTTCTTCTCCGAGACGGTGGAGCCGCTGGTGGCCTACGACGAGCAGTACGAAACCGGCCTCCTCGCCACCGTCGAGGCCTATCTCGACAACGACGGCAGCGTCGCCCGAACCGCGGAGCAGTTGTTCACCCACCGCCACACCATCCGCTACCGGCTCGAGCGCGCCAAGGAGCTGTGCGGACACGACGTCACCTCGACCGAGGGGCGCGAGAAGCTCGGGCTGGGGCTGAAGGCGATGAGGGTGCTCGGGATCCCGTCCCCCGGCGGCCCCGCCCTGGAGCCGGGCACCGAGGGTGGGAAGGTCCCGCCGCAGCAGGCCGACGCCGGGTAGGGCCCGACTGCCCTGAAGCCAGGGCGGGCGGATCAGCCCCGCTCCAGCCAATCGCAGGAATCGTCCGGTATTGGTCCTTGCAGACAGATCCCGTCCCAGGCAAGATGGCGTCGTGACCGGCGCCGCCGAGCCCAGGAGGATCGTGACCCTCGCCCTCCCCGTCAGCCCCCTGACCAAGGACAGACGATGCAAGTCGCCTACCTGCTGTTTGACCGGTTCACCGCCCTCGACGTAACCGGGCCGCACGAGGTGCTCAACTCGGTGCCCGACGTAGAGTCGATCTTCGTCGCTGAGCAGCCGGGGCCCGCGCGCAACGAGTCGGACACGCTGTCGCTGGTCGCCGACGCGTCGATCGACGATGTGAGGAGCCCAGACGTCGTGGTCGTGCCCGGAGGGTTCGGGACTCGGGCGCTGCTCGATCGCGAGCCGCTGCTCGGGTGGCTGCGGGCGGTCCACGAGACGACGACCTGGACGACCTCGGTCTGCACGGGCTCGCTGCTGCTGGCCGCGGCCGGCCTGCTCGAGGGAGTCCCCGCTACCACTCACTGGCTCGCCCGCGACCTGCTCGCCAAGCTCGGAGCGAAGCCGGTGACCGACCGCGTCGTCCGGCACGGCAAGATCGTCACCGCCGCCGGCGTGTCCTCGGGAATCGACATGGCCCTGCGACTGGTCCAGCTCGCCTACGGCGACGAGGTCGCCCAGGCCGTGCAGCTCGGGATCGAATACGACCCCGACCCGCCCGTCGACGCCGGCTCGCCCGAGAAGGCGCCGGAGCCGATCGTCGAGCTGGTGAGCGCGGCGTTTCGCGCCCGGGAGGCCGGTCCCTAGACTCGAACCCTCACCTTCCGGGGTGGTGTAGCGCTAGCACTCGCGGTTTTGGTCCGCGCAGCGGAGGTTGGAATCCTCCCCCCGGAGCTTGCGGGGCGCGCCGGCGGCGCGTCCCTGCCTGTGGCAGGGTCCTCGCAGCACGCCCATCACCGGACGCCTACGATTTCTACGTGAACGCGGCGGCTCCGACGGCGCTGATCATGGCCGCGGGCGAGGGCACCCGGATGCGCTCGGCCGTGCCTAAGGTCCTGCACGAGGTGTGCGGGCGACCGATGGTCGCCTGGCCGATCCTTGCCGCCAGGGCGGCGGGAGCCGGACGGATCGCCGTGATCGTCTCCCCCGACCGCGACCTCTCCGCGATCCTTCCGAACGGCACCGAGACGGTGGTCCAGCCCGAGGCGGACGGCACCGGCGGCGCCCTCAGGGCGGCGCGGGAGCTGATCCGGGCGAGCGACACCGTGCTCGTTCTCTCGGGCGACACGCCGCTGCTCTCGGCCGAGGAGATCGCGGAGCTCCTCGCCGCCCACTCCGAGGCGGGCGCCGCCGCCACCGTGATGACCACCGTGCTCGACGACCCCGGCACGTTCGGCCGCGTCGTCCGCGGATCCAACGGCCACGTCGAGCGGATCGTTGAGGCGAAGGCGCCCGGCGACGCCACCGCCGCCGAGCTCGAGATCAAGGAGGTGAACGCCGGCACCTATGCATTTGCCGCCGCCCCCCTCGCCGCCGCCCTCGACGAGCTGTCCAACGACAACGCCCAGGGCGAGTACTACCTCCCCGACGTCCTCCCCCTGATCGCGGGGACCGGAGGGATCGTCGTCGCTCACCGGGTCGGCGACCCCACGGTCAACCTCGGCATCAACGACCGGGCCGAGCTCGCCCGAGTGACGGACGAGGCGCGCCGGCGGATCCTCGATGCCCACATGCGCGCCGGGGTGACCGTGATCGATCCCAGCTCCACTTGGATCGACGCCGATGTCGAGCTGGCGCCCGACGTCACCATCGAGCCCGGATCCACCCTCCGCGGCGGCACCCGCGTCGGCTCGGGCTCGGTGATCGGCCCGATGACCACTCTGATCGATGCCCAGATCGGCGAGCGGGTCACCGTTCCCCACTCCTATCTGACCGAGTGCGAGGTGGCCGAGGGAGCCACCGTCGGCCCGTTCGCCTACCTCCGTCCCGACGCCCGGATCGGCGAGGGCGCCAAGGCGGGCAGCTTCGTCGAGATCAAGAACTCCGAGATCCGTGCGGGCGCCAAGGTTCCCCACCTCTCCTACATCGGCGACGCCGTAGTGGGGGAGAACACGAACCTCGGTGCCTCTACGATCACCGCCAACTACGACGGTTTCCGCAAAAACCGGACGAAGATCGGCCGAGACGTGCACACGGGAGTTGACACCACCCTCGTCGCACCCGTAGAAGTCGGGGACGGCGCATACACTGGGGCCGGGTCGGTGATCACCGAGGACGTGCCGCCGGGCGCGCTTGGGATCAGCAGGCCGGAGCAGGCCAACGTCGAGGGCTACGCCGAGAGGAAGGCCCGGGAGTCGAAGGCGAAGGGAACTGGTAAGGGCTCGTGAGCACGATTCAAGAACGGCCTCGCCCCGCGACCGCAATACCCCAGGACTACACCAAGCGGCTGATGGTCTTCGGGGGCCGCGCGTCGATGGAGCTGGCAGCGAAGATCGCCCGCAGGCTCGACGTCGATCTCGGCGAGGTCACGTTGAAGACGTTCTCCAACGGCGAGGTCTATTGCCGCTATCAGGAGTCGATTCGCGGCGCCGACGTCTTCCTCGTCCAGTCGACCGCCGCCAACGTTGAGGCGGGGATGACGCCGAACGATGCCCTGATGGAGCTGCTGACGATGATCGACGCCGCCCAGGGCGCCTCCGCCCACCGGATCATCGCGGTGATGCCGTGGTACGGCTACGCCCGCCAGGACAAGAAATCGGCCCCGCGCGAGCCGATCTCCGCCCGGATCGTCGCCAAGTGCCTGGAGGGCGTCGGCGTCGACCGGGTCCTGACCATGGACCTCCACGCCGGCCAGGTCCAGGGCTTCTTCCACGTCCCGCTCGACCACATGACCGCGATGCCGATGCTCACCCAGTGGATCGCCGACCAGGCGTTCGCCGAGGAGCCGGTGATCGTCTCGCCCGACGCCGGCCGGGTGAAGACCGCCCGTAACTTCGCCCGCAAGATCGGCACCCACTGGGCGGTGATGGAGAAGGAGCGCCCCGCCCAGCAGGTCGCCGAGATCGGCTACGTCGTCGGCGAAGTCAAGGGGAAGACCGCGGTCCTGGTCGACGACATGATCGACACCGCCGGAACTCTGTGCTCGGCCGCCCGCACCGTGCTCGACGAGGGCGCGGCCCGGGTGATCGCCTGCGCCACCCACGGCGTCTTCTCCGGGCCGGCCTATGAGCGACTCGCATTCGAGAACAGCGGCATCGAGCGAATCGTCGTCGCCGACACGATCCCGCTCCCCCCCGGCGCCCCGCCCAACATCGAGGTGTTGTCCGCCGCCCAGACCCTCGCGGACTCGATCCGCCGGATCTTCAGCGACGACTCGGTATCCGAGATCTTCGCCGGCGAGAACCAGCTGTTCTAGCGCCCACCGCATTCCAGAGCGGTCGCGCAGGCCTAGATCGGGTCGGCGTCGCCGGCCGAGTTCGCCGACGAGGAACGGCGTGGTCATGTGCTCGGAATCTGGCCGGGAGCCGTCGGTCCGTCTAGGACCGGCTCAGAGCCCGGTTGAACGCTTCGAACGGGCGGCGGCGTGGGGGATGCCGTTCCCGAACTCGACGCTCTATGCAGGCCTCTGCCTGGGCCATACGATTCGGGCCAAGCCGATTCCAAGCACGAAAGCCGGGAGAGGGAGGTACCGATGATCTCGAGGAAAACGACGGCCGCGGTCGCGGGCTCGCTTGCGCTCGCGGCTGCAACGCGGCTTGCCGGCGAGCGCCGACGTCCCGACCAAGGTGACGATCCACTTCGACGGCTTCCCCGCGCACGGGAAGGTGTACAGCCCGCGGGCGGTATGCAGGCAGCACCGCAAGGTCTGGTTGAAAGGGGTCTACGCGGATGGTTCCTCGAGCCGGCTCGAACCGACGTTCACCAACCGCCGCGGCAAGTGGAGCATCAGCACCCAGTTGCAGGGGGCCATTGGTCTGCGCGCGAAGGCGCCCCGTAAGCGCGTCAACGGGGTTAACTGCGCCCCAGACCGCTCGCCGACCGTCCCGACTGGCCTCCCAGGAGGCTAGGCCCACGGAGATCAGGATCAGAACGGCCGCGGCCGGCCAATCTTCGTCAACCCCCACCGCGTCCTAGTGCCCCTCCGCGCTCGGGGAGCCAAACCCAGCCGGCCCCGGCGCCATTGCAGTATTTCGCTTGCCTACTGCTGGCCGGAGATCTGCCAGCCGTCGCCGCCCTTGATCAGGAGCAGCGTGAACGGGCTCGGCGCCCCGCCGTCGCGCTTGATCTGGAGCTCCGCCGAGGCCCGGTTACCCTTCACCTGCACGGAGGCGAGCTCGACCTCCGGTTTGGCCGCGCTCTGTTGGTATTGACCGGCGAGCGCCGCTTCGCATCCCCCCTCGCCGCCCAGCTCGTGCAGGAACCGGTCCGTGAAGCGGTGGCAGGCGGCGGCGAAGTCGCCCCCCGAGGTCGCCTGGATGTAGTCCTGGGCCACCTCGCGGACGCGCTCCTGGTCGGTCCGCCCGCACCCCGCCGCCGCCATCGCCGCGACGAGGCAAAGAAGCGCGATTAGCGGTTGATGGCGCATCTGCTCGGGCGATGAGGCTACTGTGAGGGCGATGCCCGAGCGCTTCTACAAGAAAGTCGGGCACAAGGGCGCCGACGCGATCGAGCGGGGGAATACCCTGGCGAGCTTCTATGCCGCGGCCGAGGCGGGCGTCGACATGATCGAGCTCGATGTCCTCCGCGACCGCGAGGGGCGCCTGATCGTCGCCCACGACCACGAGGACGCCAGGCGCCGCCGGCCGCTCGGTCTCACCGACGCCCTCGACGCCTTTCTGGAGCCGCCCCTGGACGAGCTCGAGGTCGACTTCGACCTGAAGCTCCCCGGGCGCGAGCCCGAGTTGGCCGGCGCGATCGAGGGCCATGGGCTGCTCGACCGGGCGATGGTCTCCACGATGGAGATCGAGAGCATCATCCGGCTGCGCCGGATCGAGCCCGAGCTTCGCATCGGCTGGACTGTTCCCAAGACGCGCCGCGATTGGACCAAGAGTCGGCTGGCGGCCCCGGCGGTCGCCGGCGCGCTGGCGGGCCTTCGCCGCCGGCTTCCCCGGCTAGTCGCCAAGCGCGCGCCCCGGCTCGGCGTGCAGGCGGTCTGGGCCTACCATCGTCTCGTCAGCCCGAGGCTGGTGGCCGCCGCCGAAAGGGCGGGAATCGAGCTCTACGCCTGGACGGTCGACGACGCCGACCGGATCGCCGCCCTCGCGGCGATGGGCGTGACCGGCATCTGCAGCAACGACCCGCGGCTGTTCGTCGCAAGCGCGACCGCCACCCGGCAGGCCGCCTCCCAGGACGGGGGCAAGCCCGAGGGCGCGTCGCAACGGGCCAAGGAGCGGGTCGAAGTCGCGGCGGGCGAGGACGAGGACCCCGCCGGCGGGAGGGAGCCGGCCGCCGAGAAGAGCTAGAGGGTTGATGCGGTCATCCGCGTGCGTGGATAACCCGCATCAGCCCTCTTAGAGCCGGACCCGGCTCGCGAACCTCGGGGTCCGCGCGGTTCCCCGGCGCTCGAAATAGCGCCACTCGGCGGCGCCCAGGACCGTCGATGCAGGCTCGGCGTAGACCCACTCGCGGATGATCCGGTGCCAGTTGGCGGTCGCCCGGAGCTGGGCGAGCACCGCCAGCAGCCCGGTCTCCATCCGTCGGCCCATCAGCTCGTCGGCGGGGAGGCTCTCGCGCCTGATCAGGTCGTAGAAGTCGGAGCGGGGATCGGAGGTGACCTCGATCATCTTCATCACCCGCTCCGGGGTGATCCGGATCACCCGGTCCTCGATGTACCAGCCGCCAACCATCTTCACGTGCTCCATCAGCCGCTCGGCGTCGACCCGGCTCGGGTCGTGGATGAAGCCGAGCTCGTGCAGCGCCGTTCGGAGCGCCTCGGGGTCGTCGCGCGAGGCGGCGTCGACCGCCGTCTGCTCGAGCTCGATCTGGGCCCTGCTCACCTTCTTGGTCATCCCGAAGTCAAGGCAGGCGACCCGCCCATCGTCCATCAGCACGTAATTGCCCGGATGGGTGTCGGCGTTGAAGTGCTGGAGGTGGCAGATCGAGCCGAAGCAGAACCGGAAGACGATCTCGCCGAAGATGTCCCGCTCGTCCTGGTCGAGCTGCTTCACCTCCTCGAACTCGCGCCCGTCGACGTACTCGTTCACGAGCACCCGCCTGCGGGAGAGCGCCGAGTGCACCTTGGGGACATAGATGAACGGGTGCCCGTCGTAGGCGCGGGCGAACGCCCGCTGGTTCTGGGCCTCGAACTCGTAATCGAGCTCCTCGAGCACCCGCTCGCGCAGCTCGGCGGCGATCGCCTTCGCGTCTAGCCCGGGGGCGAGCGCCTTCGCCAGTCGCACGAGTATGGAGGCGTTGGCCATGTCGGACTCGAGCGCCTCGGCGACGCCGGGGTACTGGACCTTGACCGCCACCGGTCGCCCGTCGTGGAGGACGGCCTTGTGCACCTGGCCGATCGAGGCCGCGGCGAAGGCTTTCTCCTCGATCGAGCCGAACACGCTCTCGGGCGGCCTCCCCTCGTACTCCTCCTCGATCACCCTCCGCACCTTCTCCCACGGCATCGCCGGAGCGTGGGCGCGGAGCGCTGTCAGCTGCTCCTGATACATCTCCCGGTACTCGGGGGGGAGCAGGTCGATGTCGATGAATGAGGCCATCTGCCCGATCTTCATCGCCGCCCCCTTCATCTCTCCGAGCACCGAGGCCATCCTCAGGGCGGTCTCGAGGTGGCGGTTCTCGAGTCGCTCCTGGGCCTTCTCGCCCGAGCGCGCCAGGTTGGCCGCGACGGTGCCCGCGTAGCGCGTCGCCTGGCCCCCGATCGCGGTGCCAAGTCGCGCCGAGCGCCCGAACCTGCTCGCCGGGATCTCGCCGGCTTCGGCGCGCTGCCGGCGCTCGGCTTGCTCGCGGTCGATCACCCGCCGTCCCTCGATCCGCGGGATCTCGATCCTCCAGCCGGTGCCTTTGCCGTCGGCCTCGGCGTCGCTCTCGGCGTCCGCCTCGTGACTCAGGTCGCGCTTTCGCTCGTCGCCGTCGCCCGGCCGTGGTGTGCGCTCGATGTCGTCTTCGATGGCCATCGTCTCCTTACATTTTCTATGCTGGCGCCCGAGCGGCCAACCTGGGTCCACCTCCCGGCTTCCGTCGCCCCCAAGCATGGCCTCTGACCGAGCCACACTCAAGGTCCAGGCCCGCGAGACCTTCGGCTCGCGGGCGACCCGCCGCCTGCGCCGCGAGGGTCTTGTGCCCGGCGTCGTCTACGGCCAGGGCGGCGAGGCCCGTCCCTTCCAGGTGCCCGACCGCGAGCTGCGCGCACTCCTCGGGCAGGGCCACACCTTGCTCGACCTCCAGATCGATGGTTCGAAGGCGGTCCCGGTGGTGATCAAGGACCAGCAGCGCCATGCGGTTCGCGACGAGATCATTCACATGGACTGCCTCGAGGTTCGCCTCGACGAAGAGATCCAGACCGACGTGACGATCGAGCTCGAGGGGACCGAGCAGGCGCCCGGTGTCCGCGAGGGCGGCGTGCTCGAGCACGTCACCCGCGAGGTCACGGTCGAGGCGCTGCCGACGGCCATCCCCGAGAGGATCGCCGTCGACGTCTCCGAGATGGAGATCAACGACACGATCTCGCTGGCGGCCGTCTCGCCGCCGACGGGGGTCAAGTTCATGGTCGACGAGCCCGAGGAGATCACGATCGCCACCCTGAGCCCGCCGAGGGTCGAGGAGGAGCCCGAGCCCGAGCTCGAGGAGGAGGCCGAGCTGGTCGGCGAGGCCGAGGAGGCACCCGAGGGCGAGGAGGCGCCGGCGGGCGAGGCCAAGGCCGAGGAGGGCGAGGGCGGCGGTGAGGGCGAGGGCGGCGAGTAACGCCGTGGGGCTTGCGCGATTGGCTCTGCGGGCAGCGGGGGGATTAGGCCGCTGAGCTTTCTTCGTCGCCGCGGGCGCCGAGAGCGTAAGGAGGAGAGTGGCGGGGGCCGGGGCGACCTGTTGGTGGTCGGCCTCGGCAACCCCGAGGATCGCTTCGCCGGCACCCGCCACAACATCGGGTTCGAGGTCGCCGCGGAGCTCGTCCGGCGCTGGGAGCTGCCCCGAGCGCGGAAGCGGTTCGCCGGCCTGATCACCGAGGGGCGGACGCGCCCCGGTGGGCCCCGGGTTGCGGTGCTGTTGCCGCAGACCTACATGAACGAGTCCGGTTCGTCTGCGGGGCCCGCCCGCGGGTCACTCGGCCTGCCGCTCGACCGCGTCCTCGTCCTCCACGACGAGATCGACCTGCCTTTCGGCGAGGTCCGTTCCCGGCTCGGCGGCGGTCTCGCCGGCCACAACGGCCTCAAGAGCCTCAGCCGCGGGCTGGGCGGTCCCGACTTCTGGCGGGTGCGCGCGGGGGTGGGGCGGCCCGAGAGCAGCGACCCCGAGATCGTCTCCGCCTACGTTCTCTCGCGGTTCCGCGAGCCGCGCGAGGAGGTCGAGGCGCTGGTCGCTCGCGCCGCGGACGAGGCCGAGCGCCTTGTCGAGCGCCTGGCCGGGGGTGAGGAGGCGGGCGGATCGGAGCCTGGCGGCGATCGGGCCGCGCGAGGAGCGAAGCCGTGAGCGGCGGGGCGCTGACCAGCTACTCCGTCGACGATGCCGGCGTTGCCCTCCTTCGGCTCGAGCGCGCCGAGTCCAGGAACGCGATCAACACCGCGCTCCTCGAGGAGATGCTCGAGCATCTGGCGGCGGCGCGCGACGCCGCCGCGGTCCGCGTCCTCGTCGTCTCCTCCAACGATCACCTCGGCCTCTCCGCCGGCGCCGACGTCCGCGAGCCGCTCGATCAGGGGGGGCGGGTGCGGCGGATGGAGCTGTTCGCCGTCCTCTACGACGCCCTCACCTCATTCCCGAAGCCGACCCTCGCGGTATGCCACGGCGCCGTCGTCGGCGGCGGCGCCGAGGTGGCGATGGCCTGCGACCTCCGGGTCGCCGGCTCCAACCTGCGCCTCAAGTTCCCCGGCGCCGAGCTGGGGGTGCCGGTCGGTGCCGCCCGGCTGGTGACGATGTGCGGGCTCGCCACAGCCAAGTACCTCCTTCTCACCGCCCGCACGGTGGGCGCCGACGAGGCCCTCCGCCTCGGGCTCGTCCACCGGGTCGCCCCGGCGGCGGCCGCCGAGGAATCGGCGCTCGCGCTCGCCGCCGAGGTCGCCGGCCACCCCCCTGAGGCCGTCGCCCGCCTGAAGGCGATGCTCCACCGCTGGGACGGGATCGAGGAGCGCTCCCGCGAGGAGGGCGAGGGCCAGGTCCAGTGGCAGGGCAGCGGGCCGGGGCTTCCATACCAGACCTAGGGGAAGGCGTCCGTCCGGGCCGGCGAGGTCCGCTTTCTAGAATCGAAGCGGCCCGAGCCGTGTCCGGCAAGGGGCCGGATCTCGCGATTCGGTCATTCGACGCGGGACGAAGCGATGACCCTGAGACCACTGCTCGACATCGCCCACGAGAACGACGCCTTCGCGGCGGTGCGGCGAGACCTGCTCGCGGGCAAGCGAGTGGACGCTCACGCCTCGGCCGCCCTCCGCCCCTACCTGCTCGCCGCCCTGCTCGTGGGCTGGGAGCGGCCGGCGCTGCTGGTCAGCACCGACGACCGCTCGGCCCGCGACCTTGCCGCTGATCTCCGCGCCTTCCTGTCCGGGCGCCGGATCCGCCACTATCCCTCTCGGGGCGTCGGCTATCTCTCCCACCTGCGGCCGCCACCCCACCTGGCCGGGCTCAGAATCGCCGCCCTCGACGCCCTCACCGCCGCCTCCAGCTCCGCTGACCCGCCGATCGTGGTCGCAAGCGCCGTCGCCCTCGCCGAGGCGGTGCCCGATGCCTCGCTCCGGCCGGAGGGCTTCTCGCTCTCGGTGGGCGAGGCGGTCGACCTCGGCGACGTCGCCGCGCTCCTCGCCGAGGCGGGCTACGAGCGGGTGGATCAGGTCGAGGAACGCGGCCAGTTCGCGATCCGCGGCGGGATCCTCGACGCCTTCCCGGCGACCGAGGAGAGGGCGGCCCGCCTGGAGCTGTTCGGCGACGAGATCGAGTCGATTCGTTGGTTCTCCACCTTCACCCAGCGCTCGCTCGGGGACGCAGAGCGGGTTGAGCTGGCGCCCGCCGCCGAGCTCGCCTCCGAGCATCGCGAGCTCGCGGAGCTCAGCCTGGAGGAGGCTGAGGAGCGTGAAGCTGACCCGCCGGGCGCCGAACCGAAGCCGAGCAGCCCGACGGAGATCGATGCGCTCCCGCTCGAGCGTTTCCGCTCGCCCCTCGACTTGGTCCCCGACCAGGCCCTGGTCGCGATCGCCGCCGCGGAGGAGATCCCCGGCGCGCTCAGTGACCACTGGGAGGACGTGACCACCGCGATGCACGCCGACGACGCCCGCCGCCTCTACGTCGATGTCGCCGAGCCGCTCGCCGACCGTGCCGGGCTCGCCCTTGCCGCCGCGGACGCTGACCAGGAGCATTCCTTCCGGGCCCAGCGCGCCGAGTTCCCCTCCCGAACCCCCGCCGAGGCGGAGGGGGAGCTCGAGAAGCTGATCCGGTCGGGCTACCGGACCGTGGTCGCCTTCGATCGCCGGGGCGAGGCCGAGCGCGCCCGGTACAACCTCGCCCGGCTGGATCCTCCCTTCCTCGCAGACGAGCCGCCGGAGGAGGGCACGGTGAGCTTCGCCGAGGCCCCCCTGCGCGACGGCTTCCTGGCCCCGGAGCTGAAGCTCGCGGTGATCCCCTACCGGCGGCTCGTCCACCGCCGTCGCCCGCCCGCCGCCGACACCGGCCGCGGACGGCTCTCGACGGCGATCGAGCTTCGAGTCGGCGACTTCGTGGTCCACGAGGACCACGGAATCGCGCGGTTCGCCGGCTTCGACACGAAGGCCCTCGCCGGGGTCACCCGCGACTACCTCGAGCTCGAGTACCGCGGCGGGGATCGGGTGTTCGCGCCCACAGACCAGCTCGCGCGGATCAGCCGCTACGTCGGCGCCGACGGCGCCGAGCCCCAGCTCAGCCCCCTCGGCGGCAGGCGCTGGCAGAGCATGAAGGCGCGGGCCCGGCGCGCCGCCCAGGAGATGGCGGGCGAGCTCCTCAACCTGTACGCCGAGCGCCAGGTCCGTGGCGGCCACGCCTTCGCCCCGGACGGCGAGTGGCAGCTCAGCTTCGAGCAGGCCTTCGCCTACCGGGAGACGCCAGATCAGATCGACGCGATCGACGCGGTCAAGGAGGACATGGAGCTCCCCCGGCCGATGGACCGGCTGCTCTGCGGCGACGTCGGCTACGGGAAGACCGAGGTCGCCCTCCGCGCCGCTCACAAGGCCGCCGCCGACGGCAAGCAGGTGATGATGCTCGTCCCGACGACGATCCTCGCTCAGCAGCACATCGGCACCTTCCGCGAGCGGTTCGCCGACTCCCCGATCATCGTCGAGATGGTCTCGAGGCTGCGCCGCCCGCCCGAGGTCCGAGGCGTCCTCGAGCGGTTCGCGGACGGCAGGGTCGACATCCTGATCGGAACCCACCGGCTCCTGTCGCGCGACGTCCGGGGCAAGGACCTGGGGCTGTTGATCGTCGACGAGGAGCAGCGCTTCGGCGTCCGCCAGAAGGAGCTCCTGCGGCAGCTCCGGCTCAAGATCGACGTCCTCTCGCTGTCGGCAACGCCAATCCCGCGCACCCTGCAGATGTCGCTCGCCGGGTTGCGCGATATCTCGGTGATCGAGACCCCGCCCGAGGGCCGTCGGCCCGTCCGCACCTACCTCGGCCCCTACGACGAGGAGCTGGTGCGCCGGGCGATCGAGCGCGAGACCGAGCGCGGCGGCCAGTCCTTCTTCCTCCACAACCGAATCGAGACCCTCCACGAAACCGCCGAGCGGTTGCGGGCGCTTTGCCCGGGAGTGCGGATCGCCGAGGCCCACGGACAGGTGGACGAGACTCAGCTCGAGGCGACCATGCTCTCCTTCGTCCGCGGGGAGTTCGACTGCCTGGTGGCGACGACGATCATCGAGTCGGGCCTCGACATCCCCACCGCCAACACCCTGATCGTCGAGCGCGCCGACCAGCTCGGCCTCGCCCAGGCCTACCCGATCCGCGGCCGGGTGGGCCGGAGCCGCGAGCGGGCGTACGCCTACCTCCTCTACCCGTCCCCCGAGGCGCTCACCCCCGAGGCCGCGGCGCGCCTCACCACCCTCTCCGACAACACCGAGCTTGGCTCGGGCTTTCGGGTGGCGATGCGCGACCTGGAGATCCGGGGGGCGGGCAACCTCCTCGGGGACGAGCAGTCGGGCCACGTCGCCGCGATCGGCTTCGAGCTCTACTGCCAGATGCTCGAGGACGCCGCCGAGGCGATCCGAGCCGGCGGGGAGGGAGCCGCGCCCCCGGTGGAGCGCGAGCCCGTGCGGGTCGAGGTCGACGTCGACGCCTACCTCCCGCCCGAGTACGTCCCGTTCGAGGAGGCCAAGATCGATGTCCACCGCCGGGTCGCCGCCGCCCGCGAGCGGGGTGAGCTGCGGGCGCTCCGCGATGAGCTCACCGACCGCTTCGGCCCCGTCCCCGAGCCGGTCGAGAACCTGCTCGAGCTGGCCCGGGTGCGGATCGAACTGGGGGAGGCCGGCGCCCGGGTGGTCGAGTTCCGCGCGGGCCGGGTCCGGGCCTCCCCGATCGAGCTCGACTCCGCCCGAGTCTCCGAGCTCCGCGAGCGCCTCCCGGAGGCGATCTACGAGTGGCGCCAGCGCACCGTCACGGTCCCGGTTCCGGACGAGGCCGGCGCCCGTCTGGCGTCGCTGCTCGCCCTGTCGGAGGCGCTCGGCGCGGCCCGGGCGGTTCCGGCGGCGGCCTGAGCGGCCCGGGGCTGCGGTAAGAAGCGCCTCCTTAGCGTCGCCTTATCCCGACCTATATCCTGCCGCCCCTGACGATGCTCGGCGGGATCAAGAGTCGCGCGGCGATCTTCCTCGGGGCCCTCCTCGTGCTCTTGATCGTCGTCCTCTGGGCCACCACGGGGATCGGGCATGGAGACGTGCCCGGCGACGCGGTCGCGCATATCGACACCAGCATCCCCGACGCGCCGCCATACATCGTCGGCGACAACATCACCAAGGCGGGATTCGACCGAGCCCTCGGTCAAGCGGCAAAGCGCCAGGGCCTGCCGCAAACGCCGGCTCCGAACAGCCCCCAGTACTCGGCGATCCGCGACGCCGCCCTCGGCGACCTGCTCGACATCGCCTGGATCCTGGGCGAGGCCGAGGAGCGCGGCGTCTCCGTCTCCGCGCGGCAGGTCCAGCAGTCCTTCCAGCAGACCAAGCAACAGAACTTCAAGACCGAGGCCGCCTACCAACAGTTCCTGAAGCAGTCCGGCTACAACCAGCAGGACGTCAATCTGCGGGTGAAGCTCAACCTGGTCAGTACCGAGATCCAGAGCCAGATCTCGCACGGCGCCCCGAATGCGTCCTCCGACGACGCGCGCAAGTACTACGACGCCAACATCGCCAACTACAAGCAGCCCGAGTCCCGCACCGTCCGCCTGGTCCTCAACCCCGTTCAGGCGAGGGCCCAGGAGGCGGCCAACCGCCTCCAGGCAGACGATTCGCCGTCCAACTGGGACAAGGTCGCCTCCGCGCTCTCCACCGACACGACCACCAACAAGAACGGCGGCCTGCGTGAGTCGGTCACCTCGGGCACCCTTCCGCAGCCCCTCGACTCCGAGCTGTTCGCCGCCCCCCAAGGGCAGGTGCAGGGACCGGTGAAGGCCGGGAACGGCTGGTACGTGTACGAGGTCGAGAGCATCAAGGCGGCCGCCACCCAGCCCTTCGCCGGCCAGGTCGCCTCCCAGATCCAGCAGCAGCTCAGCAGCCAGTTCGAGCAGCAGTCGTTCACCGACTTCCTCACCGACTACCGGGCGAAGTGGACCGAGTTGACGATCTGCGCCAGCGGCTACATCATCGATCGCTGCGACAACTACGTCGTCCCCGCGACCGGGTGCAGCGCAACGCAGGCGAAGTCGGCCGGCTGCCCCGCGCCCGTCCAGTCGATCGGCCAATACGTCGCGCCCGGCGCGCCCGGCTCGTTCCTGCCGTTCACGGTGGCCGCCGGCCAGCCCCAGCGCCCCCATCCGCCCGGCGCCGCCAGGGCCGCCCCGAGCCTGCCGGGAAGCCTCCCGGGCTCGATCCCCGGCGGTGCACCGGGCACCGCGCCCGGCGGCTGAGGCCGCCGCCTGCGTAGATGAACGAGGCCCGGCGAGCCGCGCTCGAACGGCTCGACGAGATCACCCGCCGCCTGCGGCGGGAGTGCCCCTGGGACCGCGAGCAGGACGCCCGCTCGATCGTGCCCCACACGGTCGAGGAGGCCTACGAGCTCGCCGACGCCGCCCGCCGCGACGACCCCCGGGCGATGATGGACGAGCTCGGCGACGTCCTCTTCCAGGTCGTCTTCCTCAGCCTCCTGCTCGAGGAGCGGGGGCTCGGCGACCTCGGGACGGTGGCCGAGTCATGCACGGCGAAGCTGATTCGAAGGCACCCCCACGTATTCGGTTCAGAATCGGGCGGCAACCCGGGGCGCCCGCCTTTCGAGCTGGAGACAGCCGGCGAGGTCCTCGCCCAGTGGGAGGAGATCAAGCGCGAGGTCGAGGGAGGCGAGGGGGACGATCCCTTCGCCTCGATTCCCGAGAACCTGCCCGCCCTCACCTACGCGCGCAAGGTGCTCCGCCGGATCGATCCGGAGGGGTCGTCCGGGGCCGCCAAGCCGGGCGGTCCCGGGGCGGACGCCGAGACGCGCGACGCGACCGAGCGACGGATCGCCGACCTGCTCCTGTCCACGGTCGCCCTCGCCCGCAGCCTCGGCGTCGACCCCGAGCTCGCCCTCCGGGCGAGCGCCGATCGCCTCCGCGACGAGGCGCGATCCGGCTCCGGCGATTGAGAGACTGATTGGGGCGATGAGCACGATCGAGCACATCCACGCCCGCCAGATCCTCGACTCCAGGGGCAACCCGACGGTCGAGGTCGAGGTCGGCCTCGCCTCCGGGGCGGCCGGGCTCGCCGCGGTGCCCTCGGGCGCCTCCACCGGGGAGTACGAGGCGGTCGAGCTCCGCGACGGGGGCGAGGCCTGGGGTGGCAAGGGGGTGACGAAGGCGGTCGCCCACGTCAACGGGGAGATCGCGAAGGCACTCACCGGGGCGCACGCGTCCAATCAGGTCGCGCTCGACGAGACGATGATCGAGCTCGACGGGACCCCGAACAAGGGGAGGCTCGGCGCCAACGCGATCCTCGGTGTCTCCCTGGCGACGGCGAAGGCCGCGGCGGCCGACGCCGGGCTCCCCCTCTACGGCTACCTCGCCGAACTCTACTCGGCGCCTGTGTCGGAGGGCGGGGGTGAGCCGCGGATCTTGCCGGTGCCGATGATGAACGTCCTCAATGGCGGCGCCCACGCCGACAACTCGGTCGACTTCCAGGAGTTCATGGTCGTCCCAGCCGGGGCGAGCAGCTTCGCCGAGTGCCTGCGGATGGGGGCGGAGGTGTTCCACGCCCTGAAGCGGACCCTCCACCACCAGGGCCTCGGCACCGCGGTCGGCGACGAGGGCGGGTTCGCCCCCAACCTCGCCTCGAACCAGGCGGCGCTCGACGAGCTCCTCTCTGGGATCGAGGCCGCCGGCTACGCGCCCGGCGAGGACATCCTCATCGCCCTCGACCCGGCCACCAGCGAGCTCTACTCCGATGGCTCCTATGTGCTCGAGCACGAGGGGCGAACGCTTTCGGCCGGCGAGCTCGTCAGCTACTGGGCGGAGATGGCCGGCCGCTACCCGATCGCCTCGATCGAGGACGGGATGGACGAGGAGGACTGGGACGGCTGGGAGCTCCTCACCGAGGAGCTGGGGGACCGCCTCCAGCTGGTCGGCGACGACAACTTCGTCACCAACCCGGAGCGGCTCCGGCGGGGGATCGAGCGGGGCGTCGCAAACTCGATCCTCGTGAAGCTGAACCAGATCGGCACCCTCACCGAGACTCTCGAGACGATCCGGATCGCCCGGGGGGCCGGCTACACGGCCGTCGTCTCCCACCGCTCCGGCGAGACCGAGGACACCACAATCGCCGATCTGGTCGTCGCCACCGGAACCGGCCAGATCAAGACGGGCGCGCCCAGCCGAAGCGACCGGGTCGCCAAGTACAACCGCCTCCTCCGGATCGAAGAGGAGCTGGGCGACGCGGCCGAGTTCCCGGGCGCGGCCGCCTTCTCGCGCCGCAATCAGTAGCAGGGGCGCCGTGGGCCGCGGCGAAACCTGTGCCGTGAGCTCACGCGCGCATGCAACCAGGGGGCCGAGGCGGCGGGTGCGCCAGCGGATCGGGCCGAGCCGGGTCCGCTGGGACCGGGTCGGTCGGATCGCGCTCGTCCTGGTCCTGTTCGCGGTGATGGTCTCCTACCTGAACCCGCTCGTCAACCTGGTGTCAGCGTGGCAGGGCTCTCGCGCGAGCCGGGAGCAGCTCCGCCAGCTTCAGATCGAGCACCGGGCGCTGGAGGCAAAGTTGCACGAGGCGAGCAGTCCGCTGGTGGTAGCCAGGGAGGCGCGGCGCCTGGGGATGGTGCGGCCGGGCGAGCACGCCTACGTCGTTCGCGGCCTCGGCAATTAGGATCGATCCACCCGTCCGCCGCCGCGGGTTCGTTTAGCCGGCGCGGGTATTATCCGCGGCTCCGCGCGCCTGCCCATCGGGTTGGCGCGCTTTCCCTGGAAACGGCCGATGAGCTCGAGCGACTACCTCCTCGGCGCGGCGGAGCTGGCGGTGATCGCCACCGCGCTCTGCCTCGGCGCCTATTACGTGCGGTCGCTGATCGTCCCCGGTTGGCGTGGGGCGCCGGCGCGCCTGGCCGAGGCGATCCTGGCGATCTCCGCGCTGGTCGTCACCGCCGAGTTGGTGGGCGTGCTCGGCCTCTTCAGGGAGGGGTTCCTACTCGTCGCGTGCGTCGCCGTCGGGCTCGGCGGCGCGTATTGGGCGCGGGGCCGGGCCCAGCCCCGCCGCCCCGAGGAGCCGCCGGTCCGGACGACCTGGCTGATGCTCGCGCTCGCGGGAGCCGCCTCCGCTCTGATCGTCGCCCACTGGGCGGTGCCAAGCCAGGAGAGCCTCGACACCGGGATGTACTACCAGGACACCACCTGGTACCACATGTCCTTCTCGGCGCGGTTCGTCCAGGACGCCCAGGTCGGCCCTCTTCACTTCACCGATCCCCTGAAGCTGACCGCCTGGTTCTACCCCCAGAACTCCGAGCTCCTGCACGCGGTCGGGATCCTCGCCCTCGGCAACGACTTCCTGTCGCCGCTGATCAACGTCGGCTGGCTGGCGCTCGCCCTGCTGGCTGCGTGGTGCATCGGCCGCCCCTGCGCGGTTGGCGCCGCCACCGTACTCGCCGCAGGCGTCGTGCTCGACTCCGACATGATGGTCGGCTCCCAGGCGGGCAACGCCCCCAACGACGTCGCCGGCCTCTTCTTCCTCCTCGCCACGATCGCGTTCCTGGTCACGGGCAGGGTGATGGCGAGAGCGTCGCCGGCGATCGCCGGCGGCGCCGCCGACGCCGCCACCGAGAGGAGGGGGGCGGTGGGCGCGCGCCCGGGGACCTCGCCGCGCCGGCGGCAGGAGCCGCCCCTCGCCGGGATCGGCACCGGGCCCCTGTTCCTCGCTGGCCTCGCTGCCGGGCTCGGGCTCGGGACGAAGATCACTCTCCTGGCGACGATCGGCGCCCTCACCCTTGGCGTCGTCCTCCTGGGCGGTCGCCGGGGCTGGCTGCGAGCGGTCGGCGTCTGGCTGGGAGGGATCGTGCTCACCGCCGGGTTCTGGTACGTGCGCAACTTCGTCTACGCCCTCAACCCGCTGCCCCAGTTCCGAAAGCTCGGCCCGATCCATCTCCCCGGCCCCGACCAGGTGCCCGCGATCTACCCGCGCGAGCCCCACAAGCTGAGCGAGTACTACAACGACCCGAAGGTCTGGAACGACACCTTCTTCCCGGTGCTCCACGATCGCCTCGGCCCGCTCTGGTACGTGGTCCTCGGTGTGGTCGCCCTCGGCCTCGTCTACGCGCTCGTCCGCGGAGGTTGGCTGATCCGGGCCCTCGCCTTCACCGGGATCGTCGCCGGGGTCGCCTACGTGTTCACTCCGCTGACCGCGTCCGGGCAGCTTGGCGACGCCGGTGGCTTCGACGCCAACCTCCGCTACGTCGCCCCCGCACTCACCATCGGCCTGGTCCTGGTGCCGCTGGTGTCCCCGCTCCGGCGCTCTCCGTGGAAGTGGGCGGTGCTGGCGCTGATGGCGGTGCTCCTCCTCCAGAACGACATCAGCTCGGCGAAGTGGCACGAGGGCCACATCGCTGGAGCGATCCTGCTCGCCGCCGTCCTGGTTGGCGTCCCGGTCGCCCTGTTCGCTCTCTCCCGAAGGGGGGCGCCCGCGGCGGCCCTGATCGCCCTCCCGCTCGCCGCCTTCGTCCTCCTGGTCGGGCTCGGGCGTCATCAGGAGACCCAGTACATCCGCGACCGCTACGCCTCGGCGGTGGCGCCGCCCCTCGAGGGGGGCTTCCGGTCGACGCCAGCCTGGTACCCGCTCCAGGAGTGGGGCAAGCGCCAGCGCGACCAGCGGATCGCGGTCGTCGGCCGCGCCTCCGCCTTCGGCCAGTACGTCTTCTACGGCGACGACCTCTCCAACTACGTTCAGTACATCGGCAGGCAGCTCCGGCGCGGGACCTTCCGCCAGATCGGCGACTCGTGCAAGGAATGGCGGCGCGAGATCAACGCGGGGCACTACGACTTCATCGTCACCACGCCGCGGTTCGGCGAATCCGAGGTCAAGCAGCCGAAGGAGAACCACTGGAGCGAGGGACCGGCGACCAAGGTCGTCCTCAAGTCGGGCCCCGCGCGGATCTTCAGGATCACCGGCCGGCTCGACGTCGGCGCCTGCGGCCACCTCGGCCAGGCCGAGGGGGCCGCCCCGTGACCTTCGGCCGCTTCCTCTTGGGGTCGCTGGGGCTGATCGCGATCGCGCTCGCGATCGGGTTCGCGGCCGTCCGGCTCCGCCGTCGGCTGCTGCCCGGCTGGTCGGGAGCGGCGGCGCGGCTCGCCGAGGTCGTGCTCGGGCTCTCGATCCTGGTCGTAATCCTCGAGCTGATCGGGGTGGTCGGGCTCTACCGGCCCGGGTTCGTCCTCGCCGGCGCGATCGTCGCCGGGATCGGGATCCTCGCCGGCGACGGGCGACCCGACGCTACCCCGCTGCCGGCCCCGGCGATCGGGCCCTACGCGCTCGCGATCGCATTGGCGGGGGCGACGCTGGTCGCCGTCCACTGGGCGATGCCGACCCAGACCGGGCTCGACATCGGCATGTACTTGCCGAACACCACTTGGCACAACGCCCCGTTCGCGGCCCGCTTCGTCCAGGACCATCAGGTCGGGGCGCTCCACTTCACCGAGGTCCTGAGGCTGACCGTCTGGTTCTACCCGCAGAACTCGGAGCTGCTGCATTCGGCGGCTGAGCTCTTCCTCGGCACGGACTTCCTCTCCCCCCTGGTCAACATCGTCTGGATGGCCCTGTGCCTGCTGGCGGCGTGGGTCTTCGGCCGCCCCTACGGTGCCGCAGCCACCTCGCTCCTCGCTATTGCCCTGATCGTCGACGCGGAGATGCTCCTCCTGTACCAGCCCGGCGATGCGAAGAACGACATCGCCGGCCTCTTCTTCCTGCTCGCCTCCGCCGCCCTGATCGTCAACGCCGACGCCCAGCGCCGGGCCGCGGCGCGGGCGACTGGATCGACCGGCGGCCACGGCAACCCCGTCGCCCAGGTGCGGGCCGCTCCCCCTATCCGGGCGCGGAGCGAGCCCCGCGCCCTCCCCACCGCCGCCCTGGTGGTGGCCGGGCTCGCGGCCGGCCTCGCGCTCGGCACGAAGCTCAACCTCCTGGCCCCCTTCGGCCTCCTCACCCTCGGCGTCATCGCGGTCGCCGGGCGCGGCAACTACGTTCGCACGACCCTGGTGTGGGTCGCCTCCTCTCTCGTCACCGGCGGCTTCTGGTTCGCGCGCAACCTGGTCGAGGCCGGCAACCCGATCCCCTGGTTCCAGAAGGGACCGCTGCCGGGGCCCGACCAGCTCCACATCGACATCCGCGAGCCGCACACGGTCTCGGACTACCTCACCAACACCGACGTGATCAAGCACTCCTTCGTCCCGGGGCTCCACCACAGCTTCGGGCCGCTGTGGCCGGTGACCCTCACGGCGCTCCTGCTCGGGATCCTCCTGGCGATGTTCCGGGGTCGGACACCGGTGCTGCGGATGCTCGGGTTCGTCGCCCTGCTAAGCGGGGTCGCCTACCTGTTCACGCCGCTCACCGCGGCCGGCCCCCTCAACCACCCGACCGCCTTCGAGGTCAACGTCCGCTACGCCGCCCCCGCGCTCGGCCTCGGGGCGATGCTGCTCGCGGTCGATCCCGCGCTCAGCCGCGGCCTCCCGCAGAGGTTGCTGCTCGGCTTCCTCGCGATCCTTCTGCTGGTGTCGGCGCTCCCGATCGACGCCTTCGAGAACGTCTGGCAGGGGCGCTTCCTCGGCGGCGGGATCCTCCTGGCGGTGATGCTGGTCCTGGTGCCAGTTGCGATCGCCCTGGCGGTCCAGCGCGGGGTCCCGGGCCTGCTGGTCGGAGCCGGGATCGCCCTGGCCCTGGCGATCGCGATCGGGATCGGCGAGGTGCGGAAGACCGACTACCTCGACGGCCGCTACCAGGCCGCGACGGCGCCGGAGGACTTCCCCCCCGGAATGCGCGCCGCCGAGCGCTGGTTCGACGACGCCGACCTCCACCACGCGCGGATCGCCGTGGTCGGCGGGCGCCCCGGCTTCAAGCAGTACATCTTCTACGGCAACGACCTCTCCAACTACGTCCAGTACGTCGCCCACCACGGCCCGCACGGGACCTTCAGGCCGATCACGAGCTGCCGGGAGTGGCGCCAGGCGATCGATACCGGCCGCTACCGGTACCTGATCGCCGGCCCCGACCAGCGGACCCAGGGCAAGCCGCCGATCGAGGCGACCTGGACCGCAACCGACCCGGCGGCGAAGAAGCTGCTCGAGGACGACATGATCTTCGTCTTCAGGCTGGACGGGCCCCTGGATCCGGCGGCCTGCGCCAGGGCTTAGGTGACCTTCGGCGACTACCTGCTGGGGGTGATCGGCCTCGCCCTGGTGGCCGCCGCCCTCGGCTCGTCGGCGGTGTGGCTGCGTCGCCACTTCCTCCCCGGGTGGGGCGGGGCCCCGGCCCGCCTGGTCGAGGCGGTGATCGGGATCTCGCTCCTCACCGTGATCTCTCAGCTCCTCGGCGGGATCGGGGTGCTCGAGCGCTTCACCCTGGTGCTGGTCGCGTGCCTGGTGCCGATCACGGTGCTCCGCCTGCTGCGGGCGACCGCCGGCCGGCCCGAGGAGCAACCGCCCTCGCCCCCGGTGCCCCGGCTTCAGGTCGTCCTCGCCCTCGGTGCCGCCGCCTTCCTCTTCACCCACTGGGCGCTCGGCCTCGAGGACGTCTGGGGCAAGGGCATGTTCACCTTCGACACCCTCTGGTACCACGGCCCGTTCGCCGCCCGGATCGCCCACTCCGGCTCGGCCTGGCCGCTCCACTTCACCGATCCCCTCTACCTCAACTGGTTCTACCCGGAGAACTCCGAGCTCCTCCACGCGGACGGGATCCTGCTGTTCGGGCGCGACCTGATCTCGCCGCTGATCAACTTCGGCTGGCTCGGGCTCGCCCTGCTGGCCGCCTGGTGCATCGGCCGCCCCTACGGTGTCGCCCCCCTTTCGCTCGTCGCGGTCGCCCTGATCCTCGACACCGGGCCGATGATCCCTCGCGAGGCGGGGACGATGGCCAACGACATCGCCCCGATCAGCGGCCTGCTGGCGGCCTCGGCGATCCTGATCAACGGCCACGCCTCCTGCCGCGGCGAGCCGCGGACCGTGGGAGGGGCAGCGCTCCTGTTCGCCGGCCTCGCCGCCGGGCTGGCGCTCGGGACGAAGATGACGATCGCCGCCGCCGTCCTCGCGCTCGCCGTCGGCGTCGCCGTGATCGCAAGACCCGGTCGCCGCCGGCGGGCGCTTGGCTGGTTCGTCGCCGGGGTCGCGATCCCGGCCGGCTTCTGGTTCCTTCGCAACCTGATCGACACGGGCAATCCCCTCCCCTGGATCAACCACATCGGCCCCATCGACCTGCCCGGTCCGGGCCGCGGGCTGGAGGGGCGGGATCCGTTCAGCGTCGCCCACTACATCTTCGTCAACCCCGACACCACCGTCTGGCGCCTGTACTTCTTCGACGGGGTGAGGAACCTGCTCGGGCCGGGCTGGTTCCTGTTCGCCATCGGCGTCGTCGCTGGCGCCCTCCTCGCGATCCTCCGCCCTCGCTCGCCGGTGGTCCGGTTGTGCGGCGCGGTCGCGGTGGTCGCCGCGGTCGCCTACGCGTTCACGCCCTTGACTGCCGCCGGCCCCGATGGTCAGCCGACGGGCTTCACGATCAACTTCCGCTACCTGGTCCCCGCCCTCGCGCTCTCCCTCTCCCTGCTGCCGCTGTGGGCGCCCGTCGGGGCAGAGCGCGTCCGCCCGCCGCGATCGGCCGGCATCGGCTTCTCGGGTGACCTCGTTCGGCTCGCGCTGCTGATCGGCGGCCTCGCGACCCTCGCGGCGACGGCCAAGTACTCGGACTCGGCCTCGATCTGGAACGGCGCCTTCGCGTCGGCCCCCGCCGCCGTCCTGATCGGGCTCGCCGCCGTCGGTGGGGCGGTCGGGCTGGCGCTCCTCGGCCGCCGCTCCGCCGTCCTCGCCCTCGTGGCGGGGGCCTTCCTCACCCTCGGCGTAGCGGCGGTGGGTTGGGCGAAGCAGGACGACTACCTGCGCCAGCGCTACGCCAAGGCGGGAACCAGCCCCCAGCTCGCCGCCGGTGGGCTCGACGCAGTTGCCCGCTGGGCAAAGCCGATCGCGGATGCCCGGGTCGCGGTCGCGGGCACCAGCGGTGCCTACAACCAGTACCTGCTCTATGGCGACCGCCTCTCCAACTACGTCCAGTACGTCGGCCGCGAGGGTTCCGGCGGCAACTTCACCGGAATCGGCAAATGCGAGCCCTGGATCCAGGCGCTGAACGAGGGCGGCTACGACTTCGTCGTCACCACCCCGAACCTCGACCTGAACCAGCCCGCCACCACCAACCCCGCGCCCGAGGGCGGCTGGGTGCGCGGCCAGCCGAATGCCCGGCAGGTCCTCCGCGCCGGCCGGGTGGCGGTGTTCAGGCTCACCGGCCCGCTCGACCCCGGTCGCTGCCGGAAACACAGATGAGCACCGCCGACTACATCCTCGGCGTCGCCGGCCTGGCGGCGATCGTCGTCTCGCTCGGTGTCTGTGCCCCCGCCGTCCGCCGGACCCTGCTCCCGGACTGGAGCGGCGCCCCCGCCCTGGTGGCCGACGCCGTACTCGGCATCGGCCTCTATGTCCTGATCGCCGAGCTCCTCGGCCTGGTTGGCCTGCTCACCGGCCTCGCCCTCGTGATCGCCTCGGCCCTGGCCGCGATCGCGATCACGCTCGCGGCGGGCGGCGCCGCGTGGGCGGCGGATGGCGATCGCAGGGAAGGTGAGATCGAGCCTCGGGGACAGCCGGGCGGTCCCGGCGGGACGTCCGCGTGGATCCCTTCCCCCGAGACGCTGGTCGCGGCCGCGATCTTCTTCCTGGTCGCCCTCCAGTGGGCCGGCCCCAGCCTCCTCGCCCTCGACCGGGGCATCTATGGCGGCGATTCGCTCTGGTACCACCTCCCGTTTGCCGCCCACTTCGCCCAGACGGGATCGGTCACGGGGCTGCTGTTCACCGACCCGCTGTACCTGAATTGGTTCTACCCCCAGAACTCGGAGCTGGTCCACGCCGGCGGCCTCCTCCTGTTCGGCAACGACTTCCTCTCGCCCCTGATCAATCTCGCCTGGCTGGGCCTGGCGCTGCTCGCCGCCTGGTGTGTCGGGCGCCCATATGGAGCGGGGGCGCCGGCCCTGGCCGGGGTGGCGGCGCTGATGTCCGCCGACATCATGTTCTCCCGTCAGCCGGGCAACGCCAACAACGACGTCGTCGCGATCGCCCTCTTGCTCGCCAGCGTCGCCGTGATCACCAACGCCGCCGCCCACCGAGGGCGGGTGACCCCCGTTGGGGGGCCGCTTGTCGGGGGGCTCGCCGCCGGCCTTGCGATCGGAACCAAGTTGACCGTGGTCGTCCCGGTCCTCACCCTGACCGCCGGGGTGATCGCGATCGCCGCGGCCGGCACCAGGCTGCGGACGGCGGGCGCCTGGCTCGGCGGGCTACTCGCCGGCGGGGGGCTCTGGTACGCGCGCAACCTGATCGTCTCGGGAAACCCCTTCCCCTGGGAGGACCTGTGGATCTTCCCCAAGGCCGGGGAGCTCGAGGGCCGCCATCCCTACTCGATCGCCCATTACCTCACCGACACTGGGGTTTGGGGCCGCTGGTTCGAGCCCGGCCTGCATGAGCGCCTGGGCGACCTCTGGCCGCTGGCGCTGGCGGCGGCGGCGGCGGGGGTCCTCATTGCCCTGATCGGAGGACGGCGGCTGGAGCGGATGCTCGCGGTGGTGGTGGCTGTCTCGGCGATCGCCTACCTGCTGACACCGCTCGGGGCGGCCGGGCCCGAGGGGATGCCGTTTGCATTCCGGCTCAACATCCGTTACCTGGCGCCGGCCCTGGCGCTTGCCTTCGTCCTCCTGACGATCCCGCCGTCGTTCGCCCGCGGCCGGGAGCGGTGGTGGACCTGGGGCGCGCTCGGCCTCTTCGCCCTCCTGATCCTGGCGAGCAACGGCACGATCGGCGCGATCGACGGTGGGCGCCTCGGAGGCTCGCTGCTCCTCGCCATGGCCGTGGTCTTCGTCCCGGTGGCCGCCGTCGCCTGCGTCCGCGCCCGGATCGAGGTCGGCGCGATCGTGGTCGTGCTGGTGGGGCTGGCGCTGATCCTTGCGATCGTCGGCCGTGGGGTCCAGACCCACTACCTCGCCGAGCGCTACTCGGTCGCCGCCCCGGATTACCCCGTCCCACCCGAGCATCCCGCCACCGAGCTTGACCAGGGGATGGGCGTCGCCTTCGACTGGGCCCGCGGCTTGCACGACCAGCGGATCGCCCTCTCGGGCACCCTCGGGGCGCTGTTTCAGTACGGACTCTGGGGGAAGGACTCCTCCAACGACGTCCGGGTGATCGGGCGCCGCGGCGACCACGGCACCTTCGACGCGATCACGGACTGCCCGGGCTGGGTGCGAGCGGTGAACGATGGCAATTACTCCTACCTGGTGACCACCCCGACCTACAACCAGGACCACCCCGAGCGTGACCAGCGGCCGGTCGAGAGTGGCTGGATGGCCCGCGCGCCCAACGCCTACGTCGTCGTCGGAAGCAACCTGGTAGCGGTGTGGAAGCTCAACGGGCCGATCAGCCCAGCCGTATGCGGTAACACGTGAGGCAAGGTGGCCTATCCCCTCGACAGCGCCCTGTACCAGTGGGAGGACGGCCACCGGCGGCTGCGCGAGCTCTCGGCCGATCCCCGCATCGCCTCGCGGGTGACCCGCGCGGTGGAGGCGATCCGGGACGAGCTCCGCCGCAGAATCGGCCCGACCTTCTCCGCGTCTGACCTCGCCGATCTCTATGGGCGGGGGACCGACTGGTGCCTCGAGGCCGCCCGGTGGGCGATGCCGGAGGAGGCGGTTGACCTCGACCCGCAGGCGATCGTGGACGGGACCTTCTACCTCTACCTGCGGGGCGCCACCGACTGGAGCGGTGGCCGTTTGGCGCCGCAGGAGTAGGGCCCGGTTCCGCTTCCCCCTCGTCCCCCGGCGCGGTGTGCGTCTCCTCAGCTCACGCGCTCAGCAGGCCGAGCCCGAGGGTCACGGCCCCGACGCTGAGCGAGACACCTCCGACCGGGACGAGGTAGATGAGGCTGTTCGGGCTCTCCGCTCGCGGCGAGGCGACCGAGAGGAAGAAGCCGAGCGGCATCAGGATCGGCCCGGCGACGAGCGCGTAGCGGACAAGCCACCGCAGCCCGCTGGATAGATCCGCCTGGTCCACGAGCAGCAGTCCCACGAGGGTGAGGATCACGAGCACGCCCGCGTGGGCGTGACCCGCCCGCCACAGGTTCTGACGCACGGGGTTATCGAGGTAGCCGGGCTCGCGCCGGAAGATCATCGCCAACAGCCGAGCGCCCCCGAATGCGATCGCCGGCACGGTGATCAGCACCACCCCGGCGAAGTGGAGTGAGTCAGCGGACATTGCGATACCTCCTGTTCGGTCTCTGGCCGGTCGCGAGACCCGCGCCCTCCCACAACCCGGAGCCTCCCGGATTACACCGTCAACGGCAAGCTCGCGCTCGCGGCGGAAGCCTCCCGGGGTCCGGGACGGAAGCCTGGGAGGACCGCGGTCATGCGGCGGGCCGCGGATGACTCAGCGGATCACCTCGCCGATCGCCAGCATGTTGCCCTCGCTGTCCCGGAACCAGGCCCCGCGCTCCCGGAGCTCGGCGACCGTAGCGTCGATGTCGTCCACCTCCCAAGCCATCTGGGTGAAGGTGCCCGGTGAGCTGCCGGCCGACTCGAACACGGCGAACTCTCCGCCTGCGCAGCGATAGAGCAACCCTCCAGGTCGCTCCTCGCTTGGCTCGAGGCCGAGCTTGTCCGCGTAGAACCTCCGCGCCCGAGGGAGATCCTGCGCTGGGATCGTCGTCGCTACACGACCCTTGTCGAGCATCTCTCTACCTCCGCGTTGATCTGGCATCTCTGAACTAGGACCGCGGCCCTCGGCGGGTGCAACCGATCGCAAGGAAGCGGCCTGCGAGCGCGGGGAGTCGGAACTTCGCCGCGAGGCCGACGTCGGCGAGCGCGCGCTCGCGCTCCCAGTAGAGGACGAGCCTGGTTGCGACCGCTTGGCGCGGACGTCGGGTCAGGCCCCGCCGCGTGCGAGGCTAGGGACGGTTGACGGTGAAGACCGCGACCCGGTGCCGCCGCGGTCAGAGAGAGAGAGCACCGCTCTTTCGCGTTCCGACTCCGTCTCGCCGATCAGTCGCCCTCGTCGTCGTCGTTTGCGTCGGCGCGCTCGAGCACGATCCGCTCCGGCTCGACCGTCACCCTCAGGGCCCGATGCCCGGCCCAGTGCTCGGCGTACACCGGATCGTCCTTGATCGCGGGGTCCAGCCAGAGGCCGTAGCCCTCCTCCTCGCCCTGGTCGAAGGTCGCCTCGAGGGCGCCGCCCTTGCGCCGCCGGCGCCCCCGACGGCGGCGGCCGCCGCGCCGGCGCCGGCGTCGGCCCCCCTCCGGCTGCTCCTCGGGCTCGGCCTCCGGCTCCTCGCCGGCTTCCTCCTCTTCCTCCTCTTCCTCCTCCTCGGCCGCCCCTGCCTCCTCGAGTTCGGCCTCGATCTCCGCCTCGATCTCGTCGCGGAGGTCGACGTCGGGGGGAAGGTCCTCGCCGTCGCCGCTGAGGCCATGGCGGCGGCGGAAGTCACGCAGCTGGGCGGCCGGAACCTCGAGCTGGTGCGCGATCCAGGCATCGGTCCTGCCCTGCCGGACCCAGGCGCGGATCTGGTTCAGCTGGGGGCGAAGGGACTTGCGGGCCATGGCGCGCCACTGTAGCAACGGCCCTCGGAAGCCCCGGTCGGGTCCGGCGGGCGAGTTCGACCGGCTGCGGACTCGCGGGCGCCCTCTAGCTCATCAACCAGGCGAGCGTCTCGAACATCACCACGACCACCGTCACGACGGTGATCGTGAGCGCGACGAGGAGAACGCTGAACCTCACCCGCCCTCGGGATTCGGTCCGCTGGATGCGACGGGCGCGCGAGCGGTTGGCCGCCCGCTTGCGGAGTTGGTCGCGGCGGCGACGCTCGAGAGCCATCTCCTGCTCGAAGGCCAACTCGATCTGAGCCATGCTCTGTCGCATCCGCATCTGAGCCATCTCGTCAGTTCCCCGGGGAGAGTGTTAAGCGACGCTCAAATTAGCAAACGACCTCGCCGACCCCGACCGCGACCGCTTCGCGGCTTCCGAGCGCTCCGGCGCCGATCACGGGCACGCCCCCCATAGTCCCCGCCCGGCGCGACCGGCGGCGCCGGCCAGGCGGGCGAACAGCGGCGCGTGGGAGCGGTTGGGTGGAATCGTCAGCGGCCGCGCGTATCCGCGCCGGGCGAGGATCGCGTTGACGAATCGATCCCCGACGTAGACGTACGCGAGTAGCCGCCCGTAGACGTCGCGGCGCTCGACGTCGAAGCGAAGCAGCGCCGTCCTCCCGGAGACGAGCCGGTCGTTGAAGTGACTGGCCGCCTCGCCGTAGCACTGGACCGGCTCGTCGGGATCGACCGTCTCCGGGGTGTCGACGCCGATATAGCGGACGTCCTCGGTATGCCCGTCGGGCATCCGCACCTTGATCGTGTCCCCGTCGGCGACGTGTACCACCCTCGCCCGCACATCCGCGCGTGACCCGCCGCCACCGGCCCCCGACCGGTGGCCGTCGCACGGCGCCAGGGTGAGCGCGGGGATCAGCGCCAGGAGCAGAAGCCCCGTCCACGATCCGCGCCGCCTCATCCCCATATCAGACTGAGGCCGGCGGCCGCTGTTCTCTTCCCGGTCCGTCGAGCGAAGAGCTGTTCCCCGCGCCCGGTCGAGTCGGCTTCCGCCCTGCGGCGAGGCTACGATCGCCTCGCATCGGGAAGGCAGCCCGGTTCTCGACACCTCACCGCACCGTGCTCGAACACAGCTTCAGCGGCACTCCCTTCACCCTCGGCGTCGAGGAGGAGTTGATGATCTGCGACGCCGGCAGCCTCGACCTCGCCCAGGGGATCGAGGAGATCCTCGCCAACCTCCCCGCGGGCCTCACGGGGGCGGTGAAGCCGGAGTTGATGCAGTCGGTTCTAGAGGTCGCCACCGAGCCCTGTCGCGATGTCGCCGAGGCCGCCGGCCAGCTCGCCGAGCTGCGCAGGACCGTCCGCGCGGTCGCCGCCGAGCGCGGGATGCTGATCGGCGCAGCCGGCACCCATCCCCTGGCCGACTACGAGCAGCAGCTGATCGTCGACCAGCCGCGCTACCGCGAGCTCGCCGACCAGCTCGGGTGGATCGCCCGCCGGGAGCTGATCTTCGGCACCCACGTCCACATCGGCATCGACGATCCCGAGAAGGCGATCTACGTCGCCGACGGGATCCGCGGCTACTTGCCGCTGATGCTCGGGATGTCCTCCAACTCGCCGATGTGGCGAGGAAAGCTGACCGGGATGATGTCCGCCCGGACGCCGGTCTTCCGAGCCTTTCCCCGGGTCGGCGTCCCGCCCTACTACGGCACCTGGGAGATCTACTCCCACCGGGTTGAGCAGATGATGGAGGGGGGAGCGATCCCCGATTACACCTACCTGTGGTGGGACGTCAGACCGCACCCAAACTTCGGCACCGTCGAGGTGCGGGTGTTCGATCAGCAGACCCGGCTCGAGCACACAGTGGGGTTTGCAGCGATGGTCCAGGCGCTCGTCCATCGGCTCGCCACGGACTTCGACGACGGCCGCCCGAGCGTCGAGCATCCCCTCGAGCTGATCGACGACAACAAGGTGCGAGCGGCGCTGCTCGGGATCGAGGGCAACCTGATCGACTTCGAGCACGGCCACGAGGTGCCGGCCGCGGAGATGGCGCGGGGCGTGATCGACGAGCTCCGCGACCACGCCGAGGAGCTGGGCTGCCGGGAGGAGCTCGAGGGCCTCGCCGATCTGATCGGGCGCGGCACCGGCGCCCGGCGCCAGCTCGACTGGCTCGAGACGCGCGGCGACGTCCGGGGTCTGCTGCGGGAGATCATCGCCGCGAGCGCTCCCTGAGCCCCGCCGTGCGCCGAGCATTCGCAGCGGAACCGTTGGCGCCAGTTCAGTACGATAATCGAAGCGATTTACTTGCTTTTTGGCCGACCAGATACGAAAATCGAACCGAATAGAACCGACCCGGCCGATGACGAGCGCCCTCGACCTGCTCGGTCGACGGTGGGCGCTGCGGGTGGTGTGGGAGCTGCGCCGTGACGCGCTCTCCTTCAGCGAGCTCCGACGGAAGCTCGGGGTCAGTCCCTCGGTGCTCTCCCAGCGGCTCGGCGAGCTTGTTGCGATCGGGGTGATCGATCGCGACGCCCACCGGCGGTACCTCCTCGGCACCCGCGGTCGGGAGCTGGCTCGGATCCTCTACGAGGTCAACCGGTGGGCGGAGGCGGGCGCGGGTATCCTCGGAGCGTGAGCGCACCCGAGCTGAGCGTCGTCTGCCGCAGCTGTGGGGAGGAGGTCAGCCCCTACGTCACCGAGTGTCCCTACTGCGGCACCCGCATTCGAAAGCGTGCCCCGAAGCTGGAGCTGCGCGGGGACGAGCTCGCTCCCCGCGAACGCCGCCGCCGTCGCCTCCGGCTGCTCCCGCGGATCGCGACCGACCGCGCCGGCGAGCGCCGCTACGCCACGCTCGCGGCGATCGCCGTCCCGGCGGTCTCGATGCTCGCGCTGACGGCGCTCAACCGGCCGGCAACCGACTTCGGCGCAATCGTTGGGGCCGCCGGCTCGGACTGGTGGCGCTACCTGGCGGCGCCGTTCGTCTACACCAACCTCGGTTACCTGTTCGTGATCGCGGTCGCCGTCGCGATCTTCGGCCCGGCGGTCGAATCCCGGCTCGGCTCGGTTGCCACCGCCGCCCTGATCCTCGCCTGCGGCGCGCTAGGGATGGTGTGCGCCGACGCAATCGAGGACTCCCTCAACGGGAGCGACGTCCTGCTCGCCGCGGGCGGCAACGGGGTCGCGCTCGGGCTGCTCGCCGCATGGGCGGTGATGAAGGCCGCCGAGGTGCGCGAGAGCCCCGACGAGGAAGCCGAGGTGATCGGCGCCGCTGTCGCCGCCAGCGTCCTCGTCCTCCTGCCCGTGGTGGTGGACTGGGCGAGCGTGTTCGCCGGGCTGGGCGGCGCACTCGTCGGCGCCGCCTGCGGGTTGGTCGCGGCGATCGCGCGCCGGGAGAAGTCGGCGGGGTGACCGACAAGTTCACGGCGCTGACGCCCGAGCTCCAGCGCTACCTCGTCGCCCACAGCTCCTTCCGCGACGGCCTGGCCGACCGGGTCGAGTCGGCGGCCGAGGAGACCGAAAACCCCCTGATGCAGATCGCCGGCGACCAGGCGGCGCTGATTACGTTGCTCGTGTCCGCGATCGGCGCCCGCCGCGCGCTCGAGGTGGGGACCTTCCTCGGCTACGGGGCGATCTCGATCGCCCGCGGCCTCGCCGAGGACGGCGAGCTCGTCTGCTGCGAGATCAGCGAGGACTATGCCCGGCGTGCCCGCGAGCATCTCGAGGCGGCTGGGCTCGCCGACCGGGTCGAGATCAGGATCGGTCCGGCGATCGAGGCCCTCCGGGCGATGCCCACCGATGAGCGCTATGACTTCAGCTTCATCGACGCCGACAAGGAGGGCTACCCCGACTACTACGAGGAGGTCCTCAAGCGGACCCGGTCGGGCGGCCTGATCATGCTCGACAACACGCTCAAGGACGGGCGGGTCCTCGACCCCGAGCCCGGCAGCTCCGACGCGGTGGTCGCCGAGCTCAATGACCGGATCGCCGGGGACGACCGGGTCGAGGTGGCGATGCTCGGGATCGCCGACGGCGTCACTCTTGTCCGGAAGCGATGAGCGAGGTAGGGCTGGGACTGGTGCGGGCCGGGATGGCGCCGTTCTGGAAGCTGATGGCGGAGTCGTGCGGGGGGAGCGCCTGGGAGCGCCGGGGGGTGATGGCCTCGGTGATCCCGCAGACGCCCGAGCGCTCGGTCTTCAACTCGGTGTTCTACGAGGATCCCGATGCGCTGCTCGGCTGCCTCGACGAGTTGGCCGGCCTCTATGAGGAGGCAGGGGTCCGGGCGTGGACCGTCTGGGTGCCGGAGGCCGACGCCGTCGCCGCCCGGGGTCTCGAGGCGGCGGGCCACAAGCTAGATGCCGCTCCCAGGGCGATGGCGATGGCGACCTCGGATCTGCGCGAGCCGGGGGGCGAGGGCGGCCCTCCGATCGAGATCAGGGAGGAGCTCGACATGGCCGAGCTCGCCCGCCTCAACGAGACCGCCTACGGCTACCCCCCGGGGGACTTCGCCGCTCTCGCCGACTCCGAGTTTCCCGGATTTCACCTCTACTTCGCCGCACTGGCGGGTGAGACGGTTGCGGCCGCCGGGGTCTGGGACCATGGCTCCGACGGCGTGCTCGCGTGGGTCGCGACCCTGCCGGAGGCGCGGGGGAAGGGCGTCTCGCGCCGGCTCTGTGCCCACGCGATCGCCGAGGCGCGCGGGCGAGAGATCGAGACCACCACCCTCCAGGCGACGAAGCTCGGCTACCCCGTCTATCGCAAGCTCGGCTATCGGGACCTCGGCGTTCTTCATATGTGGGAGCGTCGGGGGCCCCGCGGTTAGCCGTCCGCTCGCCCCTGCCGGGTATGTTCCGGGTGTGGTCCCGGGGCCCTACTCGGATCAGCAGGTCGAGGCGGCGATCGAAGCGATCTCCCGCCCCGAGGCGTTTCGTGAGGCCGAGCAGGCGGTGGCTCGGGCGGCGCCTCGGCTCCAGCGGGTGCTCGCCGAGGCGCTCGGCGCCGGCGGGTGGTTCGGCGAGTCGCACGAGTCCGAGGTCCTGAAGGCGGCCACCGCGCCCGACGAGGGGGAGCGGCTCGCCGCGGTCCGAACCCTGCTCGCCGAGGACGCTCGGATGGGGATGCTGATCGGGGTCGCCGTAGGGTGGGCGCTGGCCGAGAAGCTTTCTGAAGCCAACGAGGAGGACTGAGAGATGGAGATCAACTACATCGGGCATTCCACCGTGGAGCTGGTCGAGGGTGAGACGCGGGTCCTGATAGACCCCTTCCTGAGCCCGAACAATCCTGCGGCCAAGTTAAGCGCCGAAGACGTCGACCCCACCCATGTGCTCCTCACCCACGGCCACCAGGACCACTTCGCCGACGCCATCGCGGTGGGGAAGCGGACCGGCGCTCCGTTCGTCGCGATTTCCGAGCTCGCCAACGTGCTCGGCGAGCAGGGAATCGAGGAGGTCTCCGATCCCAACCTGGGCGGGACGGTCGAGTTCGACTGGGGCTGGGTGAAGCTGGTCCAGGCCTTTCACACGAACACCGTGCCCGGTTCCGATGACCGGCCCTTCAGCCCGACGCCGGGGACCGTGATCGGCGCAGCCGCCGGACTCGTCGTCAATCTCGGCGGCAAGGTCGTTTATCACCTGGGCGACACGTGCCTGTTCGGCGACCTGAAGCTGATTGCCGAGCGCACCCCCCCTGACGTTGCCTTGATCCCGATTGGGGGCCACTACACGATGGATCGCCACGACGCGGTAGTCGCGGCCGAGCTAGTTGGGGCAGGGACCGTGATCCCTGTCCACTTCAACACCTTCCCGCTGATCGAGACCGACGCCGAGGCGTTCAAGTCCGAGGTCGAAGCGAAGACCTCCTCGAAGGTGGCGGTGCTGGCGCCGGGAGAGAGCCGCCCCTACTAGGGCTCAGTCGGCCTGGCGACCGCGCCGAAACCAGATCGCGCGGTCCTTCCAGTCGTGCACGATCAGGGCGGTCCCGGTCAGCGCCCAGGCGGCGCCGCGGCGGCCGGTGAGGCGGCGGGCGGCGAGCCCTCCCACTCCCGCCCCGGCGAGCACGAGCCCGGTTACCCCATGGTGGAGGCGTTGCCCGGCGATCCACAGACGCCGAAGCTCGGGGTCGTACCCGAGGATCCGGTTGCCCCATCTCCAAGGGGTCGATGTCAGGCGCCCCTCGGCTCGTCCGATGTTCTCGCTTGCCGTCATCCGATCCACTGGTGGTCGGGCCTGGATTCACATATCGGCCGCCAGACTGGTGCCGATCAGCACAAGATTCGGTAATCGGGAAGAGACCCCTGCCGCGGTGAAGAGGGCGGCGGCGCGCCTACCTCGCCCGAAAGCTGGCCAGCTAGCCAGTCAAGTCTGTACCCTGCGAGCACGGAGAGGAAGCGAGCGAGAGGAGAGCGGCGTGGAGGCGAAGGAAGCGGTGCGACACGGGCCCTCGCGGGTCGATCGGGAGGATTTCCAGGCGACATCGGACCCCGCCCTGCAAGCGGCTGCCGACCGGGGTCAGGCCAACCTCCTCGGCCATGGCGAGCTCTACAACCTGTGGGAGCGCCAGCAGTGGGCGACCCAGGACCTCGACTTCAGCCGGGACCGGGCCGACTGGCAGGAGCGGATCCCCGAGGAGGAGCGCTTCCAGCGGATGTACGGGCTCTCGAGCTTCTTCATCGGCGAGCAGAAGGTCACCGATGAGCTCGGGCCGATTATGCGGGCGGCGCCGACCGAGGAGCAGCGGATCTTCCTCGCCACCCAGATCGCCGACGAGGCCCGTCACGTCCGCTTCTTCGACCGCTTCTACAGCGAGGTCGGGGTGCTCGCCGGCGCCGACGATCTCGCCGCCCGGCTGCGGGCCACCGAGGAGCATCTGAACGACGCCTTCCGGGAGCTCTTCGACGACCTCCTCCGCTCCCGGGTCGATCGCCTCTCAGAGGAGCCCGAGGACCGCGACGCCCTGGTCGAGGCGATCACGCTCTACCACATGGTGATCGAGGGGATGCTCGCCCTCACCGGGCAGCACTTCATCATCGACTACAACGAGCGGCTGGGGACCCTGCCCGCGTTCGTCGAGGGCTTCTCGAACGTGGCCCGCGACGAGCACCGCCACATCGCCTTCGGCGTCCGCTTCCTGCTCGATCACGTCAACGAGGACCGCCGCTACCTCGAGGTGATCCAGCGGATGCTCGCACAGGCGATCCCGATCGCCGACCAGGTGATCGACCCGCCCTGGGCGGAGGAGGAAGACAGCGAGCTGTTCGGGGTGAGCCGTGAGGAGGTCCACGCCTTCGCAGCCCAGGCGCTCGCCCGTCGCCTGAAGGTGATCGGGGTCGTTCCCGCCGGGACCTGATCCGACGGCTCAGGCCCGGCCGCTCGCCGACCGCGGGCTGACTACGCTAGCCGGACGGCGCCGCGGTCGTCGTGGTCTCGGTCGCGGTCGTCGCGGTGGTGTCGGTGGCGGTCGTGTCGGTGGCAGTCGTGTCGGTGGTGGTCGTCGTCTCGCCCGCGGTGGGCGCCGGCGAGCACGATGGGTCGGCGCCGGGATCCACGATGCCGTCGCCATCGGCATCGCAGCTGGTCTCACTGATGAGGCCGCCGGAGCTCGTGCTGCCGCCGACCCCAGCGACCCCGCCGGACGTGGCGTCATTGGAGCTGGCGCTCGCGCCCCTGGGCGTCTGATCGGCGCTGCCGTTGCCCGCGTGGGTACCGTCGGCCGGGGCGGTGGGAACCGGAGCCGGCGGGACAGTCACCTCGTTGGTCGGCTGGGCGTTGGGTGGCGGCGGGGCGGGCTGGGCGGCGATCGCGGCGGCGACCGACGGCGGCGGCTGATGGACGGCGACCTTCGAGGTCCTCGGCCGCTCGGGGGCGGGGCTCGGGTCGGTGGCCCGCTTTACCTCGACCGCTCCCGCGGTGAGAAGGGCCGCGGTCGCAAGCCCGGCGGCCGCCTTGGCGCCGATCGCGGCTCCGACCGCGCCGGAGGCACCGCCCACGGCGCCGGTCCCGCCGACCGCGGCGGCCC
>JBKPIY010000011.1:0-15193 GCA_046730475.1 Actinomycetota bacterium
TGCAGGATGATCCCGGCAGAAGGAAGGAGGAGCAATGGCGCCAATCGTGTCGAGTATCGAGATCGCCCGTCCGCCGGAAGAGGTCTTTGACTACCTCATAGATCCCTCGCACTTGGCGGAGTGGCAGGAGAGCCTCGTCAGCGCCCGCGCGGAGGGCGGCGGCCCTCCCACCGTCGGCTCGAAGCTCATCACCACCCGCAAGGTCGGTCGCCGCGAGCGGACGATGACCATGGAGATGACGAGCATCAGCCCCCCGAGTAGCTGGGCCGCTCGCGGTATCGACGGTCCGATTAGGGGGATCGTCAACGGCACCGTCGAGCCTCTCGATGACGGTGGACGATCGCGGGTGAGGATCGAACTCGACTTCGAGGGGCACGGGCTCGGCAAACTGCTCGTGCCGCTCGTCGTCCGCCGGCAGGCAAAAAGGGAGATGCCCAGAAACGTGCGGAACCTGAAGGAACGGCTCGAGGGTGGCGCCTAGAGCGACAGCAACCGGACGGCCGCTCTCGCCTTCCCGGGAATTAGCGAGCGCCTCCGCTCGGGTGTCTGGGATGCCTCACCGTGCGAAATCGTCAGCTCTCGAATAGCAGCCGCGCTAGGAAAGAGTCTTCGTGGTGGCGCGCTCCCCACGCAGCTCCAGAACAGGTCGCGCCGACCGCGATCGAGGGTCCGGCCTCAACGCATCGCGCTTGACGTGACGGCGTTCGCGCTCGGAGAGCCGGGTTGCACTGCTCCGACGCAGCAAGCCTGCCGCGCTCAACGATGCGGCGCTTGCCCGTTAGCCGAGTGATCTGCTAACCTGCAAGCATAAGTCCCAACGCCGTTCACGTAGCGCGAGAGGGGCGCGCGGCCTCGACAGAAGGGAGTCAGATGCAGCGCGTCGCACTCGTCACGGGCGCGGCGAGCGGGATCGGTCGTGCGATCGCCGCGCGACTGCTCGCCGATGGGCTCGTCGTCGTCGCCGTGGACCTCGACCCCGATTCGGACGGACCCGGGGAGCCGGTGGCCGCCGACCTCACGACGAGGGAGGGCAACGCCGCAGCCGTGGACGCGGTGCTCGAACGCCACGGTCGGCTCGACGCGATCATCGCCAACGCGGGCTTCCAGCACGTCGCGCCCGTCCATGAGTTTCCCGAGGACCGCTGGGACGCCCTGCTCGCGCTCCTGCTGACGAGCCCGTTCCTCCTCGCCAAGCATGGCTGGGAGGCGCTCACCGCTTCGGGCAGCGGGCGCTTCGTCGCGATCGCCTCGGTTCACGGCCTTGTCGCGTCCCCCTACAAGGCCGGTTACGTCGCCGCCAAGCACGGCGTGCTCGGACTGGTCAAGACGCTGGCCTTGGAGGGCGCGCCGCGCGGCATCGCCGCCGCCGCGGTCTGCCCCGGGTACGTGCGCACGCCGCTCGTCGAGGAGCAGATCGAGGCCCAAGCGCAGGCACACGGCCTTCCCGCCGAGCGCGTGCTCGAGGACGTGATCCTCGCCCCGCAGGCCGTCAAGCGCCTGATCGAGCCGGACGAGGTCGCCGCCGTGGTAGCGATGCTGCTCGGCCCGGGCGGCGCGGCGTTCACCGGCACGCCCGTCACGCTCGACCACGGCTGGACGGCGCGCTGACCACAACCGAAAGGACCCCCTGTGCGCTCTTCCACATCCCCACTGACGCTGACCCAGATGCTGCTGCGCGACTCGCTTGACTCGTGGCGGGTGAGCCTTGAAGCGCTGGGCGGATGGTGGGCGGGGGCCCTGAGCCGCGGCGCCGCGCCGCTCGACCTGGCCGCCGACCTCGGCAACTGGGGCGAGCGAATGACCGCCCGCCGCCGACCCAATTGGGCCTCGCCGAATGAGGTCGTGCTGAGCACCCCGCTGGCTCGCTTGCGTGACTTCACCCCCGCCCGCTCGGCCCGCGTCTCGCCGACCCTGGTGCTGCCGCCGCAGGCCGGCCACGACTCCTGCATCGTCGATTACACCGCCGAGCAGAGCCAGATGGGCGCGATCCTGGAGGCGGGGCTGGCGCGAGCCCTGGCGCTCGACTGGATCGGGGCGTCGGCCGAGACGAAGGACGCCTCGATCGAGGACTACGTCGCGTCGGTCGAGGCGGCTGTCGAGCACATCGGCGAGCCGGTGAACCTCATCGGGGACTGCCAGGGCGGCTGGCTGGCGATGATCTACGCGGCGCTGCGCCCCGAGCGGGTCAACACGCTGACGATCGCAGGAGCCCCGATCGACTTCCACGCCGGAGAGCCGGTCATCCACCGCTGGGTCCAGGCGCTCACCCCGGGCGGCTCGATGGCCTTCTACCGCTCACTGGTCGCCGCGGGCGGGGGCGTGCTCCCGGGCGAGGCGATGCTGGCGGGATTCATCGTCATCAACCCTCAGAGCGAGCTGGGCAAGCAGCTGCAGCTGCTCGCGAACCTCCACGACCCCGAGCACGTGGAGCGCTACCGGGCCTTCGAGGATTGGTACCGGCACACCCAGGCGATTCCCGGGGCCTTCTATCTGTGGATCGTGGAGAACCTGTTCCTGCACAACCGGCTGATCGGTCGAGAGCTGGAGATCGGAGGCGAGGTCGTGGACCTCGCCCGGATCGATATGCCGCTCAACCTGCTCGCTGGGGCCACCGACCACATCACGCCCCCCGAGCAGGTCTACGCCACGGCGGCCGCGGTCTCGACGCCGCCCCACCGCATCGGCAGGTTCCTCTCCAGCGGCGGCCATCTGGGGCTGTTCATGGGCCACGAGGCCCTGAGGGAGCACTGGCCCCCCGTCCTCGAGCGGGTACTCAGGGCTTCGAGCGGGGGGCCCGCGCGCCCGAGGGCCGCTCGTTGAGCGCCACGAAGGCCTCGTAGATCTCGACCAGCGCCCGACGCTGGCGGCCCGTGAGGCGCTCGTCGGCCCGGATCGCCTCGACCGCCGCCGCCGTCACCGGCTCGGCGTCGGGATCGATCCCCGCCTGCTCGTAGAGGGTCTCGGTCGATGTTCGCAGCGCATCGGCGATCGCGTCGAGCACCCGCTCGGAGGGCTCGCGCAGCCCCCGCTCTATCTGGGAGAGATAGGGATTCGAGATCCCGGCCATATCGGCGAACTGACGCATGGAGAGCTCGCTCAGCTCGCGCTGGCGGCGGATGATCTCGCCCAGCGACTCCGCGGTGGTGCGACGATCGGCCACGACCCCGAGCGTAGCGGCGGCCGGCGTCCGCTGCCGTGGTCCGTGATTTCCCGCGCGATGGTCGCGGCCGTCTGCCGCTGTGACCGCCGGCGATCGAGCGAATGGTCGGCGTAGAATTTTCGTGGGAAGGAAGAAGACGTATCAGCGACGTTCGCACCGCCCTCGGGACCAAGGCTTCTGAGACCACGTATGCGGCGGCCGTCGTCCACGACTTCGGCAAGCCGCTCACGATCGAGCAGATGCCAACGCCCGAGCCGGAGCTCGGGCAGGTGCTGGTGAAGGTCGAGGCCTCGGGCCTCTGCCACACCGACATCCACGCCGCCCACGGCGACTGGCCGGTGAAGCCCAAGCCTCCGTTCATTCCCGGCCACGAGGGGGTTGGGATCGTGACGAAGCTCGGGCCGGCCGTGACCGACGTCGACGTCGGCGACCGGGTGGCGATGCCCTGGCTCGGCTATGCCTGCGGGGCCTGCGACTACTGCGTCTCGGGCTGGGAGACGCTCTGTCTGGAGCAGAAGAACATGGGCTACTCGATCGACGGGGGCTTTGGCGAGTACGCGGTGGCGTTCGGGCGCTATGTCGTCAAGGTGCCGGCGGGGCTCGATCCGTTCGACGCGGCCCCGCTCACCTGCGCCGGGGTCACCACGTACAAGGCGGTCAAGGTCGCGGGTACGCGCTCGTCGGACCTCGTCGCCGTGTTCGGGGTCGGTGGACTGGGCCACCTCGCCATCCAGTACGCAGCCATCGCCGGCGGCCGGGTGGTCGCCGTCGACCTCACCAACGAGAAGCTCGAGCTCGCCCGCGACCTCGGCGCCGAGTTCACGGTCAACGCATCCCGCGAGGATCCCGCCGAGGTGATCCAGGGCCTGGGCGGTGCCGACCAGGCGATCGCGCTCGCGGTCTCACCGCGGGCCTTCGAGCAGGCCTACGGCTCCTTGCGGCGCGGCGGCACGCTCGTCTTCGTCGCCCTGCCTCCGGAGAACGAGGTGAAGCTGCCGATCTTCGAGACCGTGCTGAACGGGATCACGGTGGTGGGCTCGATCGTGGGCACGCGCGCCGATCTGCGGGAGGTCTTCGAGCTCCATGCGGCCGGCAAGACCCGCGTGATCCGGGAGATCCGCCCGCTCGAGGAGGTCAACGAGGCGATCGCCGACGTCGAGGCCGGGCGTGTCGCCGCCCGTGTCGTCTTCGAGCCGTAGCTACCGCTTCATCCTGCTTGCTGTTAGCTCGGCGCTTTGCTAATCTGCAAGCAGCGTAAACGGAAATCCACCCGCGTCAGGAGCCACTATGTCCACCACAACGAACAACACCAACGCCGAGGATGTAACGAGGCGCATCCGCGACCTCAACGAGCGGATCCTCGAGGCCGCCCGGAAGGCCGGCGGCGCGTATCTCGACGCCTACGAAAAGGCGCTCGAGTCGATCGCCGCCTACCAGGAGCGAGCCGCTGCGCAGACCGATGTCGACTGGATCTCCACCGTGGTCGAGGCCCAGGCGAAGTTCACGCGCGATCTGACGCAGCTCTACGTGTCGACGGGCCGGGAGCTGCTCAAGGGCTAACCGCGGCATGCCGTTCGCCCGCCGCGGCGACATCGAGCTGTACTGGGAGAGCACGGGCGCGGGCGCGCCCGTGCTCCTCGTCATGGGGCTCGGAATCTCCGCCACCGGATGGTGGCGGACGGTTCCCGTCCTCGCCGAGCGCTTTCGGGTGCTCGTCTTCGACAACCGCGGGGTCGGGCGCAGCAGCCGCCCGGCCGGCCCGTACACGGTGGCCCAGATGGCCGACGATGCGATCGCCGTCCTCGACGCGGCCGGCGCGCGCGCCGCCCACGTCTACGGGATCTCGCTCGGCGGCATGGTCGCCCAGGAGATCGCGCTGCGCCACCGGGAGCGCGTCCAGGCGCTGGTCCTGGGGGCGACGACGCCCGGTGGCGCGCGCGCCATCCCCCCCGACGGTGCGACGCTGGCCTTCTTCCGTCGTCGCGCGGAGATGCCGGCCGAGGAGGCTGTCTGGGCCTCGGTGCCCTACAACTACGCACTCGCGACCCGGCGCGCGCACGGCGAGCGCATCGCGCAGGACATCGAGCGGCGGCTGCGCTTTCCGATCGAGCCGGGGCCCTATTCGCGCCAGCTCGAGGCGGCGCTGAGCCACGACGCGCTCGACCGGGTCGGCGCTATCGACGCGCCAACGCTGATCGTCCATGGCGAGGAGGACCGGATGGTCGACCCGGCGAACGCACGCCTGCTGGGGAGCGCCATCCCCGATGCTCGGCTTTTCCTGCGGCCGGGCGCCGCGCACCTCTATGCGACCGATGCCCCCGAGATAGACCGGGCCATCGCCGACTTCCTCACATCTCCTGACCGCCGTTGACCCCGACCACCTGACCGGTGATGTAGGAGGCCGCGTCCGCGCAGAGGAAGCCGACGACGCGCGCGACCTCCTCGGGGCGACCGAGGCGATGAAGCGGGACCTGCGCGCGGATGCCGTCCAGGACCTTCTCCGGCACGGTCTCGAGCATCTCGGTCTCGATGAATCCCGGTGCCACCGTGTTGACCGTGATCCCGATCTCGTTTCCCTCGAGCTTGCCCGCCTTCTGGAGGGCGAAGGCCGCCTCCCGGGCCATCGACCGGGTCAGGCCGAAGAGGCCTGATTTGGAGGCCGCATAGTTGGTCTGACCGATGTTGCCGACCTGGCCGATGATCGATGAGATGTTCACGATCCGGCCGGTGCCACGCTCGATCATGTGGGCAAGCGCGGCCTGGGACATGAAGAAGGCACCCGAGAGATTGACCGCGAGGACCTTGTACCAGTCCTCATCGGTCATCTTCAGCGCCGTCCTGTCCACCGTGATGCCGGCGTTGTTGACCAGGATGTCGAGATGGCCGTGGCGCTCGATCACCTCGCTCACGGTGCGGCGGCAGTCCTCGGCGGAGGCGACGTTCCCCCGATGGATCGTCACCGCCGTCCCATGCCGCGCCAGCTCCGTCTGGAGTCGCTCCGCGCGGTCTCGGTCGTCGCGGTAGCCGGCGGCGATCTCCGCCCCGCGGGCCGCGAGCCGACGGCAGATCGCCGCCCCGATTCCGCGCGTGCCGCCGGTGACCATGGCCACGCGGCCATTGAACATCTCGATCTCGGGCCAGTCCGCACCGGAGCGGGGGTGCGTCGGTGTCGTGTGTGTGGTCGACATCTCTCTCCTCCTCAAGTCTGCGAGCGTTCGCCGAGCCATGCGGCGATGTCGGGCCAGATCTGCTTGCGTGCCTTCGAGCCGGCCATCAGGCCGATGTGACCGCCGGCCCGGGCGAAATGGGTAACGTCCTCGCTGGCCACGAGCTCGAGCAGCGGCGTTGTGTTGTCGCGAGGGGTGATGTGGTCGGAGCCGGCGGTGACGACCAGCAGGTTGGCCTCGATCGCGCGCAGGTCGACCCGCTCCCCGCGCAGTTCGAGGCGCCCGCGCACGAGCCGGTTCTCCTTGTAGATCCAGGTGATCCACTCGCGGTAGGCGCGCGCGGGAAACGGTGGATTGTCGGCCACCCACTTGGCCATTGATTGATACGCCTCGCGATCGGCCCCGCCGTCGATCGTCTCATGCGCGAGGCGGCGGTAGGTCGTCCAGAAGTTCGTCACCGGCTTCAGCAGTCGGTTGGCAAGGTCGATCGAGCGGCCGGGGACCGCCGGAAAGGTGTCCGCGATCTGATCGACGTCGAAGCTGTCGCGTCGGACCCACCGCGTGTAGCGCGCGCCATCGGCGTCGATCGGCGTGGTCAGCAGCACTAAATTGCGGACGGCGCCGCGCGGGTGAAGCGCAGCATAGGCCACGCAGAGCGTGCCCCCAATGCACCAGCCGAGCAACGAGAGCGCGTCGGCGCCCGCGGCGCGCAGCGTCTCGCGAACGCCCCAATGAAGCTCGTCACACACATAGCTCTCGAGGCCGCGGTCGCCGTCCTCGTCGTCGGGCACGCCCCAGTCGAGCAGGAAGACGTCGAAGCCCTCGTCCAGTAGGTACTCCACGAACGAGTGCCCGGGTCGCAGGTCGAAGACATCGGGCCTGTTGATCAGCGCGAAGACGAGCAGGACCGGCACCGGGTGGACGCGGCGCTCGGAGCGGTAGCGGTAGAGCGTGGTGGTGCGGTGGGTCCACACAACCCCCTTTGGGGTGGCGCCGATCGTCGCGTCGGGCGTGGTGAGGATCGTGTTGGCGAGCTCGACCGTCGCCGCCGGCGCTCGCGCGATGCGGTTCAGCGCACTCATCGCGCGCCCTCCTTCGTGCGGGCGTTGTCGACGCCCTCCACCACCACCGGTGGTCGGGCCGCCGCCACCTCGTCGCGCAGCTTCTCGACCTCCTGGAGGACGCGCTCGAGCTTGTCCTCGGTGCGGGCCAGCGACCGTCCGAGCCGCGCGATGTCCGCCCGCCCCGCCAGCCGCAGGTTGCGCACGGCGAGGTCGGCGACGTCGAAGCCGATCTTCGTCAGCCCGATCACGTTCTCGGTCGCCCAAGCCAACAGCTCGCCAAACGCCTCGCTGGCGACCACGCGCTCGAAGGCAGCTGCCGTGCGCGACTCGGCGCGCTCGTACAGGTGTCGCACCTGCTCGTCGGGTGAGACGGCGGGGGGCTCAGCCATCGCAGCCGTCCTGGCGCTCGGCGGTCCTCTGCGCGCGCTCGGCGATCACGGCCCGGGTCGCGCCGGGTGATGGCGTCCAGCTCCCGGCCCTCGGCTGGATCGCGCAGTTCGAGCTGGTCGGTTCGCTGGGGCTGCTGGTCGGCTTCATGCTTGCCCGTGGTGGACGCCCCTCATGCTACGCCGCTTGGTAACGGCCCTGGAAACGTGAAGAGCCGTGCTCCCACATCGACCGGTCGGAATGCGGTCCAGCTCGGTCGAGGTCGTCGGAGGTCCTTGGGGTAAATCATTCGCTCACCTCGCCTACGAACCGGGCTCAGAGTCGCTGCGTGAGGCGCCTCCTTTGTCGGCTCGGCTCGATGCCAAGTCGTTCCGATGGGGACGCTCATCGAGTGGATGGCGCCCCGCGACCTGTCAACGACGCTCGTGTACGCGGACCACGCGCCGGACCCCGCGGCCGGCGCGGCGTTCGTCGAGCGAGCGTTCGGGGGGAGTGGGGGGCTGGCCTCGAGCGAGACGGCAGCGAACCAATAGGCGCGGGAGCGAGAGCTCCAGGGGCAGTCGGCGGCTCTTGCCCGACGACGGAACGAGGCTCTCGCAACTCGCGCACTGGAGCACTCAGCTGAGCTCCTCGATCAGCTGGATCAGGTCCTCTCGCCGGTAACCCTGACGGCGGGCAAACCGAACCAGCTCGCGTGCGCGCGCCACCACCGCGCCGCGCTCCGGGCTGCCGGCAACGCTGATCCCGCGTCCCCGGCGGAACTCCAGCAGGCCCTCGTCCCGCAACGTCCGGAGGGCGCGCAGCACCGTATTCGTGTTGACCGCGATGACGGCGGCGAGGTCGCGTGCCGGCGGCAGCCTCTCTCCCGGCTTGGCCTCGCCGTCGGCGATCGCTCGACGGAGCTCGGCGGCGACCTGCTCGTGCAGATCGGTGGGGTCCTGGCGATCGACCTTGACTCCGAGCATGGTGCTAGTAATACTAGCTCTATGCCGCCTGTCGACGCTCCTCCACGCCCTCCGGAACAGAAAGAACCTGACGCGCTGATCGAGGAGGCGAGGCGGAGAGCGCGTCGGCGACGACTCGGGTACGCCGCCGCGTTCGCGCTCGCGGCGCTGGTCGGTGGGGCTCTCTACGTGGGGTTCCGCGGCAACGGCGGCAACAGGGCGACCCCGAACGGGGAACCTTCACCTGGCGGTGCCGCCAGCGCGCATCGGCCGACGTCGCACGCAAGACAGCCCAGGGTCTACGCCCGTCGTTGCCCCGGGCGCGGTCTCGACGCCCTGCCGCTGACGAGCGCCGCCGAACCGGTGGCGCGAGGCTTCGCGCGGCAGCGGGTCGGACCCTCGCCTAGGGTCACCGTTACCGTCCGCCCCGCTACCCATGCAGGTGCCCGGGGCTCGGAGGTCTCCTGGATGTGCGGGCCGCGGGTCGCGCGGCGAACGCTCGTCGTCTTCACCTGGGACCACCGCTTCGACCATGGCCCGAACAAGAGCGCGAGCCTCGCCCAGCACGCGTTCCTGGTCTCGCGCTTTGACGACGGCTATCACCTGTGGTACTGGGAGCACTAGCGGCGATGCTTCGCCGACACCGCCCAGGCTCGCGCCTGAGTTGCGTCTCAGCCTGCGGGTAGACGTCTGGCGTCCGCCCGGCGACCCTCGTCCGTCGCGCGACCCGGCCGCCTGGGTGACGGCCGGCTTTGCGACAGCCGCGCGCGGCTGGCTAGTAGTAGCCGCCGCCGCCCGAGCCCGATCCGCCGCCCGAGCTCGACGCCTGGCCGAGGATCTGGTTTCCGGCCGCGGAGAGCGCGAACCAGCCGCCGCCAAACGCCGTGATGCCCTGGCCGTTGGTGTCGCCGGGCTTCTGATCGCCCGCGTAGAGGTAGAGCGGGTGGCCGTTGTAGGTGACCTGTGGCCTTCCGTCGGACCGAGCGCTGACCCCGATCATCGAGGCATCCGCCCCGCTGCCGATGGTCGGTTTGCCGTTCGCCCGAAGCGGCGGCCATGCCTGGGCGCAGGCGCCAAAGCACGCGCTCCTGGTGCCCGAGTCCTTCTGGAACAGGTAGAGCGTGCGGCCCTTCGAGTCGACCAGGATTGTCCCGAGGTTGCCCTCGTTCGCGACCCCGACGGTCGCGGGGTGTCCGGTCGTGGTTGTGGGCGGCGCGGACGCCGCGGTGGCGCCGTTGCCACCGCCGCCACAGCCGGCGGCGACCAACGCAATCAGCGCTACCGCCGCCGCGCCGGCGATGAATGTGATGAGTCTGCTGCGAGTCATGCTTGCTCCTTTGGTTGGGTCAAATTCGTCTCGGGCCTGCCATCAAGCGGCGGTTCGCCGTCATCGGCCGGTGTAAGCGGCCGGGAGGAGGGCGGGCCCCGGCTCCGTGAGCCGGGGCCCGCGAGCTCCGGGCGGGTCTAGACGGGTGCTCCGTCGACCAGCACCTGAAGCACTCCGGCGACACCGTTCGCGACCACGTTGTCGGTGCCCGCGAGGGTGTTGACGGAGAGGCTGTCGGTCGGTTCTGCGTGGGTGACCGACACGGCCGTCGCCAGGCCGGTCACGTCGGCTCCCGACCCGTTGCCGGTGATGGTGATCGCGTCATCGCCGTTCGTGCCGTTGACCACCACGCTGTCGGCGGCGCCGTCGCCGGCGCTGCCGCCGAGCGTCCCCGCGAGGTCGAGGTTGGTCTCGGTCACGTCGGTGCCCGTGAGGTCGTTGACGGTGACGCTGTCGACCCGCCGAGGGCGTTGAAGTCGACGATCTCGACCCCGTCGGTGTCCATCGTGACGTTGCCGGGCTGGCGGAAGAAGGTGAGCCTTCCCCCGGTCGCCGTCATCGTCACGGTTTCGTCCGCCGCGGCGCCGTTGAACAGCATCGTGTCGGCGCCTTCCTGGCCCTCGATCACGTCTGAGCCCTCGCCCGGATCCCAGCGGAAGGTGTCGTTCCCCTCGCCGAGGTAGGCGGTGTCGTCGCCCTTGCCGCCGTCGACCGTGTCGTTGCCGGCGCCGCCCCTGAACGTCTCGTTCTCTGCGGCGACCTGCGTCTGGCCGCCCTCCAGCGAGTCATCACCGGGGCCGCCCGCGATCGTGGTCGGGATCGAGTCGGTGAACGCGCCGTTGGCGTCGTGGACGCGGACCGAATCGTCGCCATTGCCCGCCCTCACCCTGATCGCGGAGACGTCGCGGCGGGCGAACGAGAAGTCGCCCGAGCCGTCGTCGCCGACGTCGACCTGAACCCGGTCCGGGTTGCCGGCCCGCAGACGAAGGGCGACGAGATCGTCCCGCCCGCTGCCCTTGACCTTGAGCGTGCCGTGCTTGATTTGAGCCCGGACGCCGTCGACCTTGCCGCGCGCGCTCGAATGAGCCGCGAGAACGAGAGCCGCGAGCGCCAGGACCACGACCGCTGCAGTCAGATGAAACGGCCACATCGGCCGTGATTTGGTGTTGATGCCGGGAGGCGTCATATCTATTCACTTTCCTTGGGTGTTGTCGCTGGTCTGCTCGTCGAGCGCCTGAAGCGGTGAAGCTGGACGCTCTCCCTCCGAATGACGCCTGCAGCCGCGATTTCTTCCCGGGAGTCACGGAGGTGCCTTCTTTGAGGCGCTGCTCGACCGCGACATCCCAGCCCTCGGGGCGCTGCGGAAGAATTTCTGATCGTCGACGTTGCGAGCGGGTCCGTGCACACGCGCGCGCGGCGTTCCTCGAGGCGAATAGCGGAGCGGCGATCGCCAGAGCTCGGGGTGGGACTCGGCGCTCTCCAAGGTCGAAAGCGACACTCGGTCTCTCGGCCTCAATGCGACCCCCTCCATCGTCGTCGAGGGCCCCGCGGCAAGCGCGTGTGGGCTCCGGGGTCTGCCTTTGAGTCAGATCGAGGACGCCATCACGGCGGTCCAATGAGCGCCGCGGCACCGCGCGGTTGAGCTACCGGACCGAGTGAAGCCTTGGGGAGGGGAGCGGTCGGTCCCTCGTCGGGCGAGCGGTCCTGACGTCGTCGTCGTGCCGCCTGGGCGAGTTCCGAGTCCGACCCTTGAAGGGCGGCGGGCGGCCCATCTGAGCGAGGTCAGCATGAGTTTGCTGCTTGGTGTGCTCGCGGGCCTGCGCCCCTCCAGGCTTGGTGACGCGAGGCTAGCGAGGACGCCCGGCGGCCCGGGTTCCGGTGGCGGGTCTCGGGCCGGGGTTGGACGGCATTCAGCGCCCCAGGCCGCGCCAACCTAGAGCTCGTGGCTGCAACTCCCGATTTGCTTGATAGTTTCCTGCACCCGACACAGGCCTAGCTGAACCGCCGGGTCGCCCAGACGGGCCGGCGGCCGGGGGACCCGGTCCCAGGGGCGAATCGCCGATTTGCGGCGTAACGCGACCCTCTTCCGCGTGAGCCCGACAGCTAACCCGAAGGGGGTGCACGGCGGGGTCGAAGACACATTGCCCGAACGCGGGGCGAGCAAATGGGCCGAGGGGGTGAGCGAGTTTTTGGGACACATCCGGGACACATTTCGTCTAGACAGGTCCCGGTGCACAAGCGAAACTAGCCGATTACCAGCGAATTGCGATGCCGGAGGAGGGACTCGAACCCCCGACACGCGGATTATGATGACGGCGAGGAGGGGTCATCTGAGGGTACGTAGGCGGCTGGCAGCCTCCCTGAGATCGCCTCAGTTCGGGTCAGAGTCGGGAGTTGGACGCACGGTTGGACGCACGGTTTGCGCCGGTCAACTGGTATGCGGTGCTCCAACGTCATTTTTTGAGGATCGCCATGCGGCAGAGCTGATTGAGCTGGGGGCCGAAAGGTCGCTCGTTCAAATCCAGTCGCCCCGACTTTCCTTCTGATCGAGGAGCCCAATCGATCAGCGGTCGATCACGGCCATCTGCGCTTCCTCGTGGCGCTCGCCGGCGGCCGGGGTGAGGTTGTTCAGCCGTTCGATCTGCCCGGCGCTCAGCTCGAGGTGGTCGGCGGCGGTGTTCTCCTCGACGCGGGAGACGCGCTTGGTGCCGGGGATCGGGGCGATGTCGTCGCCCTGAGCGAGCAGCCAGGCCAGGGCCACCTGTGCCGGTGTGGCGCCCGCCTCGGAGGCGACGGCCTGGACTTCGTCGACGATGCGCAGGTTGCGCTGGAAGTTCTCGCCGGTGAAGCGCGGGTTGGTCTTGCGCCAGTCGTCGTCGGCGAGCTGCTCGGTGGAGCGGATTCTGCCGGTGAGGAAGCCGTGGCCGAGCGGCGAGTAGGGGACGAAGCCGATGCCCAGCTCGCGCAGAAGCGGCAGCAGCTCGGCCTCCGGGTCACGGGTCCACAGTGAGTACTCCGTCTGCAGGGCGGAGATGGGGTGGACGGCGTGGGCACGGCGGATCGTGGCGGGGCTGGCCTCGGACAGGCCGATGTGCCGGATCTTGCCCGCGGCGACCAGCTCGGCCAGGGCGCCGACGGTGTCCTCGATGGGGGTGTTCGGGTCGACTCGGTGCTGGTAGTACAGGTCGATGCGGTCCGTGCCGAGCCGCTTGAGGGAGCCCTCGACGGCGGTGCGGATGTTCGCCGGGCTGCTGTCGAGCACCCCGGGTCCGCTGCCAGCGTGCGAGACGAAGCCGAACTTCGTCGCCAGCACGACCTCGTCGCGGCGGCCGTTGATGGCCCGGCCGACGAGTTCCTCGTTGGCGTAGGGCCCGTAGATCTCGGCGGTGTCGATGTGGGTGACGCCCAGGTCGAGCGCCCGATGGATGGTGCGGATCGACTCGGCGTCGCTGCTGTCCGGGTCGAGGTAATAGCCGGACATCGCCATCGTGCCGAGTCCGATCCGGGAGACGTCCAGTCCGCCTAGCGAGATGTGCTTCATGACGTGCGGTCCTTTCGATAGCCGTTCACTGGCGCCGAGAAAAGCACCGATCAACTGCGACTGAGAGTCCCTGTTGACCCAGGTACTGGCAGTGCCTCCCAGTCCGAGCCGGGCGGGGTTACGCTGATCTCATGGATACGAAGCGCGAGGTCCGTGAGTTCCTCACCTCCAGGCGGGGGAGGATCACGCCAGAGCAAGCGGGAGTCACCGCATACGGTGAGCGGCGCGTTCCCGGGCTCCGCCGGGAGGAAGTCGCGGTCCTTGCCGGGGTCAGCGTCGACTACTACACGCGCCTCGAGCGCGGAAACCTGAGCGGGGTGTCCGAGGGCGTGCTGGAGGCGCTGGCCCGTGCGCTTCAGCTGGACGAGGCCGAGCGAGCGCATCTCTTCGACCTCGCGCGTGCCGCGCAGCCGACGACCCCGACGCGGCGGCGGAGGAGGCGGCAACGGGTCCGGCCGGGCGTGCAGCGCATGCTCGACGCGATGACCGGAGCGCCGGCGTTCGTGTGCAACCCGCGCCTCGACATCCTCGCCACGAACCGTCTTGGGCGTGCCCTCTACTCGGAGATGTTCGAGGGCGCGGTCCAGCCGCCGAACACAGCCCGGTTCACCTTTCTCGACCCAAGGGCGACCGACCTCTACGTCGATTGGGAGCGCGTCGCGAACGAGGTCGTTGCCATCCTCCGCTCCGGAGCCGGCCGGGATCCCTACGACCGAGACCTATCGGACCTCGTCGGAGAGCTGTCGACCCAAAGCGAGACTTTCCGGAAGCTGTGGGCTTCTCACAACGTCCGCTTCCACGACACCGGCGTGAAGAAATTCCATCATCCCGTCGTCGGCGAGCTCAGCTTGACCTACGAGACGACGGAGCTCTCCGCCGACCCGGGTCTGACGATGTTCGCTTTCACCGCCGAGCCCGGTTCGAAGTCCGAGGAGGGCCTGAACCTCCTGGCGAGCTGGGCGGCAACTCTCGACCAGGAGGAAGCGGCCCCGGCGCCCCAAGGACCCTGATCCGTGGCGAGGGCCCATTCGAGGGCCCAATCTGCAGGAAAGTCAGAACAACTCAGGCCAACTGGCCACGCCTGAGAGGGCGTAAACCGACCTGAGCGGCACCCATTCACACGGATAGGGCATTCGGCTGGGGCCGAAAGGCCGCTGGTGCAGATCCACTCGTCCGACTTCACCGAAACCTCTGGCGACTCATTCGATTGAGTTCGACGCACGCTCCGTGGTGGACCCGATTCCCGAACCGCCGGGACCTGTCATTGCCGACCGAACTCTGCAGAACTCAGCTAACGAATCTCCCCAACACGCGGATTTTTGACGCGGACTGAGAATCCGTGTGCTCCCACTTTCCGAAAAGTCCTGATTTGGAGGGACTTCATGCCGGAGGAGGGACTCGAACCCCCGACACGCGGATTATGATGATGGCGAGGAGGGGTCATCTGAGGCCGGGTAGGGAGCTAGTGGCCTGTCTCACAACGTTTGACCGGAAACTCGCCTGAGGCGGCGAACACCGACGCATGTCCACGACCATGGAGGTGGTCATGCGTCCCCCATCGGTGTTCGTCAGGCCGTTGAGCCCCGAGGAGGGGCAGCGGCTG
>JBKPIY010000012.1:0-9787 GCA_046730475.1 Actinomycetota bacterium
CGGGCGGGTTCAGCTCCGGCGCCGCCGCCGGCCTCCCGGCCGCGATCAGCGCGTCCCCGTGACGGAGCTCGGCCCCGCCCCGTCGAGGGCGTCGAGGGAGAGCTCGTGCTCGAGCGGGGGTGGCGCCCGAAGCGTCCCCCGATCTTCGCACGCGCCGGGGACGCTCCCCGGTTCGGAACTCGGAGCGCACCGTTCGGCTACCTTGGTTACATGGAACCGCGCGAGCACGATGAAGGAGTCGAGCCGTCGGTAGAGGTCGAGCTCCGGGGGCTTTCGATCTTCACCCACCATGGCGTCACCGGCGCCGAGCAGGAGGTCGGGCAGCGGACGGAGTTCGACCTCGCTTTCGACGTCCCCGATTGCGACGCCACCGTCACCGACCGGATCGAGGACACCGTCGACCACGCCGAGGTCTGCGACATCGTCGCCCTCGCCGCCACCGAGCGCAGCTACAGGACCCTGGAGCGGCTCTGCCAGGTGATCGCGGGGCGCCTGATGGATCGATTCGAGTGCGAGTCGGTGCGAGTTCGCGCCGCCAAGCCCGAGCCGCCTCTTCCCTACCCGGTCCAGGAGGCGGGCGTCGAGGTCACCCTCGAGCGAGCCGCCGCTCGCGAGCTCGACGACGAGGAGGGGATCTGAGCGGCGGCGCTCCGGCCGAACCCGAGCGGGTTGGCTACATCGGCCTGGGCTCCAATCTCGGCGACCGGGCCGCACATTTGCGGGGGGCGCTCGAGGACCTTCGCCGCCACGGCGTCGAGGTGGAGGCTATCTCCTCGGTCTACGAGACCGAGCCGGTCGGCGAGGTTCTCGACCAGCCCGACTTCCTGAACGCCGCCGCCCGGGTGCGGACCGCGCTCGATCCGGAGGCGCTGCTCGACGTCTGCAAGGCGATCGAGGTCGAGCACGGCCGCGCCTTCGGTGGCCCGCGTCACGGACCGCGCCCGGTCGACCTCGATCTGCTCCTCCTCGGGGACCTCGAGCTCCGGACCGATCGCCTCACCCTCCCTCACCCCGAGCTGACCGCGCGCCGGTTCGTGCTCGCGCCCCTGCTCGAGCTCGACCCCGAGCTGGCGCTGCCGGATGGGACCCTCCTCTCCGCATCCCTGGCGTCCCTCGGAGAAGGTCAAGACCTGCGCCGGCTCGGGGCCTTCGCGGGCAACGGGGTGTGAGCGGTCACCGGCGAGAGCGGCCTCGCGATCCAGACGCGCTGTTCACCTTGGCGAGGAGCTCGGGTCAGAGGCCCGGCTCCAGCCAGGCAGCAGGGAAGACGGGGGGCATTTGCCCCGGGAACTGCGGGACCAGCCTCATCGCCAGCTCCCCGGCGGGGCGCGACCGAATGGCGGGGCGGAGGTCATCCGCGGTCATCAGCAGGCGGACGCTCGGCGCGATCTGGTAGTCGCCGGCGTTCGGCTCCTCGCCGCCGAGCACTCCCTCGGAGATCCACTCGTCGATCCGCTGGAGATCGCCTGGAAGGGCGGCGAGATCGGAGCGGACGTGCTCGTCGTCGGCCTGGTTGAGGCGAGCGGACAGCGCCACGATCGGGGCCGCGGTCCGCACCGCGAGCCCGACCGGGATGCCGAGCCGAGCGCCCTCGGAGTAGGAGCGAAGCGGAGTCCGGTCCCGCTTCAGTCCGTTCCAGAGGATTCGCCGCGCCCGGCCCTGGAGGATCTCGTCCCCCCAGCGCTCGGCCTCCTCCACAGCCACCCGCTTCTCGGGGTCGGATGGGAACAGGGGCGGCTCGGGTCGAAGCTTGTCGAGCTCGCGGGCGATGGTGATCGAGCCCTGAATCCGCTCGCCGTCCAGCTTCAGGGCCGGCACCGTCACCCCCTTGAATCCGCTCGCCCGGAGGATCCCCTTCGAGACGACCGGGATCAGGTCCCGGCGCCGATAGGCGATCCCCTTTCGCTCCAGCATCAGCCGCGCCCCCATCGAGGGATGCGAGCCGGGGATCACGTACAGGGTGGCCTCCACCGGCGGGATCGTATTGGCCCCGGCGACGCCGGGCGGGGCCGCCCTCACCGCCCTGCCGGCGGCGGGGTCCCGCTGGTCGATAATCGCGGCCGATGCTGCTCGCCGTTGACGTCGGCAACACCCAGACCCATCTCGGCGTCTTCGACGGCGACGATCTCGCCCACGATTGGCGACTGACGACCGAGCCGAGCGCCACCGCCGACGAGCTGGTCGCCTCGCTCGCGACCCTGCTTCGGATCGGGAGGCTCGAGCTCGACGCGATCGACGCCGCGATCGTCTCGACGGTCGTCCCCCGGCTCGCCCCCGAGTACGAGCGGATGTGCGAGCGGCATCTCGGGACCAGGTGCCTGATGGTCGGTCCGAGCCTGAGGACCGGGATGCCGATCCGGGTCGACAACCCCCACGAGCTGGGGGCCGACCGCCTCGTCAACGCCGTCGCCGCCTACGACCGGGTGGGCGGCGCCTGCGTCGCGGTCGACTTCGGAACCTCGACGAACTTCGACGTCGTCTCCGCCGCCGGGGAGTACCTCGGCGGGGTGATCGGCCCAGGCGTCGAGATCTCGCTCGAGGCGCTCCACGCCCGCGCCGCCAAGCTCCCCCGGATCGATATCTCCCAGCCGAAGGCGGCGATCGGGAAGCACACCCAGGGGGCGATCGAGTCGGGGTTCGCCTATGGCTTCGCCGGGCTCGTCGACGGGATCAACCGCCGCGTCGCCGAGGAGTTGGGAGACGAGCCAAGCTTCCTCGCCACCGGGGGCCTGGCCGGGACCATCGCCCCGTTCTGCGAGACCATCGACGAGGTCGATGACCTCCTTACCCTCAGGGGCCTGAGGTTGATCCACGGGATGAACACCTAGATGCAACCCTCGCTCACAACCCCCTTCCGGATCGGCGACGTCGAGATCGCCAACCGCGTCCTCCTGGCGCCGCTCGCGGGGATCGGGAACTGGTTCGTCCGCCTCCAGGCCCGCCGCCACGGCGCCGGGCTGGCGGTCTCGGAGATGGTCTCGAGCTTCGGGCTCCACCACGGAAACGAGCGCACCCTCGGCGAGCTGCTCCGCCTCCATCCCGACGAGCACCCCGTATCGGTCCAGCTCTTCGGCCAGGACCCCGAGGTGATGCGCTCGGCGGCGGCGATCGTCGCCGAGGCGGGCGCCGACCTGATCGACATCAACATGGGGTGCCCCGTCCACAAGGTCTGCAAGACGGGCGCCGGCGCCTCCCTGCTCGCCGATCCCGAGCGCGCGACCGCCCTCGCCCTGGCGGCGGGCGAGGGGAGCTGCGTCCCCGTCACCGTCAAGCTCCGGTCCGGGCTTCGGGAGGGAGACCGCTCCGGCTTCGAGCTGGCGGTGCGGTTGGTCGAGGAGGCCGGGGTGGCGGCGATCGCCTTCCATCCCCGCCCTGCGTCGAAGGGGCACTCGGGCGGGCCCGACTACGCCCTGGTGCGCGAGCTGGTGGAGCGGGTCAGCGTGCCGGTGATCGTCTCGGGCGGCCTGGCGACGGCCGAGTCCGCTCGCCGCGCATACCGGGAGTCCGCCGCCGATGCCGTCATGGTCGCCCGTGGCTCGCTCGGCAACCCGTGGATCTTCGAGGAGCTCACCGGTGCCCGGGTCGACGCCCCGGAGCCGGCGGAGATCGCCGCCGAGCTCGGGTGGGTGATCGACCGCGCCGAGGAGCACCTCGGCCCCGACCGCGCCGCCCGCTATCTGCGCAAGTTCTACCCGTGGTACCTGGAGCGGCTCGGCGCGGGGAAGGACGCGGCGGCGGCGCTCCAGGAGGCGAACGAGCTCGACCAGGTGAGGGAGCTGATCAGCGCCCTTGCCCCTCTCCCCGCGGCGGTGTGAGCGCGGTCCTTACCCCCGGCGTGATCGCCTGGCGCGATCGGGGCCGCTCGATCGGCTTCGACGGCCGGCGCCTGCACCTGTTCGAGCGCGACGGCGCCGACCCGGTCCTCCTCTTCCTGCACGGGTTTCCCAGCAGCTCCTACGACTGGCGGTTCGTGGTAGAGCTCGAGCGGGGCCACGCCGTCCTCGCCCCGGACCTGCTCGGCTTCGGGCTCTCCGAGAAGCCGTCCGACCACGACTACACCCTGCTCTGGCAGGCGGACATGGTCGAGGAGGTCATCCGTCGCGAGGCCCGCGGGCGCCGGATCCTGGCGGTCGCGCACGACATCGGTACCTCGGTCGCCACCGAGCTGATGGCGCGCGACCTCGAGGGGTCGCTGGAGATGGACCTGCGCGGGATCCTCCTCTTCAACGGCTCGATGGTCCAGGGGGCGGCCAGTCCCACCCTCGGCCAGCGACTCCTTCGGGGCAGGCTCGGCCCGCTGTTCGCGCACCTCTCCAGCGAGCGGTTCTTCCGGACGCAGTTGGGCTCGGTCTTCTCTCCCTCCCACCCGCTCACCCGCGAGGAGGCCGACGACCAGTGGTCGCTGTGGGCGCACGAGGGTGGCAAGCGCCTCGGCCACAAGCTGATCGCCTACATGGAGGAGCGGGAGGAGCGCGCCGAGCGCTGGCTCGGGGCCCTCGCCGCGTGGCCGAAGCCGCTCCAGCTCGCCTGGGGGATGCTGGACCCGGTGGCGACGCCCCGGGTCCTGTCGGCCGTTCGCGAGCTGAGGCCGCGGGCGCCCCTCACCGAGCTCGCCGACCTCGGCCACTACCCCCAGATCGAGGATCCCGTCGCCGCCGCCCGAGCGGTGCGGGCTGCGCTGGGCGCCCCGCTATAATCGCGCGCTCGCCCGGGTGGGCCCGGCGACGGTCGCCCCCACCGCGGGCTCATTTTTCGGCTCGATAGCAGGCGTTTCGCCGGGGGGACCCGGCTGGAGGTAGAGACAGAAGTGGCCCGCGAGACACTGATCACACCCGAGGGGCTCGAGAAGCTCAAGGACGAGCTCGAGGAGCTCCAGACGAATCGCCGCCGCGAGATCGCAAACCGGATCAAGGAGGCGCGCGAGTTCGGCGACATCGCCGAGAACTCCGAGTACGAGGATGCCAAGAACGAGCAGGCGATGCTCGAGCAGCGAATCGCCCAGCTCCAGGACCGCCTGCGGCGCTCGACCGTGATCGACGAGAAGAAGATCGACACCGAGCACGTCGCGGTCGGTGCCGTCGTCCACGTCAAGGACCAGAGGTCGGGCAAGTCGCAGAAGTTCCAGATCGTCGGCTCGGCCGAGGCCGACCCGATCCAGCAGAAACTGTCCAACGAGTCACCCGTCGGCAAGGCTCTGCTCGGCCGCAAGCGCAACGACGTCGTCACCGTCGACACCCCGCGTGGGCCGAAGAAGAAGCTCAAGATCACCAAGATCGAAGCGGCCTGACCTGGTGCGGCGTGGGCGTTAGGCTCGCGCGATGAGCGAGCGGGCCGAACCGCGGCCTGGGTCGAACGTGATCGCCGAGCGCAGGGCGAAGCTCGAGCGGCTGCGCGAGCAGGGGGTCGAGCCGTTCCCGCACTCGTTCGGCGAGCGCGATGAGATCGCCGAGGTTCGCGCCGCCCACGAGGGGCTCGGGGCGGGGGAGGAGACCGGCGCCCGCCGCCGCGTCGCCGGCAGGATCGCCGCACGGCGGGAGATGGGCAAGGCCTCGTTCCTCGACATCCGCGACGGCAGCGGCCGGATCCAGCTCCAGGCGCGCGCCGATGACCTCGGCGCGGAGCCCTATCGGCGCCTGATCGGCCTCGACCTGGGCGACATCGTGGGGGTCGAGGGCGAGGTGTTCGCGACCAAGCGCGGGGAGCTGACCCTCCGGGTTTCGAGCTGGAAGCTGCTCTCCAAGAGCCTCCGCCCGCCGCCGGAGAAGTTTCACGGCCTCGAGGACACCGAGACGCGCTACCGGCGGCGCGAGCTCGACCTGATCGCAAACGAGGAGACCCGGGAGCTGTTTCGCAAGCGGACCGCGACGGTCGCCGCCGTCCGGGAGTGGTTGGACGAGCGCGGCTTCGTCGAGGTCGAGACCCCGATCCTCCAGCCTCTATACGGCGGGGCCCTCGCTCGCCCCTTCACCACCCACCACAACGCCCTCGACCGCGACCTCTACCTGCGGATCGCGACCGAGCTCTATCTGAAGCGGCTGGTGGTAGGGGGGCTCGACCGCGTGTACGAGCTCGGCAAGGACTTCCGCAACGAGGGGATCTCCCACAAGCACAACCCCGAGTTCACGATGCTCGAGTGGTACGAGGCCTACGCCGAATACGACGACACCGCCGAGCGGCTCGAGCAGCTCGTCTCCCACGTCGCCGAGCGGGTGCTCGGCACCACCGAGATCGAGCGCGAGGGCAGGACCATCGACCTGGCGCCACCCTGGCGGCGGGTGACCCTCCGCGACGCGATCCGGGAGCGGACCGGCCTCGACATCGCCGAGCACCCCACCCGCGAGCAGCTCGCCGCCGCGATGGGAGCGAAGCCGGGTCCCGAGGAGGGGTGGGGGAAGCTCGTCGACGGGCTCCTCTCCAAGGAGGTGGAGCCGAACCTGATCGAGCCCACCTTCGTCGCCGATTACCCGGTCGAGCTCTCTCCGTTCGCGAAGGCCCACCGCACCGAACCGGGCCTGGTCGAACGCTGGGAGGCCTTCGTCGGCGGCATCGAGATCTCCAACGCCTTCACCGAGCTCAACGACCCCGACGAGCAGCGCCGCCGTTTCGAGGCGCAGCGGGAGGAGCTTGCCCGCGGCGACGAGGAGACCCAGCCCTACGACGAGGCATTCGTCGAGGCGCTCGAGGTCGGGATGCCCCCGACTGGCGGGGCCGGGCTCGGGATCGACCGCTTGGTGATGATCCTCACCGGCGCCCCGACGGTGCGAGAGGTGCTTCTGTTCCCCGCGATGCGGACCTGATCCGCGCGGCGAATCGCGGTCGTCAGCCCGCCGCCTTCGCCTTGGTCGCGTCCTCGTCGTCCTCCTCGCTCTCGCCCTTCACTGAACGAGAATCCTCACCCTCTTTCTCGTCCTTCGCGCCGGGGGTGGGGTCAGCCTCCTCCTCGCCGTCCCCGTGGGAGCCGGGGTCAGCGTCGCCGCCCACCGCTGCCGGTGCGTCGGACGGCCCCGAGCGGTCGCGGGCGAGCCGGACGGCGCCGCGGACGGCAAACGCGATCAGGGCGGCGACGCTCGCGAGCAGGGGCCAGGTGATCAGCACCCCGACCGCCGCCCTTCCCCCGCGCACGTTGCCGACGTGGATCGCCCACCAGACCCAGACCGCGATCCCGACCAACCCGGTTGCGCAGGCAACGGCGAGGAGGGGGCTCGACTTCAACTTCTCGAACGCCTTCATCGGCGCGAACGGTATCCGCTGACGGTCCCCGCACCACCGGGAGCCGCCGTGACCTGGCTCACACATTTTCCAAGCCCCTCGAAATGCAGGCACTTCTTCTCGCATCTTGCAGGGAGTGCTTTCGGCGGGCCTAAAGCCTGCCTGGACGGGGAAGCCCCGTGGCTATACTGGGCTCTCGCCGTCCTGCGACAGAACCGGAGGTCAGATCAAGGGATCGGCAGCCAGGAGCCGATACGGATAGGGCCCCCGGCAAGTCTGCGTCCCTGTAAGCCCTCGACTCGACCGGACCATCACTACTACCGACCGAATCCCCGAAGGACAGCCGGACAGACTGATACACCGAAAGGCAAGCGCCTGATGTTCGAGAGATTCACAGAGAGAGCCCGCCAGGTGGTGGTCCTAGCCCAGGAGGAGGCGCGGACTCTCAAGCACAACTACATCGGCACCGAGCACATCCTGCTCGGCCTCCTCCGCGAGGAGGAGGGCCTCGCCGCCCGGGTGCTCGAGTCCCTCGACATCACCGTCGAGCGGGTCCGCTCCCAGGTGGTCCGGATCGTCGGCTCGGGCGAGGAGGTCACCGCCGGCCAGATTCCCTTCACCCCGCGCGCCAAGAAGGTGCTCGAGCTGGCGCTGCGCGAGGCGCTCTCCCTCGGCCACAACTACATCGGCACCGAGCACATCCTCCTCGGACTGGTCCGCGAGAACGAGGGCGTCGCCGCCCGGATCCTGCTCGACTTCGATGCCGACTCCGAGAAGATCCGCAACGAGGTCATCCGGATGCTGTCCGGCCCCGGCGGCCGCCGCCAGGGCGGGGGCGCCGCCGGCACCGCCGAGGGCAAGAAGTCCTCGAAGCTGCTCGACCAGTTCGGCCGCAACCTGACCAAGCTCGCCGCCGAGGGGAAGCTCGACCCGGTGATCGGCCGGGAGATCGAGATCGAGCGGATCATGCAGATCCTCTCCCGCCGGACCAAGAACAACCCGGTCCTCCTCGGCGAGCCCGGCGTCGGCAAGACCGCCGTCGTCGAGGGCCTCGCCGCCCGGATCACCAAGGGCGAGGTCCCCGAGCTGCTTCGCAATAAGCAGATCTACACCCTCGACCTGGCCGCCCTGGTGGCGGGCTCCAAGTACCGCGGCGAGTTCGAGGAGCGGCTGAAGAAGGTGATGAAGGAGATCACCCAGCGCGGCGACATCGTGCTGTTCATCGACGAGCTTCACAACCTGGTCGGCGCCGGCGCCGCCGAGGGCGCGATCGACGCCGCCTCGATCCTGAAGCCGGCCCTCGCGCGTGGCGAGATGCAGACGATCGGCGCCACCACCCTCGACGAGTACCGCAAGTACCTCGAGCGCGACTCCGCGCTGGAGCGTCGGTTCGCCCAGATCAAGGTCGAGCAGCCCTCGACCGAGCAGACGGTGAAGATCCTCGAGGGGCTGCGCGAGCGCTACGAGCAGCACCACCGGGTGAAGATCACGGACGAAGCGCTCGAGGCCGCCGCCGAGCTCGCCGACCGCTACATCTCCGACCGCTTCCTCCCCGACAAGGCGATTGACCTGATCGACGAGGCCGCCTCGCGGATGCGGATCAAGTCGATGACCCAGCCTCCGGTTTATCGTGACCTCGAGGAGGAGATCGAGACGACGCGGCGCGAGAAGGAGGCCGCGATCGAAGCCCAGGAGTTCGAGAAGGCCGCCAACCTGCGCGACCAGGAGCGCCGCCTCACCAACAAGAAGAAGGAGCTCGAGCACGAGTGGAGCTCGGGTGAGGGGGGTGAGCGCCCCGAGGTCGGTGAGGACGAGATCGCCGACATCGTCTCGATGTGGACCGGGATCCCTGTCTTCAAGCTGACCGAGGCGGAGACCAAGAAGCTGGTCCGGATGGAGGACGAGCTCCACAAGCGGGTGATCGGCCAGGAAGCCGCGATCACCGCGGTGTCGAAGGCGATCCGCCGCTCGCGCGCCGGGATCAAGGACCCGAAGCGCCCGGCGGGCTCGTTCATCTTCCTCGGCCCCTCCGGGGTCGGTAAGACCGAGCTGGCGCGGACCCTCGCCGAGTTCCTGTTCGGCGACGAGGACGCGATGGTCCGGATCGACATGTCCGAGTACATGGAGAAGCACGCCGTCTCGCGCCTGGTCGGCTCGCCCCCCGGCTACATCGGCTACGACGAGGGCGGCCAGCTCACCGAGGCCGTGCGGCGAAAGCCCTACTCGGTGCTGCTCCTCGACGAGATCGAGAAGGCCCACCCCGACGTCTTCAACATCCTCCTCCAGATCCTGGAAGACGGGCGCCTAACAGACGCCCAAGGACGCACGGTCGACTTCCGCAACTCGATCGTGATCATGACCTCGAACATCGGTGCCCAGGACATCTCCAAGAACATCTCCTTCGGGTTCGCCGCCTCCGACGATCAGGGCGCCTCGTACGACGAGATGAGGTCGCGGATCATGGGCGAGCTGAAGAAGGTGTTCCGGCCCGAGTTCCTGAACCGGATCGACGAGGTCATCGTCTGTCTCTTATACACATCTCCGAGCCCACGAGACACACAGGTGGATCTCGTATGCC
>JBKPIY010000013.1:0-22721 GCA_046730475.1 Actinomycetota bacterium
CGAGGAGGCCGCGCGCGAGCGCGGCGTGCGGGCCGAGTTGCTGCTGAATAGCCCAAAGCCCGACCAGCTCGCGCGGATCGCCGAGCTCGTGGCAAGCGGAGACGTGCGCGTGGAGATCGCCGCGGCGATCCCTCTCGCCGAAGTGAAGCGCGCACGAGCTCAATGAGAGCGGCCACGCGCGGGGGAAGCTCGTGCTGACCATCGCGACGTGAGCGCCAGCATGCCGCGGGGACACTCTGGCGAAACGCCGGACGGCGAAACCGTGCCGCAGGCGGCTGCTAACGCGTGAGGGTGTCCTGAAACTGCTGGCGGTCGGGCCCGGCGGCTCCGCGGATCAGCCAGCAAGCTGGATCGGTGCTGGAGGCCTTCCGTGAGTGCTGCGGGGGGCGGCTTCGAGCGTGCGACGCCGGCGTGGGCGGCGTAGGGTCAGCGAGGTGAATGGGCGTCCAATCGGGGTGATCGGCGTCCCGAGCAGCGCCGGGGCGTTCGCACCGGGCCAGGAGCGAGCGCCCGCCGCCCTGCGGCGGGCCGGCCTGATCAAGCTCCTTCGTGCGGCGGGAGTCGACGTGCGCGACCACGGCGATCGCGAGGTCTGGCGCTGGCGACCGGACCGCGAGCATCGGCGCGCGCAGAATCTCGACAGAGTCGTCGAGACCGTCCATGACACTGCCCGCAGCGTCGCCGAAGCGGTCGCCGCGGGCGAGGCGACTTTGGTGTTGGGCGGCGACTGCACGGTCGGGGTCGGGACCGTCGCGGGGCATATCGAGAGCGCGGAGCGTCTCGGGCTCATCTACTTCGACACCCACGCCGACCTCAACGTCCCCGAGAGCGTCCGGCCGGGCGCGCTTGACTGGATGGGGGTGGCGCACATGCTCGGCGAGGAGGGCGCGGAGCGCGACCTGGTCGAAGTCGGGCCAAGGGCGCCGTTGCTCGAGCCCGACCAGGTCGTTCTCTTCGGCTGGGGCCCCGAGCAGGCGACGGCGCACGAGCGGGAGGCGATCGAGCGGCTCTCGATCGAGGTCATCTCGGTCGACGAGGTCAGCGCAGATCCCGCCGCCGCCGCGGCCCACGCACTCGAGTTGCTCGAGGTTCGGGCGGAGCGCCTCCTCGTTCACTTCGACGTCGACGTCATCGACTTCACAGACACGCCGCTTTCCGAGAACACCGGACGCAACGAGGGGCTCGCCTACCCGGACGCCGCGCAAGCTCTGCACGCCCTGCTCCGATCGCCCGCGCTTTCCGGCCTCACGATCACCGAGTTGAACCCCGACCATGTCGAGGCGGGCGCCGGGAGCATCGAGGTGCTGGCGCGTGACCTGGCGGGCGGCCTCGCCGGGAGGCAGTAGGCGCGCCGGGGCGAGCGGCCCGTCGCCCGGTGGCCGCGTCGAATACGGCTCTCGCTCGCGCGGATCCAGCTTGTGAACGCGCGCTTTCGGTCCGCCTCTGCGGCGATCGTCTCGGCGCCGCGTTGCTGTGCCGCCGCGCCGCCGTGTAGCCGTCGACGGGCAGCAGGCCATACTCGGTTTTGACCACGAGGACGGCGTCCTGCGCGGGGGAAGGCGGCGCGCGGACGCCCCGGGCGTGGCCGGGGCGTCCCACATCAGGGCCCTGCTATCGATCTCCCAGGTGTTGCAAGAACTTGGGGTTAGTCCGGGCTAGCCTTCCGGTCTGTGATCTCCACCAACCAGTTTTGAAACAATCCAACTGACATATCAGCTCCCTGCCGCGGTCGTGTCTGGTAGCGACCCGTATTCGAGCAGCCAGGCTCGAATACACCCAGTAGCCCGTGCCCCAGCGTCATTTGTTTGAGCCGATCGTGGTGGCAGCTGCCCCGGCGGGCTTGTCGTGCGGATCGACAACCCGGAGCGGGGCGGGGAGCAGGGCCGCACCTGCGATGACGAGTCCGAACGCAATCATCCGTCCGGCGATCGCCACGGCCCCGGTCCCGATCGAATCACGGAAGACCAGGACGCCGCCGACGATCGCGACGAGGTTGGCCGCCACCGAGGTGAGCGCGATGACCTCGACGCCCGGGCCGACCTGCAGGCCGCGGGCCGAGGCATAGAAGGCGATCACCGAGGCGGCCAGCGCCGCGAACGTCCACGGGCTGATCAGCTCGAGCACCCCGCCTTGCACGGCGTGGGTGAGGAACTTGAGCGCGACGTCGGAAATGCCGAACAGCGCGCCGGCAGCTGCGCCGAGGAGCACGCCCTCCCTTGCCTGCAGGACGCGGAGGCGGCCAGCCATCGCGGCAATTCCCGTGGCGAGTAGAAGGACGGTGCATTCGACGGTGATCAGGGCGGCAAGTGCGTAGCGCGGAGGCTCGCCGGGCTGTGATCCTTGCGTAACGCCGATGACCGCAAGCCCTGCCGCTGTGATGATCACACCAATCCACTGGCGGCGACCGAGGCGGAAACCGAAGTATCGCTCGGCGAGCACAGCGAGGAAGACCAGCCCGGCCGAGAGGACAGCTTGCACGATCGACAGCGGAGCTAGCGCAAGGGCGCCTACGTGAAGCGCCCAGGCTCCCACCGCCACCAGCCAGCCCACCGCGAACCACCTGGAGCGAAAGAGCTCGGTTGCGCTTCGCAGCGGCTTCCAAACGCGTACGGGCGGCGCCGAGACCGCGCCGCGCTGCTTGAACAGAAAGGAGACGCTCGTCGCGAGCGCGCAGGCTAGGGCGAGCGCGAGTCCGAAGATCACATCGCTTGGGATCTTCTCCAACGGCCGTCATGCCTGCTGGCTCGTCTTGTCGCCTAGCCGATCAGGACCTCGAGCAAATCGCCCACCTCACGCTCCTCGGCCAGGGGGTGGCGCAGCGGTAGCTTGGCCTTGACTTGGTAGTGGTTGCGCCTGCCCCGTCGCTCGCGCATCACGTAGCCCTCGTCGACGAGGTCGGACACGATTCGGTGGGCGGCGCGTTCGGTGATGCCGACGGCGGCAGCGATGTCTCGCAGCCGGATGCCGGGGTCGCGGGCCACGCAGACCAGGACGTGCGCGTGGTTGGTCAGGAAGTCCCAGCGGGGGGCGATCTGTCGTGAGTCTTGCTCTGCCATACCGGAAAAGTATTTCATGAATGCGTGATAACATGTAAGACATGGCAACGGATTCCACACCGATTTCCTCAGCACCGATTCCTCCAGCGTCGCCGATGCCGGCCGCGTCGCCGATGCCGGCCGCGTCGCCGGTCCCGCCCCCGTCCATCGTGCCGTCGGGGTCCACACAAACGGAGCCATGAAGATGACCACCGTCAAAGAGCCGGTGGCGGGCTACGACAAGCTCAAGGCCAAGGATCTGATCGCTTCGCTCTCCAGCCATTCGCAGGTCGAGCTGGCAGAGATCGACAGCTACGAGCGGGCTCACCAGGGTCGCGAGGCCGTGTTCAACAAGCTCCGCTGGATGCGCCAGGATGAACCGCTTCCGGGCTACGACGCCTTCAGCGCGGAGGAGGCCGTGGCCGCGCTCGACAAGGCCGACCTCGCAGCGATCAAGCGGGTACGTGGATACGAGCGCAAATTCCGCGCTCGTCGCGAGGTCCTGGACGAAGTGGACCGCCTCCATCGAGAGCGCCGGGTCCCGCTCGTCTCTCGCGACGCGAACCGTTAGACCCCGCTCCCCGCGCTCTCCGGAGCCGGCGAACCGAGCAAGGAAGGAACAGGCTTATGCCCACGATCATCGTTAGGACCGACGCAAGCAGCGAGCTTAGGACCGACGCAAGCAGCGAGCAAGATTCCACCGTCATGCTTTGGGAGAATGTTCAACCGGAACACTTCGCCAGCAATCACCACGCCGCCCAACTGATCGAGCGCGTGGGGTGGGCGGTTACCGATGCGAAGAACGCCGAGGACATCGGGGCCAGCTAAGGGCGACTTTCACGCGGGCGGGTGGGGGCCGGCGGGGAACGGTGTATCGCCTGGGACTGCTGCGGTTCCATAGCTGCGACAGCGCGGAGGTCCGCTACAGCTCACGATCAGCGAGCGCGCGGTGGGCTACCTTCATTTGTTTGAGCCGATTTTCGTGCCCAGATTGGGCGGTCACCGGCGATAACGGGGCGATCCCGCCCCGAGCCTGCCGGCGTCCAGAGCCCGGCGGAAGCGAGCGTACGGGCAGCTGCTGGGCGCATCGAACACATGTTCGCACAGTGGGCCGGTGCCGCAGGCTTGATTCAGTCGAGGCGAACCAGCGCGCGCCGGTCGGCGCCCCGCCGAGAGGGCGCGTCCCCGAGCGAGGAGCCGCTGTGGTGGCCACCCGGGAAGGTGGCGGGGTCGCGCCTCGCGCCCTATCTGAGGGGCGATGGCCCCGATTCCCCGCCGCTCCAGGACCTTGCCGACCCCGGACCGGGCGCGAGGGAGACGTGAGCGATCATCGGGACTCGCTCGAGCTGGCCCTAAGCGGGGCCGATGCGAGCGCTGCCACGGGCGACTATCGGGGCGCCCTGGCTGGGTGCAGGTGGCCGAGGACCTGGACGTCGCCCTGCCGCTCGAGTACGGCGAGCGACGGCGAAGGTGGGAGGCCGAGCTCGAGAAGGGGCGCCTGGCGCACCACTGAGGCTTGCCGCCAACTGACGCCCGCCCGGCCGCCCAACCCCTGGCAGGGAAGGGAGCCAGCGAGACACCGCCATAACACCTATTTCCGCTGTATCTGAAGCGCTTGGTCTCAGCGGCGATCAGCCCGAGCGTCCCCTGCATCCAGTCCATGTCCGGCGCGCTTACCGCTTCGATCCGGATGATGTCCGGCAGGGCGGCGACCAGGTTTCGCGCCGCCGGGTGGTCGAAGCGAACCGCTCCGCACATCAGCCTCGTCAATGCTCCCCCGCCCCCATGGCGAAGGACCTCGTAGCGGTCGGAGATCTCCTCGCGATCGAGGTCGAGGATCCCCGGTGCCGGCGCCCCCGCCTCGCTTCGCAGCCGGTGGCCGGCCCCGTGGGTGACGAGCGCGAGGTCCCCGGGCTGGAGCTGGCAACACCCTCGAGAACCCGGTGACGGGCGAGCGCTTCACGTTCACGGACACCGCCACTACCACCGGTGGCGAGCTGCTCGCGTCCGAGCTCGGCCTGCGTTCCGGCGGCCAGGTCCCGGTGCCGCACGTCCACCCGATCCAGACCGAGCGCTTCGAGGTCCTTCACGGCCACATGCGCTTTCGGATCCGCTGGCGAACGGTCGTGGCCGGGCCGGGCGAGGTCGTCGAGGTGAGCCGGACCTCACGCACGGGTTCGCCAACGCCGGAGACGAGGAGGCCCGGGTGCGGGTCGAGGTCCGTCCGGCCCTGGCGATAGAGGAGATGCTCGGCGAGGTCGTGGCGATGGCCCGGACGGGGCGAATGTCACGACGCGGCTTGCCGCGCAATCCCCTCGATTTCGCCCTGCTGGCGAGGGCATACGACCGGGAGGCTGATGCCCCGCTCCTGAGCGTCCGCGCGGAGCGGCTTCTGCTCGCCCCGCTCGTGTTCGCCGCCCGCCGGCTGCGGCCTCGCGCGATCGACGCCCAGGGGGCGCTCTCGTGACCAGTTGCCGTCGGGCGACCAGGCCAGTGCTCGCCCCCCGGCCCGGGAAGGGCCCCGCGAGCAGCCCACGGCCTATCCGTCAGGGGGCGCGGATCGTGCTCAGGTCCCCCGCGCCCCCGACCGCGCTTGCCCCCGCGCTCCCTGCCGCGGGGGCTTCCGTTCGTTCAAGCTCGAGCTCGTAGCGCTGATAGGTGATCCGATCACGGCCCCAGCGCGGAGCCGTCTCCTCCGAGACCACGGCAAAGCCGTGCTCGCGGTACAGGTGGGCCGCCGCCTCGAGCTCGCTGAAGGTCTCGAGCCAGACCCGGGCATAGCCGGACTCCCGTGCCCGCGCGACCATCTCGCCCACCAGCCGGCGGCCAAGGCCGTGGCCGCGGAGCCGGGAGTCGAGCAGTACCCATCGCAGCGCCGCCTCGTCCCTGCCCTCGTCAGTGAGACCGATGCTGCCCGCGTGCTGACCGTCGTACTCGACGATCCGGATCGCCTCGCGCTCGCGCGGGAAGCCGCGGGCGGCGGCCCGCGCAACGCTCGCCGCCACCTGCGCCTCGAACATCGAGTCGACGCCGTACTCGGGCCGGTAGACCAGGCCGTGGTGAGCGATGATCGCCCCCAGGTCGCCGGGGCGAAGCTCGCGGCGGATCCCGAAGGCGGAGGTGATCACCCGGGCACCAGTTGCGGTCGCGGCTCCAGCCCGACTTCGGCGCTCCCCTCGCGGTGGATCCGAGCCTCGCCCGCGTGGCACCGCAGCGACCCGCGCAGCTCGGCGGTTCGGCGGAACGGGTCGGCGACCAGCTCATCCGTGGAGAGCGATAGCGCGGCCGCGATCCCGTCCCGCTCGGCGACCAGGTGCGGCCCAGGGGGAAGCCGGCGAGAGTCCAGCGCGGCGAGCCGCTCGAGCGCGGGGGCGTCGCCGGCGGCCGCCAGGCGAAGCGTCACCGGCCGCGACCATGCGGCAGCCCGGTGGCGATGCGAGCGCTGGCTCGAGGTGCATCGGATCGATGACACGGCCTGGATTCTGCGCTCCAGGAGCGATCGATGCAAGATGTTGTTGTCACCAGATCGATCGTGAATTACGATCAATGCGATGGAGCTTCGCCAGCTCAAGTACGCCGAGGCCGTCGCTCGCCATCGCCACTTCAGGCGCGCCGCCGAGGAGCTCCACGTCGCCCAGTCGGCCCTCTCGCACCAGGTCCGCCGGCTGGAGGCTGAGCTCGGAGCCGAGCTCTTCGAGCGGACCAGTCGCACGGTCGTCGTCACCGAAGCCGGTGAGGCGGTCGCCGCCCGCGCTCGCAGCGTCCTCGCCGAGGTCGACGGGATCAGAGGCCAGGTCGACGAGCTGCGCGGGTTGGTCCGCGGCCGGGTCTCGGTCGGCGCCCTGCTCCCCGCCGGCGGGCTCGACGTGCCGCGGCTGCTGGTTCGCTTCAGCGAGACCTTTCCGGGGATCGAGCTCGACCTGCACGAGGGCACTGCCGGAGACATGATCCGCTATCTGGCCCACGACGAGGTCGATGCCGCTTTCTCGCTCCTCGCAGGGGAGCCGCCCGCGGAGCTCGAGGTCGAGCGCCTGAGCGAGGAGGAGGTCGTCGCCGCCTTCCCTGCCGGGGCCGGCCCCGATCGTGCTCGCGTCAGCGCCGCCGAGCTCGCCCGCCACGCGCTTGTCACCCCGCGCTCGGGTTCGGCGATCAAGCAGGCGCTCGACGAGTTCTTCGCCCGCGCCGGCCAGCCGCTGCGGATATCGCTGGAGAGCGGCGACCCCTTCCTGCTGCGTTGCCTCGTGTCGACCGGATTCGGGGCGGCGGTGCTGCCGGCTTCTCTAACCCGCCGCGAGGGACCGCCGATCGACGTCCGCGGTCTTCGGCCCGGGGTTCGCCTTCCGGCGACGCTGCTCTGGAACAAGCGGCGTCATCAGTCGGCCGCCGCCCGCGCCTTCATCGATTTCGCGCGCAAGGCCGCCGACCGCGCGGAGGAGGACCGCTCAGGCGATCAGGCCTCATAAGCTCGAGGCCCGGCTAGCTCACGGAGACCCGCCTCGACGTCGTCCGCATCCTCAACCTTCTCGACGGGTCCGGCGCGCTGGCCTCCCGCCGCTCGTCGACACCGGCACCGGTTTACGCTTTCCCGCTGCTTGGCCGATCTTCGCGAGATGACCGTCGCCTCCCGGCCGAGCTCGGGGGACGGTGTTTCCGATTGGGTCTCCCCTACGACGCCGAGGCGATCAGTGAGACGGCGGGGAACTCGATCCCGGCGCCATCGAGGGACCCAACGCGCTGGGCGATCTCCTGGCGGACCCGTGCCTCGTCCTCCTCGAGCTGCTCGACCACCATGGCAATCGCCCCGGCGGCCCCGGTCAGGAACTTCCAGTACTGATCTGCGTCGCCGAAGCGCCAGTTGAACCTGACCTCCTCGATCTGCGGCTCCGAGAAGCCGGCTCCGACGATCAGCCGACGGAGGCGGTCGCCGTCGGCCAGCGCCAGGATTCCCGGCGCGCCCGCCGCCGAGGCCGGCACGTGCCCCCGCTCCTGGAGCACGCGGCCGGGCAGCGCCGCCCACGGGTTCTGCTCCGCTCCCGCGAACACTGCGCAGGACAGGCGACCGCCGGGGCGCAGCACGCGGCGGGTCTCCGCGAGCGCACCCGAGACATCCGCCAGCAGCATGTACCCCCAGCGGCAGAGCACGCCGTCGACCGCCGCATCGGGTAAGTCGAGCTGCTCCGCGTCCAGGACGCGGCAATCGACGTTGTCCAGCCCGAGTTCACTCGCGCGGCGCGCCGCGGCATCGACCATCGCCTGTGAGAAGTCGCTGACGATCACACGCCCGTCCGACCCGACCAGCCGTGCGGCGGCGAAACCCACTATCCCGGTGCCGGCCGCAAGCTCCAGGATCGTCCCTCCGGGGGTCGCCGCGAGACGCTCGAGCATACGCTCGGTCACCGGGCGCGCCCGTCTGTTCTAAGTAGGCGTGGCGCTCGTCCCATCCGGGCGCCATCGCCTCCCACACGGCGTGGCTCGCACGCTTGAACTCGGTCGCCTCCATCCGCTGAACGCTACCGCGGCCCCAATCAGGGGCCTGGCGTCGACGTTACAGCTTTCGTCCGCTTTCCGACCAACGGCGCAGTCCCTTGTATCCCTCTAACGGGGACGACCCTGACAGCTCAAGGTGGCTTGTGTGAGGCCACTGCGAGCAGTCGAGCGGCGCGAGCTGGCTGCAGATCGACGACGTCGGGGCGCAGGACGACGTCCGACGCAATCAGCCCACGCTCTCGGTGATCCCGAACCCGGCCTGGGCCTACACGTTTGGGACGTCAGCCTCGGGCTGGGCCACCTCGTAAGGCCCGTCGAGGGCGAGACCAGCGGCTATCTGCGGCGGCCCGCCCACCGATGACCGGCGACCGCTACTTGGAGATCCCGAGTCGCCCTCAGACTGCCCGCACCTGAAATCAGAACCCATCCGCCGCGGCGGCTCGGCCAAGTCGCTGGTCACGCGCGCCGCGGAGCGTTCCTGCGCCTCGATCTAGCCGAAGGTGAACGCGTAGGCCTCAATCCCGGGAGCAAGGAACGTGATCTCGAACGTGCGGTCAGTGACGGGGCCGCGCTGGCGAACCAGTTGATACAGCCGTTGTTCGGTAACCGTCCCACTGCCTCGTTCGTCGACGTCAACTCCGTAAGCGGCGCCCGGTGGCTGTCCATCGATCAGCACCCGAAATCGCACCGAACTTCCTCGCGCCGAGGTTGGGCCACGCCCCAGCCGCCGCCGGCGCCTTCGGGGCCCGGAACGGGTGGGAGAGCTCGCCGTCCCTCACGCCGGGATCAGGACGTCCGTAGCGCTCGAGCGGGCGGACCTCGAGCTCGGGCCCTGCGGCTGGTCCGCCCTTCGCTGCCACCGCCAGTCCGGCGACGCCCCCGAGGACCCCCGAGCCGCGGCGATCGCCGCCTGAGTCATGCTAGGGTCTCGCCGAAGGCGTCAAGCATCGCTGGCACGTGCTTGACAGGGCCGACAGCCACTGGACCCGCCGGCACGGGAAGGGAGTCCATGTCGAGGAACAGCAACAGCCCCCGTCGAGGTCGTTTCGTACTTCTGCTCGCCGCGCTGGTGGCGATCGCGCTGGCCGCGCCCGCGGGCGCAGCGGAGAAGCATCACGCCAGCGTGATGACCCGCAACCTCTACCTGGGCGCGGACCTGGCTCCGGCGATCGGCGCCTCGAGCTACACCGACTTCATCGATAAGAACGGGCAAATCCTCCGGGACGTGGACACCAACAACTTCCCGGTTCGCGCCAAGGGCCTGGCGAGCGAGATCCTCAGCAAGAAGCCCGATCTCGTCGGCCTCCAAGAGGTCTCCCTGTGGCGGACCGGCCCGGTCAACGACTTCGCTCCCATCACCGGCCCCACCGCAACGACGGTCAAGTACGACTACCTCCAGCTGCTGCTCGACCAGCTCAACCAGGAAGGCGACCGCTATCGGGTTGTGACGGCGCAGAACGAGTTCGACTTCGAGGCGCCCGCGGACTACAACGGCGTTCCGGGCGACGGTGACTTCCCGGGCCTGAACGACAACGGCGAGATCAACGCGCGGCTGACGATGCGCGACGTGATCCTGGCCAAGGTCGGTAACAGCGTCAGGACCAAGAACGCGACGGGCGGCCACTACCAGGCGGCCTTCGTGCCGACGATCGCCGGCATCACGGTCAGGGTGGATCGCGGCTGGACGCAGGCCGACGTCAGCGTCAGCAACAGCGGCTGGTTCCGGTTCGTCAACACCCACCTCGAGGCGTTCGGCGACCCGACGATCCGCGAGGCACAGGCCAAGGAGCTGGTGGCGCCCGGTGGCGCGGCGACCGGTGACCTGCCCGTGATCCTGATCGGCGACCTCAACTCCGACGACGACACGGTGCAGGGCGGCGATCGGCTGGCCTACCAGGCCCTGACGGACGCCGGCTTCAGCGAGCGCAGCACCAACAACCCGCTGAGCTGCTGTCTCAACACCAGCATCCTCACCGACAACTTCGGGAGCGTCAGCGACTTCGATCACCAGGTCGACCATGTGTTGACCGACGACTCGCGGGTCCAGCTGCTCAGCTCGTCTGTCACTGGTCGAGCGCCGGTCAACGGGTACTGGGACTCCGATCACGCCGGGGTGTTCAGCGACCTCCAGATTCCGTAGCGGGCGAACGCTCGCTGCGGGATCCGCAGTTGAAGAGGAGGGGCCGTCAGGGTCTTAGGTGACGGCGGGAGCTTGCGACTTGGAGCGCTAGGTGCTCACGAGATCTCCCCTCGAGCTTCGCCGGACCCACGGGGAGCTGTTCTGACGCTGACTGAGTCGCGGTCGCGGATCTTTTCGCTTCGCGCGTGGAAAGGAGGGGCGAGATCAGCGGGCGCGCCGCTACGGCTCCTCGTCCCAGGCAGGAGCGAGCCGGACGTGTCACTGTCGCCCCGAAGCCGAGGCGCCAGGAGCTAGAGTCGGCGAATCGACCCGCGTTACGAAGTTCTCGACGACGCCGTCCGGCTCGCGCACGAGTACATCGACAGCCTGGCCTCGCGTCCCGTCGGCGCAGCGACCGGCATCGACGAGCTACGCTCCCGGCTCGCGCGGCAACTCAGTGATGACGGTGAGGACCCCCGAGCGGTCATCGAGGACCTCGCGCGCGACGTCGACCCCGGACTCGTCGCCTCGGCAGGACCGCGTTACTTCGGCTTCGTCATCGGAGGCGCCCTCCCCGTGGCGGTCGCGGCGGACTGGCTGACGTCGGCCTGGGACCAGAACGGTGGCGGATACATCGCGTCTCCGGCCTTGTCCGTGGCCGAGGAGGTCGCCGCCGGCTGGGTGCGTGACCTACTGGGATTGCCGGCCGCTTGCAGCTTGGGCTTTGTGACGGGCTGCCAGATGGCGCACTTCACCTGTCTGGCGGCGGCACGTCACGCGGTCCTGCGCGAGGCGGGCTGGGACGTCGAGGCCCACGGCCTTCAGGGTGGACCGCAGTTGCGCGTGATCGCGGGCGAGCAGGCGCACGTGACCGTCCTGGTCGCTTGTCGCATGCTCGGGCTCGGGGCCGATCGTGTTCGCCTGGTGCCGAGCGACGAGCAGGGTCGCATGCTGTCCCCAGAGCTCGAGAGGGCGCTCGCCGAGCACGAAGGTCCGACCATCGTCTGCGCGCAGGCTGGCGAGGTCAACACCGGCGCCTTTGACCCCATCGCGGAGATCGTCGAGGCCTGCGATGCCCACGGCGCGTGGTGCCACATCGACGGCGCGTTCGGGCTCTGGGCCGCCGTCAGCCCGACCCGCCGAGACCTGCTGCGGGGCTACCAGCGGGCGGACTCCTGGGCGACCGACGGTCACAAGTGGCTGAACGTGCCCTACGACTGCGGAATTGCGGCGGTGGCCGATCCCTCCGCGCACCGGGCCGCGATGACCTCGACATCGGCCTACATCCCCCCGCACGACGAGGACATCCCCTGGGGCTTCGACTGGACGCCGGAGTTCTCGCGCCGGGCGCGCGGCGTTCCGGTCTACGCGGCACTGCGCTCGCTGGGACGGGCCGGAATCGCGAACATCATCGACAGCTCCTGCGAGCACGCCGCGCAGATCGCCAACCGGCTGGCTGAGGCCGGCGGTGTCGAGATTCTCAACGACGTCGTGCTCAATCAGGTAGTCGTGCGGTTCGACGACGACGACCAGACTACGAACGCGGTGATCGAACGCGCTCAGCAGGACGGGACTTGCTGGCTGAGCGGCAGCAGCTTCCGCGGGCGGGCGGTCATGCGCGTGTCGGTGGTGGGGTGGCAGACCACGGCGGATGACATCGACCGCTCGGCTGACGCGATCCTTGAAGCTGCTTACGGGGCACGCAGCGGGGTCCCGGGACGCTGATCGCCTGAGACGTCGGCGGGGCGTCCTGCTCCCCCCGGTGGCCGCCCTCGGAGTCGCGTCGCTTACCAGCCGTCGGCGTCGAGGACGATCTCGCCTCCGGATCCGGTGAGGACGATGCTTGCGACCGCGGGCGCACCTGCGGCACGGCGATCGGGAGACGATTAGCCCCGACCCAGGCCGTAAGGCGATCAGGGTCGCCATCGAGCTGCAGCCTTGCCATCTGGACGGCGCCGCCCCGATGGCTTGCTGGGGCGCGGCCTGGAAGCGGGTGCCGTGTTCCCCACTCGATGAAGAAGGGAAGGGAGGGCTCGGCGGCGGCCTGCTCGATGCCGGCCATCCGCCACCGCATCAGCCGGCCGGCTCGACCGGCCCGTGTTGCCGGCGCCCACCGTCAACCCGAGCCGTTGGGCGACGTCGTCGAGCTTGTGCGTGCGGACGGCCCAGCCGAGCGGCTGGGCCGGCTTGGCGTGCACCCGAGCTACCCAGCGCCCGAACGGGCTCTGCGCGGCCTCGGCCTCATCGACGACCGCGACCAGCTCGAGGTAGGCCTCGCCGAGCGGCACGATCCTGTTGGCCGTGCCCCGGCCGGGGTGACGGCCGCCCTCGATCGAAGCCGGGCCGTGCCGGGCTTCGATCTCGCGCGCGGCCGCTGCCAGGTCGGCCACCGCGATCAGTACGTGGTCCAGCTCCAGGACAACGAGCGTACTGGGCCGGCGTCGTCTCGAGCGGGCAGGGACCCGCCGGCATCGCTAGAGCCCAACGCCAGCAACGCGGGCGCCCAGCCGTCGAGATCTCGGTCATGGCTGCGCCCCGACGGCCGCGAAGTCCTCAACCGCTCGCGCGTAGGAGTCGGGGTGCGTGACCTGCGGGTCGTGCGCGCTGCCGGGAATCGATTGAGCTCTCGCCCCGGGCATCACGGCGACGAGCAGCTCGACGATCCGCTTGAAGAAAGGCGGCCTCAGGTCTCCGTAGGTGACGAGCGCCGGCCCGCCGAAAGCCGCCAGGCCTTCGAGCTCGATGTCCAGCGCCTCGGGATCGCGGCATTGATCGAGGTAGGTGAGGGCGTTGGCCAGCAGGATGCGGCGGTGCCCGCGGTCGAGGCCCGCCCAGCCGCCGTTCGTCGCCGCCACCCGATCGAAGTAGTGCCGGGCCGCGCCCTCCAGGTCGCCCGACTCGAGACGGGTCGCGACGGCCCCGAGCCGGGCGCGTAGCGCGGCCAGCTCGGGCCAGTCCGTGGCCTCGGCCTCGAGCAGATCGAAGAGCGGTGGCTCATGAACCGCCACGCTGCGCAGGAGCTCAGGGTGCGCGGCTGCGAGGCGCAGTGTGATCGAGCCCCCCCACGAGGCTCCGGCGACGTGAGCCGGGGTCAGGCCGAGGAGGTCGATCAGGGCGGCGAGGTCATCGACATCTTCCCGGACGCTTCCCTGACCCGGCGGGCAGGAGCTGCGGCTGTGGCCGCGGCGGTCATAGAAGACGACGTCGAAGGAACGTGCGAGCGAGGGCAATACCGCCTCCCACACGCGGCAGTCGACCCAGGACCCGTGGACGAGGACGAGCGGGTCCCCGGCGCCGGTGCGCTCGTAGTGGAGCCGAGTTCCGTTGACTCGAAGAAAGGGCATCGCGCGCTGCTCGCTCGGTTTAGACGGCGCTTCCCCGCCTAGGCTAGTCCGGCTCAAGGAGCCGTGATCGCGACCGCTCAACCCGGCTCGCTATCCTATACGGACTAACTACAGAAATTGGACTTGCCCCCGATGACCCTTCTACTGATTCCACTTGACGAGGCGATCGTCTTCCCGGCGGTCACCGCAACCCTGCCGATCGATACAGGCGAGGAAGATCGCGTGTTCCTGCTGCCGCGGCAGGATGGCGACTTCGGCCGCGTCGGCGTCGTCGCCGAGGTGATCGAGCGCGGCCAGCTACCAAACGGCGCCTGGGCGGCGACCGTGGTCGGTTTGCATCGCGGGTTGGCGGGCGCCGCGGAACCCACCAGCGGCGAGCAGTTGCGCGTCGAGGTGCAGGAGATCCACGACGGCAACCCCGACGACGAGCGCAGCAACGAGCTCATGCGCAAGTACCGCGCCGTGGTCGAGGAGATCCTCGAGCTGCGCGGCGCCGACGAGCGCATCGCCGCGTTCCTGCGCTCCATCGAGGAGCCCGGCGCGCTGGCCGACACCGCCGGCTACAGCCCCGCTCTCTCGCGCGATCACAAGCTGAAGCTGCTGGAGACCCTCGACGTCAAGGCTCGGCTCGAGCTCGCGGTCCAGATGCAGCGCGAGCGGCTGGCTGAGCTCCAGGTCCGCCGCAAGATCCGCGACGACGTCGAGTCCGGCGCCCAGAAGCAGCAGCGCGAGTACTTCTTGCGCAAGCAAATGGAGTCGATTCGCAAGGAGCTGGGCGAGGACGAGGGAGACCTGATCGCCGAGTACGAGCGCAAGATCGCCGAGGCGGAGATGCCGGAGGCCGTCGCCGAGCAGGCCGAGCGTGAGCTGCGGCGGCTCGAGCGCCAGGGCGAGCAGTCGCCCGAGTCGTCGATGATCCGCAGCTACCTCGACTGGCTCCTGGCGGTGCCCTGGTCGAAGCGCTCCGAGGAACGGCTAGATCCCGAGCACACCCGCAAGGTGCTCGATGAAGACCACGCCGGGCTGGAGGACGTGAAGCGCCGGATCACCGAGTTCATCGCCGTGCGCAAGCTGCGCCACGAGCGGGGCGTCGAGGGGGAGAGCCGCGCCAACGGCGCCATCCTCACGTTGGTGGGCCCCCCGGGCACGGGCAAGACCTCGATCGGCGAGTCGGTGGCCCGCTCCCTGGGGCGCGAGTTCGTGCGCCCTCTCTGGGCGGAATCCACGACGAGGCCGAGATCCGCGGCCACCGGCGCACCTACATCGGCGCCCTCCCGGGGCGGATCGTGCGCGCGCTGCGCGACGCCGGGACGATGAACCCGGTGATCCTGCTCGACGAGGTAGACAAGGTCGGGGCCGACTGGCGCGGCGATCCCTCCGCCGCCCTGCTCGAGGTTCTCGACCCAGCCCAGAACCACTCCTTCCGCGACCACTACCTCGACGTCGAGGTGGACCTCTCCGAGGTCGTCTTCCTGGCCACGGCCAACATCACCGACACGATCCCGCTGCCGCTGCTCGACCGCATGGAGGTAATCGGGTTTGACGGCTACACGACCGAAGAGAAGCTGGCGATCGCCCGTGGCTACCTGTGGCCGCGCCAGCTGAGCAGAAACGGGCTCCGCGCCGACGAGGTCGAGGCCTCCGACGCGATCCTGCGCAAGGTGATCACCGAGTACACACGCGAGGCCGGGGTGCGCCAGCTCGAGCGCGAGCTGGGCAAGCTGCTGCGGCGCGCGGCGACGCGGATCGCCTCGGGCGAGGCGGAGACGCCAATCGCGATCGATCCCGACGCGATAACCGACGCCCTCGGCCGCCAGCGCTTCTTCCAGGAGTCGGTGGACCGCACTGCGATCCCCGGTGTGGCCACCGGACTGGCGGTGACCGGGGCCGGCGGCGACGTGCTGTTCATCGAGGCCACCGCGATGGAGGGGGACAAGGGCCTCGTGCTGACGGGCCAACTCGGCGATGTGATGAAGGAGTCGGCGCGGATCGCGCTCTCATATGTGAGCTCGCACGCCGACCAGCTGGGGATCGACAACGCCGACTTCCGGCGCGAGTTTCACGTCCACGTGCCCGCCGGGGCCATCCCGAAGGACGGGCCGAGCGCGGGAACCGCGATGACCACTGCACTCGCGTCGCTGCTGAGCGGACGCCCGGTCAAGCACACCGTGGGGATGACTGGCGAGGTCACCCTGCAGGGCCGGGTACTGCCGATCGGGGGCCTTAAGCAGAAGGTCCTCGCCGCTCACGCGGCGGGACTGACCGAGGTGATACTGCCGGAGCGAAACCGCGGCGACCTCGATGAGGTTCCCGAGGAGGTCCGTGAGCAGATGACCTTCTATCCGGTGATGAGCATCGACGAGGTGCTCGAGCGGGCGCTGGAGCCTGCGGGGCGCAGCGCGGATGTCGCCACGGTGTCGTAACTGCGCCCCCGTTCCCTACGAGCTCCGCGCCGTCGCGGACCTGCTGGAGCGGCGCTGGACGCTGGGCATGATCTACGCGTGTTCCAGCGGCGCCGCGCGTTTCAACGAGTTTCGCCAGTCGCTGCCCGGGATTTCACCGACCACGCTCTCGGAAAGGCTCGAGCAGCTTGAGGCCGCCGGAATCCTCGCGCGGCGTCTCGTTCCGGGCCGTCCCCCGCACGCCGAGTACCGACTGACCGCGAACGGAAGACGGTTGGCCGCGGCGGTGACCGGGTTGCTCCAGCCTCGCTGAGCCACATGATCGCGAGGGTGACTGATTCCAAAGCCCCAATCGCGCCGGAGGCCCCGAGCCGCTGAACTTCCGCAGGACGCACCACTCAACCGACTCCAATAGGACGGGACGCGGGCTTTGATCTCGTCGGCCGCGGCGTGCACCGTGACCTTGGCCTCGAAGCGGTTCGGCGCGCGGTGATGCTCTGCTCGACGTACGCGGCCGCATCCTTCGCCGGCAGCCTTCGGGGCGTGAAGCCCACGCCGCGCGAGGCCGGTCTCGCCAGCCGGTCGATGCGGAAGGTCCGCCAGCCCTCGCGGCGGCGATCCACGCGACGAGATACCAGCGGCGGCCGAGGTTGACGAGGGAGTGCGGCTCGACCTCGCGGCGGCTGTCGGTACCGCCGCGGCGCCGATAGGCAAAGGTAGTCTGGGTCCAGAGCGCCGACGAGACCGCGTCGAGGGTGGTCGACGCCGGCGGCGCGGTGCTGATGGACCCGGTTCGAGGATGTGGTTGCGACGCTCAATTCGATCGCGGACGACCAGCCCGACATCCCCCCGCACTGGGGCGTGACGTTCGCGGTCGATGATGCCGACGCTACCGCTGAGCGAGCGCCGAGCTCGGCGGCGAGGTGGTCGTCCCGCCTTTCGATGGCCCCTGGGTCCGGATGACGGTCCTCACCGACCCGCAGGGCGCGAGCCCTGAGACACTGGGTCGAGGACTACAACCGACGCAGACCCCACTCGGAACTGGGCGACCGGCCGCCGATCAGCCGCGTTCATGACCTATCGAGGTAGGACAGCTAGGCGCGCTTCATCGCTCGCAGCGGCGTTTCTTCCGGTCCCCGCCCCGGCTGACGTCGACGACTATTTGCGGCGTCCGATGACGATCGAGCGGTGCAGGCGGATACCCGGGATCGTGAGCTTCAGCCGCGCCTTGATCCTGCGCGAGCTCAGCACGGGCCGCGCCCGCTTGTTCAGCGCCAGGCGCAAGGCGTGGGTGCTGCCGCCGGCGAGATCGAAGCCCTGGCGAGCGAGGCCGATGCCGACCACCGTCGCCCGCGGCCCCTGCGAGAGCTTCATCCGGGCGTGGACCGTGATTCGCCCGGCGCATCGGGTCCCCGCCGGCCACTTGCAGCCGACGGTGACACGCAGGGCGCGGGCGCCGCTCGAAATGTGCGAGAGGGTGATCGGGACCGCGATCTCGACCGTCTTGCAGCCGAGCCGCCGATCCGAGCCGGCGCCGACGTTGACGGCGTAAAGACAGACCGGCTGCTTCCCCGTCTTCGTGGTAATGAAGGTGGCGTCGAACCCGTGGTCCTCGCCCGCTTCCGGATGGGCGGTCCCGACGTCGGACCGCGGCAGGTCGGCGACCGCTCCCAGGTCGTAGCGCTTCGCTCCGCGCCCGCCGGCCTTGCCGCCGACGTAGGCCGTGATCGCCAGCGTGGCGGTCGGGGCGTCGGGGTCGAAGGCCCAGCCGACGATCCTGACCTGCCCCCGTCCCGGCGAGTCCACCGAGTCGTAGCCGCCCTTGGGATCGTCGGGGGACGGGGACGACGAGCCGGCCGTCGCCCCGGCGACGTAGTCGTTGTCGATGTTGATCGTCACCCCGCCGTATCTCTCGTTGTGGCCGCCCCGGTACTGCCGTAGCCGTCGTCCGCTCCACAGATCGCTGGGGACGTAGGGGTCCTTCGCGGTCGCCTTGCCGTTCCAGTTCGCAATCCAGATGTCGTCGGGCTCGGCGTAGCCGGTGCCGACCGCGTTGACCAGGTCGGTGATGCCCGACCGGGCGCTGCTGTAGACGCCCGCGAGGTAGCCGAGCGCGCGCAGCCGCGAGGTCCACCCCGCGAGGAAGGCGAGCACGGCCTTGGTCGCGCTCGAGGTGCGGCTATAGCTCTCCAGGTCGAAGTAGACCGGGCTGCCGGGGCCGATGCCGAGTCCGCGGGCGTGGTCGACGGCGTCGTTGGCCGCGGCGACGCCCTTGGAACGTGGCTCTTTGGTGCCGAACTTCGCGCAGGAGCTGCAGCTGCTCGTCGGTGCCTGGAGGCCGACGTAGGTCGGGATCAGATTCCAGCCCGCCACGATCTCGTCGCCGACCCAGTTCGCGGTCAGGTTCGGCTGAGAGCACGCTCGGTTGATCCCTCCGACGTAGACACCGATCGCCCGATACGGCGAGGACAACCACGCGGTCATCGCCCGCCGCGACGGTGCCGCGCAGGCGTCGAAGCCGAGCCCCGTGAAGGAGGCGCTGGCGGCGACCCGCGCCGCCGGTGCCGCGCTGGCGCCCGCCCGGGGGCGCTCGCCGATCACGATCGCCCGCCTCCGCCCAACCACGTGGGCGGGGCAACGCTGGCTCGGCCCGGGCGCGCCGAGATACACGGCGCGCCGATCGAGCCGCGCGCACATCGCGGGGCGCCGCGCCAGCCGGTACACGGGCCAGGACGCCGGGACCCGAAAGCGCTGGCCGCGGTAATGGACGACCTTGTCCGGGCCGTGAGCCGACGCGCCCGCGGGGATCGCGAGCCCCCCGCCGGCAGCCAGCAGCGCGAAAAGAGCCGTCCCCGCGGCGAAAGCGCGCGTCAGGGGCCACCTGGACCTGCGACGCATATGCGCAGGCCTTCTCCGTCGCGCTCCCATCCCGACCTCTCTCTCGTGTCGCGCTTCCGGGGTTAGCTGTCGGGCTCACGCAGAAGAGAGTCGCGTTACGCCGGAAATCCGGCGATTCGCCCCAGGGACTGGGTCCCCCGGCCGCCGGCCGTATGGGCGAGCCGGCGGTTCAGCCAGGTCTTCTCTAAGGGCCGGAAACTACCAGGGCCGGCAGAAGTTGCGGCGAGCAATTCGCGGGTTTGGCGCAGCGCGGTTGCTGGGGATGTTCAATCCCCGCGGCGCTCTCCTGACCGATGCCCGCGGACGGCTCGCACCCACGCGTTACTCCCGGTCGGCCCCTGCCGGAGGGCGACCTCGCGTTCGCAGATCGATCGCTATCTCCAGGACGCCCTGGCCAGCCGGTGTGGTCTCGTAGGGGCCCCCAACCTTCTCCACCAGACGCCTGATCGCCGTGTTGTCAGCATGGATCACGCCGGTGAATCGGACGATTCCCACCTCGCGGGCGCGGGCCACCAACGCGCTCAGCAGCGCCGTCCCGAGACCAATCCGCATCCATCGATCGCCGACGCCAACCGCGAACTCCGCCGTCTCGGGATGGTCGTCGCTGCGGATGTAGCGGGCGGTGCCGAAGCTCTGACCGGTTTCGGGATCGACCGCGATCAGCGCCTCGTGGCGAACGTGATCGATCGCGGTCAAGTAGTCAAGCTGACCGCTCGAGAGCCGTGGCTGGGGCGTGAGGAACCGCAGGAAGATCGACTCCGCACTGGCGCTCTCGAAGCCCTCGTTCAGTCGTTCGCGGTCCCAGGGCCCGATCGGGCGAATCAACGCCCTCGTCCCGTCTCGCAGCTCGACGAGCTGACCTGTCTCGGTCACGGATGTCCTCGAGGCGCGCCCAGGGTCGGCCTCGTCGGTCGTGGGTGATGAGGGGTCGGGGACATCGCCCCGCAGTATCCCGCGGCCGAACGGCCGGCCGCTTCCCCTCAAACGCTTGTCGAGGGGGGTTGCCGTTCGCGGCGCAGAAGCGCTGGCCTGAGGAGAGGAGCGGTTGATGACCGGGCCGCGAGACAGCCTGCCCCCGTTTGACGTCTACCACTTCATCGCGCTGGTAGCCGGCAGCGCAGCGCTCGGTGGACTGGCCGCCTGGGCCGCTGGGGAGCTTTCCGCTTGGAAGCTCGTCGCGATGCTCGGGGTGAGCGTCGTCCTCCTATGGGGCGCCGGCGTGATTGCGATCCGCAGGCACAGCGGCGGAGTCGGCTCCCCGGGGGGTGACTCCTGATAGCCCGAAGGCAAGCGGCCGCCTGGAGTAGGGAAGCTCGTTCCTGAAATCGTCGACGTGGTTGGTGGCCCAGGTGAGCGACGAGGTCAGCCGCCGCAGCTCGGCCCCGTCAATGGGGGAGTAGTTCAGGGCCGCGTCGATGCGCGGGCCGACCACCTGCCGCGCCATCGTCTCGCAGATGCGGGCCAACGTATCGGCGTCGGCGTGGATATCCAGTTCCCCGCTGCTGTCGAGATCGACCTGCTCTAGCAACTCGATGTCCGCGACAAGCTGCTTCCGGTCGGCCCGAAGGTCTTCGGTCATCACCCTGGCCGCGCTCTCGGCGCTCTCCTGGCGGGACAGCAAGCGGAAGGTCTCAGGCGCCTTCGCGACGCACCGGGCAGAGGACGCGACTGCTTCCAGCATCGCCAGCTTGAACAGCTCGGCGTGCTCGGTCGGTACGCGCAACAGCTCGGGCGTGGTCGTCACCGTCTAGCCTCTTCCCCTCCTCGGGGGGGGCGAGGGGTCGGGAGCCCATCACATCCGGCGGGACTATGACGCCGAGACTCTATGCCCGGGGGCGGTCGGAGTCAAGCCCGCGGCGAGCCTGATCCCGGTTATCAGCCAGGCGCACTATGTCGCTCGCATCCTCGCCCTCCTCGAGGGCCGAGGGGGCTGGTCTCCCGCCGCTCGACGTCCGCCGGGTCCGCTGAGGGCGGCCCCGATCAGGGCGTCGTCAGGCCGCCGGAGGCCGACGGGGAGATCCCGTACTTGCCGCTGACCCCGAGATAGACGATCTGACGGCCGTGGCCAAGGGCACGGATCGCGTCGGCGAGCTCGGTCCAGTCGAATCGCTTGCGGACCCCCGTCGCCGGCCCGAGGGCACCGACCATCCGGCTGGAGTCGGTGGAGGCTCCGGCGAGGGCGGCGAAATAGCAGAGGATGACCGCGTCGAACTGGCGCGCGTCGGCCGTGTGTGGACGACCGGTGGGCGGGTCGGTGGACTTGTAGAGCTGGGCGAAGTCGGAGACCGCGTCGTAGGCCCTCTCGCGACCACCCGGGGGGTGGAGGGGGAAGGGGGGCGGAAGCTCGACCAGGCGGCCGGACCGCGCTCCGGGCATCCCCGAGATTGCGGCTCGGGGGGAGAGAAGGAGCGCCCGGCGTTCCACCGAGGGCGCCTCAGCGACCACCTCCATCTCGGGCCGGGACCATGGCCCGACGATGCAGGTGGCGCCGTCGCCCAGCAGCCGCCGGGCCGCCTCGTCGGCAGCCCTGGCGTTGTCGTCCTCGTGGACGATCTCGAGCACCTGGTCGGCGTTCGCCTTTCCGATCGCGTCGTTCACCCTCTGGACCGCGAGCCCGGCCGCCTTCTGGGCCCCGGCGCCGGTCGTTCGCGCCGGGCCGGTTAGCGGAAGGGTGTCGCCGACCACAAGGTCGATCCGGGGCTGGACCTCGGCCTCCCTCGGCTGGCTCTTATTCGACCCGCACGCGGCGAGCGTGCAGGCGGCGAGCGCGCAGACCGCGGCGATCGATATCCGGGCCGCGACTGGCATGCTCACATCCTCCTATTTCCATCCGCGCCGGGCCGCGCCGATGCCGCCCCGCTCGCCGAGGCGCGTCCAGGTAGGCTCCGCCGCGGTGCCGGTGGCCGAGGTACAAGGGATCGAGGGACTGAAGTCGATCGTCGGGGTCACGGTCGGTCCCGGGGTATGGCGTCAGGTCACCCAGGAGGACATTGACACCTTCGCCCGCCTGAGCGGCGATGACCAGTGGATCCACGTCGACGTCGAGCGGGCGAAGCGGGAGAGCCCGTTCGGGGCCACCGTCGCCCATGGCAACCTCACCCTGTCGCTGATCGACGGGCTGCGCAAGGAGCTGATCGCCTCGGGCGGCTTCAAGCTGGGCGTCAACTACGGCTGGAACCGGGTCCGCTTCCCCGCGCCGGTGCCCGCCGGCGCCCGGGTTCGGGCGAGCGCCGAGGTGATCGAGGTGGAGGAGGTCGGCGGCGGCTGGTGGCAGATCGTCACCCGGTTCACGGTCGAGCTCGAGGGCTCGGAGAAGCCGGCCTGCGTCGCCGACTCCGTCGGCCGGGCGCTTCCCGAGTAGGACGCGGCGACCCCGCGGAATCCCGGGGGCCCGACCCGCCCCCCGCGCCAAACCGCAACATGAACGGCAGGGGGC
>JBKPIY010000014.1:0-16339 GCA_046730475.1 Actinomycetota bacterium
GGTGGGGGACACGATCCGGATCAGCCTCTCCACCTTCCACGCGGAGGAGGAGGTCAAGGTCGCCTGGGAGATCCTGAAGGCGCTGAAGCTCCGCGAGCGCGGCCCCGTCCTGATCGCCTGCCCCACCTGCGGCCGGCTCCAATTCGACATGGACACGGTGGTCGCCGAGATCGAAACCCGCCTCGAGCAGTACACCGAGCCGGTCGAGGTGGCCGTCCTCGGCTGCGCCGTGAACGGGATCGGCGAGGCTTCTCACGCCGACTTCGGGATCACCGGCGCCAAGAACGAGGGCCTGATCTTCGCCCACGGCAAGCCGCTGCGAAAGGTGAAGCAGGCGGAGCTGGTAGACGCCCTGTTCGCCGAGATCGACAAGTCACTCGACCGGGGCTCGGTCCAGGTGGATGAGCACAAGGCGCGCGAGGGCGCCGACTGGCTGGCGAGGATCGAGGAGGAGAACGCCGGCGAGCTCACCCCCGAGCGGATCGCAGCGATGGAGGCCGCCGCGGCCACCACCGACGAGGCTGACATCACGGGACCGGACCTGGCCGACGGCGAGCCCTATATGAAGCCCGTCAAGCGTGAGCGGGTCAGGCTCGACGAGCGGTCCTCGCCCACCTCGGGGCGCCGGTTCACCCGCGCCTGATCGAGTCAGCGGCTCCGCGGTCTGTACGCTCGCGGCCCATGTCGCGGCTCTCTGAGATCTTCCTCCCGACGCTGAAGGAGGACCCGGCGGACGCCGAGTCGGTCTCGCACCGGCTGATGGTGCGGGCGGGGCTGGTTCGCCAGCTTGCGGCCGGGCTGTGGAGCTGGCTCCCGGCGGGCTGGCGGATCCACCGCCGGGTCGAGGGGATCATCCGGGAGGAGATGGACTCGATCGGGGCCCAGGAGGTCTCGATGCCCGTCCTCCAGCCCGCCGAGCTGTGGAAGCGGACCGGCCGCCACGCGATCGAGGAGCTGTTCAAGCTCGAGGATCGCAGGGGGTCCGAGCTCACCCTCGCGATGACTCACGAGGAGGCGATGACCTGGCACGTCGCCCGCGAGCTCCGCTCCTACCGGGAGCTGCCGCTGATCCTGTACCAGATCCAGACCAAGGAGCGCGACGAGCCCCGTCCCCGGGCCGGCGTCCTCCGGGTGCGCGAGTTCGTGATGAAGGACGCCTACAGCTTCGACCGCGACGTCGCGGGGCTCGAGCGCAGCTACCAGCTCCACATCGAGGCCTACGATCGGATCTTCGACCGGTGCGGCCTGCGGTGGTACCGGGTCGAGTCCGATGTCGGGATGATGGGCGGGCTCGGCGCCCACGACTATATGGCGCCGTGCGCCGCCGGCGAGAACGAGGTGGCGCTGGCACCGGGGTACGCCGCCGACGTCGAGGTGGCGGTGGCCGACCCACAACCCGTCGAGCTGCCGCCTCCGCTCGACGCCCCCCGGGAGGTCCCGACTCCCGGGCTGACCACGGTCGAGGAGGTATCGGCGTCCCTCGGGGTGTCCCCCGGCGCCCTGATCAAGGCGATGCCGGTGATCGTCGAGGGCCGGGGGATGGTCCTCGCGCTGATCCGGGGCGATCACCGCCTGAACGAGCTCAAGCTCCGGAGCCGGCTCGGCGCGGGGTTCCGCCCGGCCCATCCGGAGGAGATCGCCAAAGAGCTCGGCCCCCCCGGGTTCGTGGGCCCGGTCGGCGCCGAGCTGCCCGTGCTGACGGACCGTGCAATCCAGGGGCCGGGCCACGTTTGCGGCGCGAACAAGCCCGACGCCCACCTGATCGGAGTGGAGCCGGGGCGCGACTTCGGCTTCGACGAGGCCGACATCCGCACCGTCGAGGCGGGGGACCTCGCCCCGGGCGGCCATCCGATCGAGATCGAGACGGCGATCGAGGTAGCGGGGATCTTCAAGCTCGGGACCCGCTACTCGGAGCCGCTCGGCGCCACCTACCTGGACGAGGCGGGCAAGGAACGTCCGATCGTGATGGGCAGCTACGGAATCGGTCCCGCGCGAGTGATCGCGGCGGCGATCGAACAGGGGGCCGACGACCGGGGGATCGTGTGGCCGCGCTCGATCGCTCCCTGGCAGATCCACCTCGTCTCCCTGGGGAAGGCCGGCGACGACGAGCGCGAGGCCGCGGACCGCATCTACGAGGATCTGCTCGCCGCCGGCGCCGACGTCGTCTATGACGACCGCGAGGCCGGGCCAGGGGAGAAGCTCACCGACGCCGAGCTCCTCGGCTGCCCGCTCCGGGTGGTGGTCGGCAGGCGGGCGCTCGCCCGCGGCGAGGTCGAGGCGCAGGTCCGCCGCGGAAGCGAGGACCACCGCCTGAACGCCGAGGATGCCGCGGCGCAGGCGCTCGGCCTCCTCGAGGGGCTCGAGTAGGGTGGTCCGCGGCCGACCGCGCTCGGGGGGCGGCCGGCTCACGGTCAGGCGCCTGCTCGGCCTCGACCGCTCCGGCCCGAGCCCCCGCCAGACCCGGCCCGGGGAGCCGCTGCGTCCGCTGACGATCCCCAACCTGGTCGGCTACGCCCGCCTCGCGGCGATCCCGGTGTTCGTGGTCTGGGCGCTGTCGGGAGCTGACGAGCCTCCGCTGGGAGCGGCGATCCTGTTCTGGGCGATCGCGGTCGGCGACTACATCGACGGCTTCCTCGCCCGGGCGACCGGCCAGTACAGCCGTCTGGGGGCGTTGCTCGACCCGATCGTCGACCGGCTCACGATCCTCTCTGGGGCGGCTGTCTGCTGGCACTTCGAGCTGCTCCCGCGATGGGCGCTCGCGGTCCTGGCGGCGCGCGAGCTCGTCACCCTGATCCTCGCCCAGATCGCGCTGCGACAGGGACAGCCGCTCGAGATCAACTGGTTCGGCCGGATCGCCGTGTTCCCGATCATGGGGGCGATCTTCGGGGCGATGGTGGTTCAGAGCGTGGCCTGGGACGCGATCCTGATCGCGGGAGTCGCCCTCGCCGTGTTCGCGACCGTCGTCTACATCCGCACCGGGCTGCGACGATTGGCTGCAACGGAACCTTCAACCTCTGGTTGAGGGCGATCCCTTCCGAATATAATCGCTCCGACCCCGAACGATCGGAGAGAACCCTTGGAGCAGGACACCTTCCCTGACATCGGCGCGATGAGCGACGAGGAGCTCAAGGAACTGATCGAGCGTCTCACCTCGGAAGAGCAGGAGATCTCCTACAAGCGGCGGATCCTGCACGGCCAGATCGACATCCTCCGCGCTGAGCTCGTCAACCGGCTGCGCGAGCACCGTGAGGAGGGCCAGCCGGGTCCGGTGATCAAGGGAGATGACGTCGCCCGCCTCACCGAGATCCTCGCCGGGCGCAGTGAGGCGCCCATCAAGCCGCCCAACTGAGACCAGCCGGGGAAGCATCGTGGCCGTCCATTGCCCGGAATGCGGGTTCGTCAACGCAGAAGGGGCCAACTACTGCCAGAAGTGCGGCGCCTATCTCTCGCGCCCGGAGGGAGCTGACGAACCGACGACGATGACGTACACCGTCGACGAGACCGGGGAGATGCACCCGATCGACATCGACGAAGTCGTCGAGCGAACCGGGGCCGCGCTGGTGATTCGCGCCGGCGGCGGACGAGCGGGGGAGAGCTTCACCCTCGAGGACGAGCGGATCTCGGTAGGCCGCAGTCCGGATGCGGGCGTGTTCCTCGATGACGTCACGGTGTCGCGCAATCACGCGCTGCTGGTGCGGCGCCGCGACGGGCTCTACATCGACGATCTCGGCTCCCTGAACGGAACCTACGTCAACCGGCGCCGAATCGAGTCGCACCGGCTGGAGGACGGCGACGAGATCCAGATCGGCAAGTACAAGCTCAGCTACCTGGAGAAGGAGTGATGGAGGCCTCCCAGGCACACCTTGAACGCAGCTCGGCCGGCCCCGCCCGCTCGACCCGAAAGGCGCTGACGATCGGGGCGGTGTCGAAGATCCTCGGCCGCGAGTTTGATGACATCTCGATCTCGAAGATCCGCTATCTCGAGGACCAAAAGCTGCTGTCGCCACGGCGCACGCCGGGCGGCTATCGGCTCTACAGCCAAGCCGACGTCGAGCGGCTGCGGGCCATCCTGCGAATGCAGCGCGACGAGTTCCTTCCCCTTCGCGTGATCCGCCAGGAGCTGGCCGCGGGCGCCAACCGCGAGCCGCGCGACAGCAGCACCCGTCGCGCCACCAGCGTCGAGCCCGGCGGCGGAACCCGCATCAGCCTCGCAGAGCTCGCCGAGCAGACCGGGATCTCGGCGGAGCTCGCCACGGAGCTCGCCGAGCATCGGATCCTGCAACCGGTGCGCCAGGAAGGCGAGCTCTACTACGACGAGGCCGACCGCGAGATCGCCCGCGCGTGCGTCGAGCTGGCGCGCTTCGGCGTTCACGGGCGAAACCTGCGAGTGTTCCGAAGCTCTGCCGACCGCGAGGCCGGCCTGCTCGAGCAACTGGTCGGGCCGGCGCTTCGCTCCTCGAACCACGCGCGCCGGCGCGAGGCGATCGACAACCTCGAGAGCCTGGCCGCGGTGGTCAGCAATCTCAAGCACCTGCTGCTCGTCCGCGACCTGCGCCGGATCACCGGCGAGGACTGATGCAGATGAGCGATCCCACGACCATTCACGCCTGGATCACGCAAGGCGCCGTGGAATCAGCCATCTAGGGCGTGCCCCGGGTCGTACGCCGCCGACGGATCGCGGCCACCGCGCAGGAGATCTGGTCGGTGGTGTCCGACCCCTACCACCTGCCCCGCTGGTGGCCTCGGACGAAGCGGGTCGAGAACGTGAGCGCCGGCGAGCCGAAGGGGCGGCGCTGGACCCAGGTGCTCGAGACCCGCGACGGGCGCGGCGTCCGCGCCGACTATCGGTGCGTCAGCGCCGCCAGCGGCGAGCGCTACGTGTTCGAGCAACAGCTCGAGGGGACCCCGTTCGAGGGAATCCTGCGAAGCGCCCGCACCGAGATCCGACTGAAGCAGGGGGAGGGGCAGACCGAGGTCACCCTGAGGAGCGAGCAGCGCCTGAAGGGAATGTCACGGTTCGGCTCGCCGATGTTGCGACGGGCGACGGCCAGGACGCTGTCGGAGGCCCTCGCCGGCCTCGACCGGGCAGTGTCGGGCGACGCGGCGGAGGCAGCGAGCTGAGCGCCGAGGCCGCCAGCTCGCTGGGGGGCACCTCTGCGCCGACCAAGTGGTGGGGCTGGGGGGCGAGCGATCGCCGGCCGAGCCTCCCCGAGGCGGCCGTGGCCGCGCTTCGCGACGAGCTCGGGGTCGAGCCCGGCGACGCCGGCGAACCGGTCGAGCTCGAGTCCGTTCGGCTGCCCGAGGCAAGGCCGCTGCCGGAGGCGGTGCTGGCCGCCGCCGGGGCGGCGGGCGCGCGCACGGGGCGGGAGGAGCGCGTCCGTCACGCCGCCGGGCGCAGCTATCCCGACCTCGTTCGGCTGCGAACCGGCAGGCTCAAGGGGGCCCCCGACGCCGTCCTCGCGCCCGAGTCGCCCGAGCGGGTCGAGGCACTGCTGCGCGCCTGCGCGGACTCGGGGGTGGCGGTCGTCCCGTTCGGCGGCGGCACCAGCGTCGTCGGCGGGGTGGCGCCGCTTCGCGGCGTCCACGCCGCGGTGGTCGCGCTCGATCTCCGGGGGCTCCGCGAGGTCGAGCTCGACCAGCGCTCGCTCACCGCCCGCCTCGGCCCCGGCCTCACCGGCCCGGAGGCGGAGCGCGCCCTCGGCGCCCAGGGCTTCACCCTCGGGCACTTTCCCCAGTCGTTCGAACAGGCGACGATCGGGGGCTTCGCCGCCACCCGCTCGGTGGGGCAGGCATCGAGCGGGTACGGGCGCTTCGACGAGATGGTCACCGCGGTCGAGCTGACGGCCCCGGTAGGCCGGATGCGGACCCTGCGGATCCCGCATACCGCCGCCGGTCCGTCGCTCCGCGAGCTGGTGATCGGCTCCGAGGGGACGCTCGGGGTGATCACCGAGGTGGGGCTGCGGATCCGTCCCGCCCCGGAGCGGCGCATCTACGAGGGATGGATCGCCCCGGACTTCGCCTCGGGCCGCGAGCTCGTCCGCGAGCTCGTCCAGCGTCGCGAGGCGCCCGACGTTCTCCGCCTCTCTGACGAGTCGGAGACCGGGTTCTCGCTGCAGCTGGCGGGCCCGGAGGGGCGTCGGCGTCGGGCCCTCGACCTCTATCTCGGCCTCCGGCGCCGGCGCGGTGGATGCATCGTCATCTGCGGCTGGGAGGGCGAGGCCGCGAGCGTCCGCGCCCGCCGCCGGCTCGTCCGGCGGCGACTCCGGCGGGGCGGGGCGATCGCCCTCGGGGCCGGCGCCGGACGCTCCTGGGAGCGTGGCCGCTACGAGGGTCCCTACCTGCGCGACGCCCTGATGAACCTCGGCGTGTTGGCGGAGACGCTCGAGACCGCCCATACCTGGAGTCGGCTGGAGGAGCTCTACCGCGCCGTCGGAGACGCCCTCCGGGCGGCGCTCGGGCCGAGGGCGATCGTGATGTGCCACCTCTCCCACGCCTATCCCGACGGCGCCTCGCTGTACTTCACCTTCCTCGCCCGGGCCGAGCGCGGCGGTGAGGTCGAGCAGTGGCGGCGGACGAAGACAGCCGCAAGCGAGGCGATCGTCTCCTGCCAGGGGACGATCACCCACCACCACGGAGTCGGCGTCGACCACTGCCCGTACATGGGGGCTGAGGTCGGCGAGCTCGGGCTCGAGGCGCTATGGGCCCTCAAGGAGCGCCTCGACCCCGCCGGGGTGATGAACCCCGGGAAGCTGCTGCCGCCGCCCTAGTGCCGGTTCCGCTTGCTGCCGCTAACCACCGCCACCGGTCCCACCGGTGCCGCCGCCCGTCTGAAGCACGGGGGCGCAATTCGACGCCGACCCGGTCGCCGCGCTCTCGCCGGGGCCGGGCGGGATCTGGCCGCGGAGCACGCTCTCGCCGGAGTGGGCCGGGAACTGGGCCTTCCCCTTGACGGCCGCTCTCAGGGCCGCCGCTGTGTCCCTGGCGTTCGCGAGGGAGACGTCGATGCAGCCGAACACCCCGAGCACGTTGTTGAGGGCGCTCGGGATCGCTGCGTCGCCGCGGACGTTGCCGTCGGTACCCGCCGTCTGCCGGGCGATCGGGAAGGCGATCTTGTCGGAGCGGTACAGCCAGACGATGTAGAACTGCTGCTTCGCGGTGGGCTGGAGCCCGGCGAGGTTGACCCGCAGGACGGGCTGGTTGTTGGCCTGGCCGAACACCGCGACCCCGGTGGCGCCGGAGCCGCCTGCGAGCGGACGAAGCTGGACGATCTCGAGGTCGCTGCCTGGGGCCGGGGTTCCCCCATCGCCCCCGTTGTCACCACCTGAGATCGCCACCACCACAACCACGACCGCGACGATCAGCAGGGCGGCTGCCCCCAACACCACCGCCAACCGGCGCCCGGTCATCCCTCCGAGGGGGCGGGAAAGGCGCGCCGGCAGAGAAGCGCCACCGGCGGCCGCGGCGCCGGCAGGGGCCGTCGCCGGTAGCTCCGGCACCGCCGCGGGAGCCGTCGCCCGCCTGCCGGTCCTGAGAGCGGGGATCTCGGGCAGCTCCGCTCGCGGGGCGAGGAGCCGAAGCTGGGCGACCAGCCGGGTGGCGAGATCGTTGGCGTCGGGGTCGTTCTGAAGGTGCCGGGCCGCGTCGGCCCGGCCGATCGGATCGGCCTCACCGAGCAGGTAGTCGGTGAGCCCGACGACGGCGTCGGGGTCGGCGCCGCCGATCTCACGCAGGGCTGCCCGGGCGCGCGCTCGCACCTCCTCCCCCGGGATTCCGAGCAGCCCGCCGATGTCGTCGTATCCCTGCCCTCCCTCGAGGAGGAGCTGGAGCATCGCGCGCTGTTCGTCCGAGAGGCCCATCCGACGGCGAGAGCCTACGGGTTGCGGGGGCCGCCTTGCGCCACCAACGCGTAGCCTCCCGCGCGTGCAGAACCCGATCCCCGCGAGCAGATTCGACGTCCTGATCGGCACCGAGTGGCTCGAGATCGGCCCCGAGGAGGCCCGGGCGCGGATCGCCGTCAGCGACGATCACAAGCAGCCTTACGGCCTCGTCCACGGCGGCGTCTACTCGGCCCTCGCCGACAGCATCTGCTCACGGGCGACCGCCGAGGCCGTGAGGGCGGAAGGCAAGCTCTCCCTTGCCCTCTCCAACCATGCCACCTTCCTGCGCCCGATCACGGACGGGCACGTGAACGCCCTGGCCCGGCGTCGTCACGGTGGCCGCATGACCTGGGTGTGGGATGTGGAGCTGTCCGACGACCATGGGCGGCTCTGCGCCCTGATCCGGATGACGATCGCTGTTCGGGAGCGCGACGGCTAGCGCGGAAGCGAGCGCATCGAGCCGAATCGGTTGGTGATCGGCAGGCGCCGGTCGCGGCCGAACGCCTTTGTCGAAACCCGGATCCCGGGCGGCGCCTGGCGCCGCTTGTACTCGGCCCGATCGACCAAGCGGATCACCTCCTCGACGACCTCCTCGGGCAGCCCCTGGGCGACGAGCTCCTCGGGGCCCTCGTCGCGCTCGACGTAGCCCTCGAGGATCCGGTCGAGGACCTCGTAGGAAGGGAGGCTGTCCTGATCGAGCTGATCGGGCTTCAGCTCCGCCGAGGGCGGGCGCTCGAGGACAGAATTCGGGACCAGCTCCCGGCCGGCCCGCTCGTTCCGGTCGCGGACCAGTCGGTAGACGAGCGTCTTGAACACGTCCTTCACCACCGCGAACCCGCCGGCCATGTCGCCGTACAGGGTCGCGTAGCCAACCGACATCTCCGACTTGTTCCCGGTGGTCAGCACCAGCCACCCGAACTTGTTCGACAGCGCCATCACCAGGTTGCCGCGGATCCGGGCCTGGAGGTTCTCCTCGGCGATCCCGGGCTCGGTGCCCTCGAAGCATTCCGCCAGGGCCTCGGCGTAGGCGCGCATCGGCTCGGCGATCTGGATCTCGATCACCTCGACGCCGAGATTCGCGGCGATCGTCCGCGCATCGGCCTGGGTCTCCTCGGCCGAGTACGGGGAGGGCATGATCACCACGGTCACCCGCTCGGGGCCGAGGGCGTCCACCGCGATCAGCGCCACCGCGGCCGAGTCGATTCCCCCCGAGAGCGCCAACACCACGTGCTCGAACCCGTTCTTCTCGACGTAGTCGCGGAGGCCGACGGTGAGCGCCCGGTAGACCTCCTGCTCCTCGGCGGGAATCGGCTCGGTGACGTGCCGGTCGAGATGTCCCTCGGGCCGCGCGCCGCTGGTCAGCTCCGCCAGGGCGGGAGCCCCTCGCGCTTCGGAGGCGGCTCCGTCGCCCCCCGCCGTCCCGGACGGCTCGGCAGCGAGGAGCAGATCGCAGACCAGGAGCTCCGGCTCGAACTGCGCCGCGCGGGCGATGGTCTCGCCGTTGGGCGCGACCACTACGCTGGCGCCGTCGAAGACGAGCTCGTCCTGGCCGCCGACCGCATTGCAGAGGGCGAGGGCGACGCCGTTCTGGACCGCCCGCTCGGCGATCATCGCCTCGCGGGCGGCGCCCTTGCCGCGATGGTACGGAGAGGCGGACGAGTTGACGATCAGATGAGCGCCGGCGGCGGCCTCCTCGACCTCGGGGGTGCCGGGGACCCAGATGTCCTCGCAGATCGTCAGCCCCACCAGGACGCCGTCGACCCCGATCGTCGCCGGGGTGGTGCCCGGCTCGAAGTAGCGTCGCTCGTCGAACACGCCGTAGTTGGGGAGCTGGATCTTCCGGTAGATCCCCCGGACCTCCCCGTCGGCGAGCACCGCGAGCGAGTTGTGGGCCGGGGGAGCGATCGGGTCGATCAACGGATTCGGTTGCTGGATCGGCGGGCGGTCGACCCGCTCGGGGAACCCGACCAGGGCGACGATGCCGTCGATCCCGCCCGCGAGGTTGTGGAGCGAGTCGTAAACGGCCTCGAGGAAATCGCGGCGCAGAACCAGGTCCTCCGGCGGGTAGCCCGACAGGCACAGCTCCGGGAACAGCACGAGCTGGGCCCCGGCGTCGCGGGCGAGCTCGATCGACCGGGCGATCAGCCGCGTGTTCGCCTCCAGATCGCCGACGGTGGCGTCGATCTGGGCGAGCGCCAGGCGCAGATGGGTCGCTTCGGCCATACCCCAAGTATGGCCGCCCCGGCAGCTACCCTGGCTCGCCGTGCTGCGCCAGGCACAGAGCCCGCCGAAGCGCCCCGGCGTGACCATTCTGGAGGCCCATGTCGCCGAGCTGTGCGCGGAGCACGGCATCGAGCTCGCCGGCTCCTCGCGCCGCGGCCGGGCGATCCGCTGGCGGGGTGGCCGCCGAGAGATCGCCATTCCCGAGATCCGCGGCCAGGTCACCTACTTCATCGCTCTTCACGAGATCGCCCACCTGGTCGGGCCCGGCCGCTCCGCTCCGCGCCTGGAGGCCGAGGCGAACGCCTGGCTGTGGGCGCTGCGCAACGGCTCCGTCGAGCCGACCACCGCCACTCGCCGCTCGATCTCCCGGCGCCTGCGAGGCTACCTCGAGTGGGCCCAGAGCCGACAACACCGGCGCGTGCCCCCCCGGATCCCGCCCCGCGACCATTCCTTCTGGGCGCTCCTCGAGCTCAGCTGACGGGCCGCCGCCGGTCGATCCGGCGAAGCGGGCTTCCGTCGAGCTCGGCGTCGTCCGGTTCCCTGGACATGCGCCGATCCGATCCGTAGCGTGGAGGGCAGCGACCGAGCGAATTCGGACACGGGGAGGGCACAGTGGGCAATCGGATCAGGCGTCATCTCAGCTTCGCCAACCTCGCCTCGGGGCTGGCGCTGTTCCTGGCGGTTGGCGGCGGGACCACCGCGATCGCCCTCCGCGGAAGGAACTCGGTCGACTCCGGTGACATTGTCAACGGCGCCGTCAAGACCGCCGACCTCGGTCGCAACGCCGCGACCGGCAGGAAGGTGAAGGAGAGCACTTTGGGCCCGGTGCCGCTTGCGGTCCGCTCGATCAAGGCCGACGACTCAGACCAGCTCGGCGGAGTCGACGCCACCAACTACCAGTTCGGCAACGGGGTCGAGGGCGCCGTATCCGGCACGATCGACGACGACTCCGAGACGGGGACCGGGAGGATCGACCTCGGCAGCGCCACGGTCAGGATCCACTGCATCGACCCCGCCATCACCCCCTCGGAGATCAGCGTCGCGGACGACGCCGGGTCGCCGGGGCCCAGTACCGCCGCGCCCACAGACGTCTGGATCGACGGCAACCACGACGCGATCACCTCGGACGGCGGCGGCACTCCAGTCACCCCTGTGGCGGGGGCGGGCTCGACCACCCCGGTCGAGATCTGGAGCACCGACGACGTCGTCACCGACATGATGGTCAACCTCGCCTGGGACGGCGTCAATGACAACTGCGTCGCCACCGTGCCGATCCAGCAGTACCTGAACTTGGGAGGGCCGGCCTCGGCGATGGCCGGGCGCAGCGGCGCGGACCGGCCGTCGCCGCCGCACGGGCTCGGCTTCACGCGCGCCAGGTAGCCCGCTATTCGGGGACCCGGCGGCGCTGCGGGGCGCGAATGTTGGCGACGATCAGCGCCACCACCGTGACCAGGTAGATCTGCCCGAGCAGGGCCTCGGTGATCGCCAGTGAGCGCCCGAGGTTGGTGATCGCGACCAGGTCGCCGTAGCCGACGGTGGTCAGGGTCGCGAAGCTGAAGTAGAGGAATTCCGCGTGTCTGACCCCGTCCTCGTAGTAGTGGGGGTCGAGCGGCGCCAGCGGGGGATCGTTGAAGACCTCCTGGATCGTCTCGAGGGCGGAGGCGTAGGCGAGCCCGATCAGCAGATACAGGCAGAGGACGCCGAACATCGTCTGCAGGGTGATCCCGCGCTCCTCGCGGGTGTGCCGGACGATTCCGGTGGCGATCGCCGGAGGGGTGAGGATGACGATCGGCAGGCCCACGAGCCGGGCCGAGTCGCTCCCGAAGCCCTTCGTCCCGAGGACCGCGACGAGGGCCCCGAGGATGAAGAGCACTGAAACCGCCGCGCACACCCGGATCACCCAGGCATGGGCGCGCGAGGCGACCAGCGCTGCCACCAGGGTGGCGGACTGGAGGACGACGCTCACGATCCGGGCGAGGTCCCCGTCCGGCGCCGCCAGCCCGAGCGCGAGGGTGGCGAGGATCAGGCCCAGGACCGCGCCGAACCGGTAGTGCAGCCGGTGCACGCCCGCCATCATCGCGGCGGCCGAGGACGAATCTCGGCAGGGGGGAGATCGCCTCGAGAAGGACCGATGAAAGGGCGTTTGAGCGAGCTCCTCTGGTCAACGGTCCGGGTCGGCGACCACTAGCCTCCGGCGAAACGGCGAAGGAGGAGGTGTCGATTGCTCGAGAGGGTCGAACAGGCGCGGTTGGGCGAGGGGGAGTGCGGCTTGAGGGCGGAGACCGACGGCTGGTTCATCGTCAACGTCGCCGAGTCCGAGGGGATCAGGACCGACAGGTTCGGCGCTGCGGTCCGGTTCGAGGGATCGGTGCGCTTCGCGGAGTTCGGGATCAATGTCCGCGTCCTCGAGCCCGGCCAGCCGAACTGCCTCTACCACCGCGAGAGCGCCCAGGAGGCGTTCCTGGTCCTCTCGGGCGAGTGCGTCGCGATCGTCGAGGGGGAGGAGTTCCCGATGCGCAAGGGCGACTTCCTCCACTGCCCACCGGGAACCGCGCATGTGATCGTCGGCGCCGGCGACCGCCGGTCCGCGGTGCTGATGGTCGGCACCCGCAAGGACCGCGAGGAGCTTCTGTACCCGGTGAGCGAGGCGGCGGCGGGCCACGGTGCGTCGGTCGACGCGGAGACCCCCTCGGACAGGGAGGCCTACGCCGGTACCGACCCCCCGCGGCCGGCGAGGCTCGCGCTCCCCTGGTAGCCGCGCAGGGCGCGTGAGCGGCCGGGACGGCTGTCACGATCCTCGCGGCCGTGTTCCACCTCAGGCTGTCAGCTCCCGGCCATCAGGCCCACCGGGTGAGCCGCTCCCTCGGGGCGCTGGAGGGGGTCCGGCGGCTGTTCGTGGTCGAGGCCTCGGACGCGGGGATGGCGCTGCTGTCGGCCGACGTCGAGGCGGGGACGGCCGACGCGCTCGTCGCCGAGCTCCGGGCATTCGGGGTAGGCGAGGACGACTACGTCCTCAGCCGGGTCGACGTCGTCGCTCCGATCCCGGTCGGCCGGACGCGGATCGGACGCACGGGAGGGTTCGCCTGGGTCGAGGTGCTCGGGGAGGCGCGGGCGAACTCGCGCCCGTTTGGGCGCTACATCGCCCTGATGTCGGCCGCGGCGGCGATCGCCGCCCGCGGGGTGATGTCGGCGAACGTGATCCTGATCGTCGGCGCGATGGCGGTGAGCCCCGACCTCCTGCCGGTGTGTGCCGCCTGCGTCGGAGCGGTCGGCCGCCGGTGGCGGCTCGCGCGGCGGGCCGCGGCGACCCTGGTCGCCGGCCTCGCGATCGTGGCCGCGATCTCGACCGCCCTCGCCGCAGCGCTCGACTGGCTCGGCTTCCTCGCCGACGACTTCCGGGTGGGGGAGGGCGGCCTCGGCACCCTCGCCCACGTCGATTACTCGACCGTGCTCGTGGCCCTCGCCGCGGGGATGGCGGCGATGCTCTCCTTCGAGACGCGCGCCAGCGCGGCCGTCGGGGTCGCGATCTCGGTCACCACCATTCCCGCCTCCGCCTACCTGGGCGTCTCCTTCGGCGTCGGCGAGGCCTCGCGCGGGCTCGGCGCCCTCGAGGTGCTCGCGATCAACGTCTCCCTGCTGCTGACGGCGGGGTCGCTCACCCTCGCCGTCCAGCGTTGGGCGGCGGCCCGACGGGCGGAGACGAGCGCGCAGGCCACCCCGCCACGCGAAGAGCCGGGGGTGACCGTCGGCGTCCGCCGGGTGACCCGCGGGCATCGGGGGCCCGCTCCAGGGGTACAAACCCCGTGTGACGCGGTTCCTGATCATCACCGCCGATGACTACGGCTACTGGGACTCCTACAACGAGGGGATCCTGGCGGCGATCGAGGCCGGGGCGATCGACTCGGTCAGCGCGTTGACCGAGCGCCAGTACTGCGATCCCGAGCCCCTGCTCGCGAGTGGGGTCGAGGTCGGCCTCCACATCGAATTCGAGGGCCGCTGGGGGCCGCGGAGCGCGGCGCCCGCCCGGAACTCGCTGCGGGTGCAGCTGGAGCGCTTCAGCGCCCTGTTCGGCCGCTGGCCCGCCTATCTCGATGGCCACCACCATTGTCATGCCCGCCCCGAGCTCGCCACCCCGGTGATGCAGGCGGCCCTCCAGATCGGCGTCCCGGTGCGCTCGGTGAGCCCCGACCATCGCCAGTGGCTGAGCGAGCGCGGGATCCGTACCCAGGATCTTCTGATCGGCCGAATGGAGTCGTCCGAGCCCGTTCAGCCACCCGAGCTGCGAGACCTTCCCGACGGGGTGACCGAGTGGATGGTCCACCCCGGGTACCCCGACGAGGCATCGGGCTCCTCCTACGACCTCGCCCGCCGTGAAGACCTCGACCTGCTTATGCGGCTGCGGGTCCGGGCGCGCTTCGACGAGCCGATCTGGGGGGACGTGATTCGGGCCACTCACGCGGAGGCGTTCGCCCAGCCGCCCGGGCCGACCGAGACGGCGGCTGCGGAGCTACCGGATCAGGAGAGCTGAGATCTAGGAAGCGGTCGAGCCCTGCCGGCGACCGGGGCCGGGATCGCCGTTCGACCTCGCCGCGGCCTCGGACGGGGAGGCGGCGCTGGGCACGAACCGGCGCAGGAAGCGACTGCGGCCACCCGCCGCGTCGAGGAGCTCGTCCAGGGAGGCCTCGAGGTCGCGGGCGAGGTCGTCGAGACCCGACATCGCGTCGTAGTCTCCGATCAGCCCGAAGTTGACCTGGCCGTCGTAGCTCATCACCCCGACACAGACGGCCTGGTTCTTGGCCAGCGGCACCATCGGGAAAACCCGCTCCATCCTCCGCCCGAGCAGGTAGAGGGGGAACTGGGGACCGGGGACGTTGGTGACCACCAGGTTGAAGAATCGCTGGCGCGACTGAAGCCGCGCCGCCTGACCGATCACGGTGGGCGGCGCGAAGTCGGCGAGCTGGGTGAGCAGGGTGGCGCCCAGGGCCTGCTTGGAGGCCTTGAGGTCCCCCATCGTCTCCCGGATCAGCCTCAGCCGCTCCAGCGGGTCCTCGCACCAAACCGGCAGCGGGGCCATCATCGAGCTCACCCGGTTGCCCAGGGCGCCGCGCTCCTCGGCGGTCCGCACGCTCACAGGTACCATCGCCCGCAGCTCGAGGCCCTGGGTGGGGTGCCCCCGGGCGCGGAGATAGCCTCCCACAGCGCCCGCCACGGCGGCGAGGACGACGTCATTGACCGTTCCGCCGAGCCGGTTCTTGACGAGCTTGAGATCGACGAGCGAGGCGCGGACCCAGGCGAAGCGGCGGTGCGGCCCGATCTGGACGTTGAGGGGCGTCGGTGGCGCCGCCAGCCCGGTCCAGGCGAAGGTGCCCGCGGCGACCAGGGAGTCGACGAGGCGGGCGGCCGCCCGGCGCGGGCCCCGCATCACCCGGCGAAAACCGCGGGCGATCTCCCGGGGGCTGAGGACCCGCTCGAGCAGTGCCTCGGTGAGCAGCTCGGTGTCGCTCGGCTCGGGTCGGGGGCTCCAGTGTTCCGGGGGCGCGGGGGAGGAGGGTGGCTCCTCGGGATCGCGCTCGGCTTCGTACAGGACAGTGGTTATGTCAACCCCGGATACCCCGTCGACGAGGCAGTGGTGGCTCTTGCCGACGATCGCGAACCGCCCCTCTGACAGCCCCTCGATCAGCCACAGCTCCCAGAGCGGCTTCGAGCGGTCGAGCTGCTGCGAGAAGATCCGCGCGGCGATGTTACGAAGCTGCTCCTCGCTTCCGGGCGGTGGGAGGGAGGTATGGCGGACGTGGTACGAGAGGTTCAGGTGGGGATCGTCCACCCAGACCGGGCGGCCCTGCCCGAACGGAATGAACCGCAGCTTCTGGCGGAACCGCGGCACCAAGTGCAGCCGTGAGGCGATGTGGTCCCGGAACTCGGTGTACCCAGGCGCCGGTCCCTCGAAGATCGTGGTCGACGCGACGTGCATGTGCGCCCCGTCGCGCTCGAGGTGCAGGAACGAGGAGTCGAGCCCTGTGAGGCGGTCGGCCACGGCCTGATCTTCGCACAGCCAGTGTGATCACGATCACAGTCGGCTTTGTTAGCGACCCCTAACCTCGCGCGACGGTAGTTGAAAAACGACCGCCGAGTCGCCCGGAGCGAAACCGGGCGAGCGGGGAACCCAACTGCCGGCCGCCGGGCCGTCCGGGGGCCGCCAACCAATTTGGTGTGCGGCTGGTGGACGGCCCAAAGGCGCC
>JBKPIY010000015.1:0-21328 GCA_046730475.1 Actinomycetota bacterium
ACCACAACTTCGTTCACCCCGACCACCTCGTGTCCATGCTCGTGGTCGCGTCGGGGTCGGTGGCGGGCCTGTGGACGGCGACCCTGCGCGAGCGGCTCGAGCGTGGGCGCGCCGCGGAGGCGATGCTCGCCGAGGTCGGCACCTTGCTCGAGGACGAGCTCGACCGCAGCCGCCGCGCCCAGCACATCGCGAGGATTGCGGTGCCGCGGCTCGGCGACGCCGTCGCCGTGGATCTCCTCCGTGACGACGGGGTGATCGAGCGCGCTGCGATCGCGTCGGTGGACCGCTCCTCGGCGAGCGCCGTTACGCACCTGCGCCGCCGCCCGCCGATCGACCCCGAGGGACCGAATCCGGTGGCCGAGGTGATTCGAACCGGCCGGGAGCTGTTCGTGAAGCGCTTCACCGACCCCATCGACGAGATCCGCGCCGGCCGGGCCGAGCCGAACGCGGAGCGGCGGAGGTCCCCCAACGAGACCATCATCGCGCCCCTGCGCGCCCGGGGGATGACCGTCGGAGCGATCACGGTGTCGCTGTTGGACTCCCAGCGTCACTACGATGACGAGGCCCGCAAGGTGGTGCGGGCGCTCGCGGAGCGATGCGCGCTCGCGATCGACAATGCCCGCGTTCACGAGGAGCAGGCCCACATCGCCTCCGTCCTCCAGCGAAGCCTCCTCCCCGAATCGCTTCCTGAGATCGCCGGGTTCGAGACGGCGTCGCGCTTCCTGGCGGCGGGCGAGGCGAATCAGGTGGGCGGCGACTTCTACGACGTCTTCCGCTCGGGCCGCGACAGCTGGACGGTGGTGATCGGCGACGTCTGCGGCAAGGGGCCCGAGGCGGCCGCCCTTACCGCCCTGGCCCGCCACACGATCCGGGCGGCGGAGTCTCCCCGCTCCCCGCCGAGCGCCGTCCTCGCCCGGCTCCACGACTCGATCAAGGAATCCGACCCCGAGCGGCGATTCTGCACCGCGGTCCTGGCGCGGGTCGAGGCCGCGAACGCGACCACCCGGGTGCGGCTGACGCTCGGTGGCCACCCCCCGCCGCTGGCGGTCCGCTCCGACGGCTCGGTGGAGCCGGTGGGCAGGCCCGGAACCCTGCTCGGCGGGCTCGACGAGCCCGATCTCGCTGACGCCACCACAGAGCTCGCCGCCGGAGAGGCGCTGGTGCTGTTCACCGACGGCCTGCTCGAGGTCCGCGATCGCACCCTCGACCGCGATCCTTCGTGGCCGGCGGGCGTGCTCGCCCGCGCCAACGGCCGGACCGCCGAGCGGATCGCCGCCGACCTGCTCGACGAGGCGCTCGCCAGGCAGGGCGGCGAGCCCAGGGACGACATCGCGATCGTCGTTCTCAGGCGGACGCCCTGACCCGTCATCCCGTACAGATCGGCTGCTCGGGCTGGATGTACAAGGATTGGCGCGAGCGCTTCTATCCGAACGGGGTTCCCCCGCGCCGGTGGCTCTCCTACTACGCGCAGCACTTTGGCACCGTCGAGGTCAACAACACCTTCTACCGCCTCCCCGCCGTCGCCAGCGTCGCCGGGTGGGTGGCGGAGACCCCGCCGCAGTTCGTGTTCACGGTGAAGGCGAGCCGCTATCTCACTCACGTGAAGCGTCTGAAGGGCGTCGGCGAGGGGATCAAGCGCTTCTACGAGCCGCTCGAGGCGCTGGCGCAGTCGGGAAAGCTCGGGCCGATCCTGTGGCAGCTCCCGCCCGACTTCCGCCGCGATGACGAGCGGCTGGTCGGCGCCCTCGATGCGGCCCCGGCGGGCCGCCATGCGATCGAGTTCCGCCATCCCAGCTGGTTCGCGGAAGACGTCTACCGGCTCCTTCGCGAGCGCGGCGTGGCCCTGGTGATCGGCGATCACCCCGAGCGCCCCTTCCAGGCACACGAGCTGACCGCCGGCTGGACCCTGATCCGGTTTCACTACGGCAGCCGGGGGCGGAGCGGCAAGTACTCCGACCGCGAGCTCGATACCTGGCGGCGGCGAATCGGCCAGTGGCGAGGCCGGGTCGAGGTGTTCGCCTACTTCAACAACGACTGGAGCGGATACGCGGTCGCAAACGCCAAACGCCTGGCCGCCTCGTTTCGATCCTAACGGCCGCCCGCGGCCCGCCTGAGCTCGTCCGGACCAGTCGGAGGTCCATCTAGGCCGCCGCGGGGCCCTCCCCGACCACCTCGATCTGACGCTCGGCGCCGGTGATCTCGAAGATCCGATCCACGGCGGTCGATCCGCGGACGACGACGAAGCGGCGCTTCTCCTCGCGGGCCCGCTCGGCAGCCCGGAGGAGGAGCCGAAGGCCGGTTGAATCGATGAACGCGAGCTCGCGGAGGTCCATCGTCACGAGCTCCGGGCGGATCGACTCAACCGCATCGAGCTCGCGCTCGAGCTTCGGAGCGCTGGCCATGTCGAGCTCGCCCGAGACCCGAAGGACGACCGCGTCCGGTGCGCTCTCCACGCTGATCTCCAAGCCGGCCTCCCTGCTGGGAAGGCCGCCTTCGCTTGCTCTCATCACAAACCCCGGGGTCCGCGAGCTCATCCCGACTGCGTACCGGGCGACACCTTATCCGGTCCGGGGTTTCGACAGCGGGGCGCGTCCCCCGAGCTCATCCTGGCGAGCCGCGGAGGCCCGCCGGGAGCTCGGGCGACGCCCGAAGGGTGGCCGGCGCTCCCCGCCGTCTACCGAGCTTGAACACGAGCCGGACCTCCGTGCCGCGCCCAGGCGCCGTTCCGATCTCGAGGCCGTCTGCCAGGGAACCGATCAGCGATAGGCCGAGGCCGGCGCCCGGGGTCCGGGTCCCGCCCGGGCTGATCCCGACGCCGTAGTCGCGCACCGCGATCTCCAGGCGGTCTCCCTCGTGGCTGGCCTCGACATCCACCACCCCGCCGTCCCCGCCGGGGTACCCGTGCCGGATCGCGTTCATGCACGCCTCGGTGACGGTGGCGTTCACGTCACCCGCGATCTCGGGGGAGTCCGGCGCAAGCCGCCGGACGACCGCCTCGAGGGCCCGTCGGACGATCGCGACGTTCTCAGGACGTGCCTCGATCCTCATATTCACGTCAGCCACAGCCTCGATTCCACAGAAACACCGCCGAGCTCCTCTGCTCGCTTTCGGAAGCGGAAAAGACTGTCGAGCGACGAGCAGCCGCGGGGCATCAGCGCCGCTCGCTGCGCTTCGTCTACCCGCTCGGCACCCCGGAAAACCGAAACTGCCTCAGCTCTTGCGCCAGTTTCCGCCCAGCATCCTGGCGAGCCGGCCGCCGCGCCGGGGGCGAAACTCGGGCGCGCCGCGCTCCGGCGGCGGAAGCTCGGAGACCGCGGCGGCGGCGATCGTCAGGGTGATCGCGCGCTCGGCCGTCCGGGCCACCTCTGGGGCGTCGACGAACCTGAGCTCGCCCCCTTGCAACTCGATCACGATCCCGTCGAAGATGCGCTCGCGGTAGTTGTCGATCACCGCGTCGACCCGACCGACCTCGACCTCGTCGGCCGAGTACACCGGGGTGCCCCGCTCGACGGCGGTGTAGTGGATCGAGTTTCCCTCGTCGATCGCCATCGACGGAAAGCATAGAAGGCCGGCTCGAGTCGACTAGCGTTCTCGCCTTGGCCGGCTACTCAGGCACCCCGCTCGCGCGCAAGCTCGGGATCGAGGTGGGGAATCGGCTGTCCTTTCCCGGGGCGCCGCCGGGCCTTCGCGAGCTGCTCGACCTCCCGGAGGGCGTCTCGGTCCGGTCGCGCGTCAGGGGGCCGCTCGACGTGATCGTCTTCTTCACCCGGCGGCGGAGCGAGCTGGCGCGGCGGCTTCCGATGCTGCGGCGAGCCCTCGATCCGGCCGGCGGGCTGTGGATCGCCTGGCCAAAGCGCTCCTCCGGTGTCGGTACGGACCTCACCGAGGACGTCGTCCGCGAGCTCGGCCTCGGGTGCTCACTGGTCGACAACAAGGTGTGCGCGATCGACGACACCTGGTCCGGGCTACGCCTGGTGATCCGCCTCCGGGATCGGCCGTAGAGCGACGGCCGTGGGGGCGAGGTCCTAGAGGCCGGCCGCGAACTCGGCGATCACCCGGGACAGGCGGCCTCCCTGCCAGGGGAGCGGGGAGCGCCCCGGGTCCTCGCTGACGAGCTCCGCCTGGGGAATCCGCTCGGCCCAAGCCTCGGCCACCGAGTAGGGATGGCCCGGATCGGCCTCGTCCTGGCTCGCGACCACGATCGCGGGCACCTGCAGCGACTCGAGCTCCCCCGGCCCCTCGAACGGGACCGACCGCGCCACCTCCCGGATGGCCCGGGCCACCGCCTCGGGGTGGCGATGAAGGCCGAGCCGTTTGCGGGTGATCCGGAGCACCGTCTCGGTCCAGTCGGGGTCGACGTGGAGCTCGCGCTCGTAGGCCCGCATGAATCCCTCGACGCCGCCGGACTCGAGCCCGTCGGCGAGCCGGTCCCAGTAGGCGATCGTCTCCTCTGCCGGCGGCAGCCCGAGCGACGCCGGGCCGATCAGGACCGCGCCGCGGACCCTGACCGGATTCGCGAGGGCGAAGGCCGCCGCGGTATGGCAGCCCATCGAGTGTCCGCCGGCGATCGCCGGCTCGTCGCCCCTCGCCTCGATCACGCGGCCGAGATCGTCGACCAGCTCCGGATAGCCGTACCCCGTTCCCAACGGCGCGGGGTCGGATTCGCCGTGGCCACGCGCGTCGTAGGAAACGAGACGGAACCCGCGCCGGGGTAGGGCGTTCGAGCCGTGGACGACGTAGCGGCGGGTGGCGGTGATCCCGTGGAGGAGGACGATCGCAGGCCCCTCCCCCACCTCCTCGCCCGCCAGGCGCACCCCCTCGCCCTCGACCGTGAACCGGGCGGGCTCGAATCCCTGGGGCGGGGTCAGGGCAGGGCCCCCACTGCGCGCTCGAGGTCGCCGACGTCTTGATAGCGAAGCCCGAACAGGGCGACCCGCCGATATCGGACGATCGCGACGGCATCGACGACGAAGATCGATCGCCGCACCAGGCTCCCCGGGCCGAGCACGCCGTAGGCGCGGGCGACCCGCGTGTCCGCGTCCGAGAGCAGGGGAATGGTGAGGCCGTGCTGGGCGACGAACCGATCGTGCGACTCGACTGAGTTCGGCGAGATCCCCAGCATCGGGACGCCGAGGGCCTCGATCCGATCGCCGTCGTCCCGGTAGGAGCAGAACTGCCTCGTGCAGACGGGGGTGAAGTCGCCGGGGTAGAAGGCCAGGATCACCCCGGTGCGGCGGTAATCGGCGAGCGCATAGGTACGGCCTCCGGTCCCCGGGAGCTCGAACGGCGGCGCCCTCTCGCCCACCCGGATCCTGGCCATCGCCTACCCGCTCCTCACCGAGACGTTGTGGATCACCACCGGCGCCCGGGGCCGACCGCTCGGGGTCCCCAGCCCCTCGATCCGCTGGAGGACGGCGAACCCGCGCGTCACCCGTCCGAGGAGCGCGTAGTCGGGGCTGAGCCCGGCGTCGGCGGCGATCACCACGAAGAACTGGCTTCCCGAGCGCCCCGGGGGCTCAACGGCGGTCTTCGCCATTGCCACCACCCCGCGGGTGTAGGAGAGGTTCTGGGGAGGGGGCTCGTCGATGAAGTAGCCCGGCCCGCCGGTCCCGTTGCCGAGCGGGTCCCCGCCCTGGATATACGTGTGGCTGATCCGGTGGATGCGCGTTTCGTCGTACACCCCGTGGCGAGCAAGGTAGGCGAACGACGACGTCGTCCTCGGGGCACGGGCGGTGTCGAGCGCGATCTCGAAGGACCCGCAGCTCGTGGCGATCACCGCCGTCGCCGGACCGGTGAGGCGCTCACGGGCAGGCGGGCGCGGGAGATCGACCTGCTTGGGGGCCGGCGCCTCGACCGGCCGGCAGCCTGCCACAAGCGCGACCCGGGCGCCCCCTCCGCCCCCTCCCCCGCATCCCACCAGGGCGAGCACGGCGGTGGTCGTGAGCAGAGCTGTGAGCCTCGATCCCAAGGGCGGCCACCCTACCCCCATGGGGGGCCCGCCGCCGGGTGAATCGCTGACCCGCACGGGGCGGCGGGAGTCGGGGGAGGTGCAGGCTGGGAAGATCAGACGGTGTCCCCGAGAGTCGGCAACACCTCGGCCACCCGGTTCGCGATCGGGCGCGCGCTCAACGCCGCCGTGGCCCGGGCCCCGGCGACGTGGCCGCTTCTGCGAGGTCCGGTCCGCCGCTTCTTCGACGCCGCCGCCGCGGACTGGGACGCGCGAACCGGAGCGGGATCGGTCGAGCACCTCACCGCGCTGGCGGCCGCCCTCGTTCACGTCCACCCCCCGCCCGAGCGGGCGCTCGATCTCGGCACCGGTACCGGCGCGAGCGCGCTCCTGATCGCCCGGGAGTTCCCCCGGGCCAGGGTCCGGGGGGTAGACCTCTCCGAGGAGATGATCCGCCGGGCGCGGGCGCGAGTCGGTCTCGATCCCGAGGGACGGGTCGCCTTCCGCGTCGCCGACGCCGCGGCCCTCCCGTTCGAGGACGACTCATTCGACCTCGTCGCCCAGCTCAACCTGCCGCCGTTCTACGCGGAGACCGCGCGCGTGCTCCGCCCCGGCGGCTGGGCGGTGATCGCCGCCAGCTGGGGCCCCCGCACCCCCTTCTATACCCCTCCGAAGGTACTCGTGCATGGCTTCGGGCGCCGGGGCCTGAGGGTGGTCGAAGCGGGCGAGGCCGGCTCCGGCGGCACCTACGCGGTCCTGCGCGCCTAGGGTCCCTGCGTGGCGAGCGAGAGACCGCACGCGCTGATCGTCAACCCCGCCTCGGGACGCGGGCGAGGAGAGTCGCTCCTGGCCGAGGTGGAGAAGGAGCTCGAGCGGAACCGTCTCGTCTTTCGCACCGTGATCAGCCGCAGCCTCGAGCACGGCGTCGAGGAAGGGCTGCTGGCCGCCGAGGCCGGAGAGGTCCCGGTCGTGCTCAGCGGGGACGGGCTGATCGGGCAGGTCGGTGGCGCCCTCGCGGGCTCCGACACCCCGCTCGGGATCATCCCCGGGGGGCGTGGCAACGACCTCGCCCGGGTGCTCGCGATCCCCGATGATCCGCGCGGAGCGGTGGCGGTCCTCGCCGACGGGGAGGCACGGGCGATCGACGTCGGCGAGGTGAATGGGAAGCGCTTCCTGTGCATCGCCTCGGTCGGGTTCGACTCTGAGGCGAACGGAATCGCGAACCGCACCCGGGTCATCCGCGGCAATCTCGTCTACGCCTACGCCGCCCTTCGCGCCCTGATCGCCTGGCGCCACGCGACCTTCACGGTCGTGCTCGACGGCGAGGAGCGCATCGAAAGCGAGGGCTACTCCGTGGCGGTCGCGAACAGCAAGGCGTACGGGGGCGGGATGTTCATCGCCCCCGATGCCGAGCTCGACGACGGCCACTTCGACGTGGTGATCACCGGCCGGGCGGGAAAGATCCACTTCCTGACTAACCTGCCGAAGGTGTTCCGGGGGACCCACGTCCACAACGACGAGGTCAGCGTCCGGCGCGCCTCCCGCGTCGAGGTGAGCGCCGACCGACCGTTCGCCGTCTACGCGGATGGTGAGCACCTCACCGACCTTCCCGCCGACATCCGGGTGCTAAAGAGGGCCCTCCAGGTGATCGCCCCGCCTTCCCCGTCGCGATGAGCGCCCAGCCCGGCAGCGACGGCGCGGCGAGCCAGCGGCCCGGCGCCTTGTTCGGCGCCAAGCGGGCAATCGCCCATGCCGCCGGCGGGCTCAGCCGGTTGAGCGGCCGCGGCGGCGGCACCACCCTGCCGGGAAGGCTCCTCGTCCGGATGGCGCCGGACGCGATCTCCCGCCTGTCCGGGTCGCTGATCGGCGGCTCGATCGTGGTCAGCTCGACGAACGGGAAGACCACGACCGCTGGGATGATCGCCGCGATCCTCAGGGTCGCCGGCCGCCAGCCGGTTCACAACCGGGCCGGATCGAACATGCACTGGGGGGTGGCAACGGCGCTGCTCGAGCAGCGCGGAAGCGAGGGCCTGTTCGAGCTCGACGAGGCCTGGCTGCCGCGGGTCGCCCCCGAGCTTCACCCGCGGTTGCTCGTGCTGGGAAACCTGTTTCGCGACCAGCTCGACCGCTATGGCGAGCTCGAGCGCCTCGCCGATCAGTGGGCCGAGCTGGTCGAGTCGCTGACCGGATCCTGCGGATTCGTCCTCTGCGCCGACGATCCCTTGATCGCCGACCTCGGCCGCGACCGCGAGCTCCGCCGCCGCCCCGGCGTCATCTACTTCGGGATCGAGGACCCGACCCAGGCGCTGACCGAGCTCCAGCACGCTTTCGACGCCAAGCACTGCCGCCGCTGCGGAGCCCCGTACGCCTACGAGCGCGCCTTCGTCGGCCACCTCGGCCACTACCGCTGCCCCAATTGCGGCGCCGATCGCCCCGCGCCCGACGTCGCCGCCACCGAGGTCGAGCTCCGCGGAATGTCCGGGTCTCGCATCCGCGCCCGCACCCCGGAGGGCGAGCTCGAGCTCGAGCTCCCGCTGCCGGGCCTGTACAACGTCTACAACGCCCTCGCCGCGATCGCCGCCGGCCTTCGCTCCGGCGTCTCGCTCGAGCGGGTGGGCGCGGGTCTCGCCGCGATGCGAGCCCCGTTCGGTCGGGTGGAGACGATCGAGGTCGAGGGCAAGCCGGTCTCGATCCTCCTGATCAAGAATCCAGCCGGCGCTAACGAGGTCCTCCGCACCCTCTCGCTGGAGGCCGCCGGCGAGCCGGTCGACCTCTGGATCGCGCTCAACGACCGGATTGCCGACGGTCGCGACGTCTCCTGGGTGTGGGACGCCGACTTCGAGCTGCTCGCCGCCGCGGTGAGAAGCGTCGTCTGCGCCGGTACCCGCGCCCCGGAGATGGCGCTGAGGCTGAAGTACGCCGGCTGGCCGACCGAGGCGATCACCGTGCGCCCCCCGATCCGCGAGTCCCTGGACCGCGCCGTGGAGGCCGCCGCCGGCCGCCTCTTCGCCCTACCCACCTACACCGCGCTGCTCGAGCTTCGCGCCCTGCTCGCCGACCGGGGGCTCGCCGGTGAGTACTGGCAGTGAACCGCGTTTTCGCGGCGCCGAGGCGTTGCCGTCGGGAGCCGCCCTCTGGCAGTGGGTGGAGTTCGGCTCCTACGGCGCCGACCTCGCGGTCTGGGACGAGCTCGCCGACGCCGGCGGTGGACCGGTGCTCGAGATCGGCGCGGGCAGCGGGCGCGTGGCCCTTCATCTGGCGCGGCGCGGTCTCGAGGTGATCGCGGTGGAACGCGAGCCCGAGCTCGCGAGCGAGATCGCCGACCGCGCCGCCGAGGAGGAGCTGCCAGTGCGGGTGCTGGCGATCGACGCGCTCGCCCTCGGCTCTGAGCGCCTCCCTCCGCTCCCGCTGGCTATCGCTCCGATGCACGTCCTCCACGAGCTCGACGAGCCGGGGCGACGGCAGCTGCTCGCGGCCGTCGCCCCCGCGCTCCAGCCGGGCGGCCGGCTCGCGCTGGTGCTGATCGACGAGGCCGAGCTCGCCGACCTGGGAACGTCGGGGGCGCCGCCGGTCCCCGATATGCGCGAGGTGGACGAGTGGCTGTTTTCGAGCGAGCCCCTCTGGGTGCAGCTCTCGGCGGACACGATCACGGTGCGGCGGATCCGCCAGCGCGTGGGGCCGCACGGCGAGCTCGACCGCGAGGTCCACGACGACGTCCTCTTCCGATTCTCGGCCGAGGAGGTCGAGGCGGTCGGCGCCGAGGTGGGCCTGGCGGCGGCGGAGCGGCGGACGATCGACAACGGCCCAGGCGAGGCGGACTCCATCCTCCTGGTGCTGGAGAGGCGATGAGCGCCGCCGCGGCCGAGCTCCGCCTGCTCGCGCTCTATCCCGAGCAGATGAACATCTACGCCGACCGGGGGAACATCCTCTTCCTGCGCCATCGCTGCGAGTGGCGCGGGATCGCCTTCTCCTACGCCGCTTCCGGGCCCGGCGAGGGCTTCGACCCCGCCGAGCACGACCTGATCTACATCGGCGGCGGCCAGGACCGCGACCAGCTGATCGTCGCCGAGGACATGATTCGCACCAAGCGCGAGGCGATCGCCGGCGCGGTCGAGGACGGCGCCTCCCTGCTCGCCGTCTGCGGCGGCTACCAGCTCCTCGGCCACCGCTACGCGCTTGGCGAGCGGTCGGTGCCGGGCCTCGGGATCGCCGACCTGGAGACCGTCCGCGAGCCCGGCTCACGTCTGATCGGGAACGTCGAGGTCGAGGTCGACCTCGGCGAGGGCCCCCGGATCCTGGCGGGGTTCGAGAATCACGGCGGGCGCACCTACCTGGGCGCCGGCGCCGAGCCCCTCGGCCGGGTCCTGCACGGGTTCGGGAACAACGGCAGGGATCGCCTCGAGGGTGTCAGGCGGGCGAACATGATCGGCACCTACCTGCACGGCCCCCTGCTTCCCAAGAACGCGTGGTTTGCCGACCGACTGATCGCAACGGCGCTGCAGCGGCGGACGGGCTCACCACCGGAGCTGGCGCCGCTCGACGACGAGCTCGAGCGGGCCGCCCATCAGTCCGCCCGCCGCGCCGCCGAGCACCGCTGACCCGAATCGCCGGCGGACCGCCCCGATCGAATAGGATCAGGGTCATGGTCATCGCTCTGATCATCGTCGTCGCCCTGATCGCGATCGTGGCGCTGGTGTACGTCCTCGCCCGCAACGGGATCATCGCGGCGCGCAACCGCTGCGACGAGGCGTGGAGCGGGATCGACGTCCAGCTCAAGCGCCGGCACGACCTGATCCCGAACCTGGTCGAGTCGGTGAAGGGCTACGCCTCCCACGAGAGGGAGACGTTCGAGAACGTCACCAAGGCCCGGAACGAGGCGATGGCGGCAACCGGGGTCGAGGACGTGAGCAGGGCCGAGACCAAGCTCCAGACCGCCCTCGGCGGCCTCCGGGTGGTCGCCGAGCAGTACCCCGAGCTGCGGGCGACCGAGAACTTCCAACAGCTCCAGAGCCAGCTCTCCGAGCTCGAAGACGAGATCCAGGCCGCCCGCCGGATCTACAACTCGAACGTCCAGTCCTACAACACCCGGATCCAGCAGTTCCCCGGCTCGATCATCGCCAGCCAGGGCGGCTTCACGGCCAGGCCCTTCTTCGAGATCGGGGACGCCGCCGAGCGCGAGGCCCCGCAGGTCTCCTTCCGCTAGCCGTCCTCACTGAGGGCACCGCGCCCCGGCCGGGCCCGGCCATCGATGATCTCGAAAGCGGAGGTTGACCGGATAGTCACGGGCTTTTGCTGGGCGTTGGCGCCGCGGCGCTGATCTGGATCGTCGTCAGGGTGTTCGGACTCGAGCGCGGTTATCCGTTCACGCCGGTGATCGCGTTCACGCGCTACGCCGTGATCGCGGCCGTCGCCGAGGCGGCGGTTCGGTGACGACGTCTCGGTTCACGACCTGCCGGGCAGCGACCATCGAGCCGTGTTCGCGCGATTGACGCTCCCGGCGCCGCCGTGAGCTCGCCGAGCCTCGGTCCGGTCTCTACCCCGTCGAGCCGAAGCCGGCGGTGCCCCGGACGGTGGTATCGAGGGCGTCGGCTTCGAAGGGAGTGACGGTGGTGATCGGGACCAGCAGCAGCTGGGCGATCCGATCGCCGGGCGCGACCCGGAATTGGGCCTCGGTGTCGGTGTTGAGGAGCAGGACGCGGACCTCGCCGCGATAGCCCGGGTCGATCAGCCCTGGCGAGTTGACCAGCGCGATGCCGTGCTCGAGCGCGAGCCCCGAGCGCGGCAGGACGAGCCCGGCGAGGCCCTCTGGGATCGCCACCGCGAGTCCGGTCCCGACACTGATCCGCTCGCCGGGACCGATCCTGGCCCCCTCGGCGGCGAACAGGTCGAGCCCGGCGTCGTTGTCGTGTGCCCGGGCGGGCAAGGTGGCGGCCTCGGTCAGACGGATGAAGCGCAACTCCTTCACCGGCGGGGCAACGGTAGACCGCACGTCGGTCGCCTCCGTCCTCAGGGCGGTGCCGGCGCCGTTCTCGCCCTGGACGGCGGCGACAGCGTTAGAGGGCTCGGGTGAGCGGTGACCCGCGCTCTCAGGGGCGCCCCGCGCGGGCTCGGCCGCGAGGGGATCCGTTGACGGCGAGGTCCGAGAATCGCTCCGCGACCCCGGCAGGAAGCTGCGCCCGAACGAGAACGCCGTCCTCGCGATCCTCGCGCACGAGGTCGCCAGCGACCTGGTGTAGCTGAGATAGCCGGTCACCGGACTCGTAGGGTACGAGCAACTCGACCTCAGTGAGCTGCTTCCGGATCAGACCGGCGATCCGGTCCCGGAGGTCGCCCAATCCCTCCCCGCTCTCCGCCGACGCCGGCACTGCCTCGGGGTGGCGCAGCCGAAGCTCGTCGCGGTCCTGAGCGGCCAGCAGGTCGATCTTGTTCATCGCCACCAGTCGCGGCTTCGCCCCGGCCCCGATCTCCTCCAGGACGGAGTCGACCGCGGCGATCGACCCGGCCCGCATCGCCTCGGGCTCGGAGCCGTCGACGACGTGGACGATCATGTCCGCGAGCACCGTTTCCTCGAGGGTCGCCTTGAACGCATCGACCAGCTCGTGGGGGAGCTTGCGGATGAACCCGACGGTATCGGTGAGCAGGTAACGGCGCCCGTCATGCTCGTAGGCGCGAGTGGTGGGATCGAGGGTGTGGAAGAGGCGCTCCCCCACCCCCACCCCGGCCCCGGTGAGGGCGTTCAGGAGGGTCGACTTGCCCGCGTTGGTGTAGCCGGCGAGGGCGATCGCGGGGAGGGCCGCGCGCTCGCGGCGGGCCCGCATCACCCCGCGGGTCCGCTCGAGCCGCTCGAGCCTCCGCTTCAGGGCGGTAATCCGGTCGCGCGCGAGGCGGCGGTCGGTCTCGATCTGGGACTCGCCGGGCCCCCGGGTCCCGATCCCGCCGTCGATCCTCCCGGCTCCGAGCCGCTCCAGGTGCGTCCACAATCCGCGCATCCGGGCGAGGTTGTACTCGAGCTGGGCGAGCTCGACCTGGAGCTTGCCCTCGGCGCTGTGGGCGTGGTCGGCGAAGATGTCGAGGATCACCGCGGTGCGGTCGATCACGGGCACCTCCAGCTCCTTCTCTAGGTTCCGCTCCTGCCGCGGCGCCAGTTCGTCGTCGCAGGCGACCACGTTGGCGTCGCCGGCCTCGATCTCGCGCTTGAGCTCGGCGATCTTGCCGCGGCCCAGGTAGCGGTCGGGGTCCGGACGATCGCGGCGCTGGATCAGCTCACCCGCCGTCGCCACCCCGGCGGTCCGGAGAAGCTCCTTGAGCTCGGCGAGGGGATCGTCGCCCTCGCGAAGCTCCCCGAAGACGCCGACGGCCATCGCCCGCTGCCTGGCCCTCGGGTTGACGACCCCGGCCGCCCCGTTGGCGTCGTCGCTACCGGTTGCGCGGCCGTTTCGGTTGCGTTGCATCTCACCCATCTTAGGAGCCGTGCCGGGAGCGGCCGCCGCTCGCCTGCTCTAGCTCAGATGAGCCCGGAGCCGTTCGAGCGCTTCGGCCAGTAGCTCGTCGGGCGTGGTGATCGAGATCCGGAAGAAGCCCTCGCCGCTCGGGCCGTACATCGAGCCGGGCGAGACCGCGACCCCAGCCTCCTCGAGGACCTTCTCGGCAAACGAGGTCGAGGTCTCGCCCTCGGGGACGGGGGCCCAGACGTAGATCGTCCCCTTCGGCGGGTCGACCTCGACGCCGATCGTCCGCAGGGTGTCGATCACCAGATCGCGCCGTCGCTGGTAGATCGAGCACATCTCCTCGACCTCGGAGCGGGGGCCTCGGAGCGCCGCCGCCCCGGCCAGCTGCACTGCCTCGAACATCCCCGAGTCGACGTTGGTCTTCAGTCGCCAGTAGGTCTTCACCGCCTCCGCGTTGCCGAGGATCGCGGCGCAGCGCCAGCCGGTCATGTTGAAGCCCTTCGACAGCGAGAAGACCTCGACGCCGATGTCCTTTGCCCCAGGGGTGGCGAGGAAGCTGGGCGCGACGTAGTCGTCGAAGGTCGTCTCCGAATATGCGTTGTCGTGAACGACGAGGATCTCGTGCTCGCGGGCGAGCTCCACCACGCGGTCGAACAGCCCCTCGGGCACGATCGCCCCCGTCGGGTTGTTGGGATAGTTGATGAACAGGAGCCGGGCGGCGGCGAGCCTGTCGGCGGGAATCGCGTCGAGGTCGGGGGCGAAGTCGTGCTCGGGGCGAAGCGGGAGCAGGAACGCGTCGGCGCCGGCGAGGATGGGGCCGCCCGTGTAGACGGGATATCCAGGGTCGGAGGCGAGGGCGACGTCACCGGGGTCCAGGAAGGCGAAGCAGAGGTTGTAGATGCACTCCTTGGCGCCGATCGCGGGGATCACCTCGCTCACCGGGTCGATCTCGACCCCGAAGCGCCGCAGGTAGAAGTCGGCGAACGCCTGGCGGAACTCGGGGCGACCGCGGTTGCTCGGGTACTTGTGGGTGCCCGGGTCGCCGACCGCCTCGCGCATCGCCTCGACGACGTAGCGGTAGGTCGGCGTGTCGGGATCGCCTATCCCGAGGCTGATCACGTGGATCCCGGCGTCGCGCTTCGCCTCGATCTTCCGTTCGAGCTCGGCGAACATGTAGGGCGGGATCGCCTCGAGGCGCTTGGACGGGTCGGTCAGGGCCATTGCGAGCGAGGAGGCTACTGGGCCGCCGGCCGGTCCCTGATCGCGGCGAGGGGTAGCCGCCCGGTCGGCGGCGATCGCCCTAGCGCTCGCCCTCGAGGGAGCGCAGCAGCTCAGGCGCCAGCTCGCCCGCGTAGAGCCGCTCCGCCCAGCCGGTGAGGCGGACATCCAGCTCGTTGGTGACCTCGACCACGAGCTCGCCGCCGTCGAGGACGACGGTGATGGGGCTCTCGCCGCCGTCGAGGACGGCGGCCACCGCCGCGCCCGTCGCACCCGTCCCCGAGGAGAGCGTCTCCCCCACCCCGCGCTCGAAGATCCGGACGCGGAGCCGGGTGCCGACGGCGTCGTCGCCCTCGAGGGGACGGTAGAAGGAGACGTTGGTGCGGTTCGGGAAGGCGTCCGCCCGCTCGATCTCCGGCCCGATCGCAGCCAGGTCGAGGCGTTCGAGGTCCTCGCCCACCTCGATCGCGCACTGCGGGTTCCCGATCGCGACGTGCCGGAACCGCCACCTCCGCCCGCCGGCCTCGATCTCGCCGCGCCCGTCGGCCGGGCCGCCGGGGTAGTCGGCCGAGGCGGTGGCGGCGCGACCCATCGCCAGCGTGCACTCACGCTCGGAGACGATCTCCGGCGTGATCGGCCCGGCCTTCGTCAGGATCGCGAAGCGATCCTCGTCCGTCCAGCCCGACCGTCGCAGGTAGAGGACGGCCTCGCGCGCACCGTTCCCCGACAGCTCCGCCTCCGAGCCGTCCGGGTTGAAGATCCGCAGCTCGGCGACGTAGGCGGGATCCGCGACCGGCACGAGCAGCAACACCCCGTCGGAACCGACGCCGAAATGCGGGTCGCACAGCCGCTTCACCCGCCCCTCGGTCAGCTCCCAGGGCAGGGCCGCCGCCTCGATGATCAGGTAGTCGTTGCCCAGCGCCTGCCACTTCTCGAACTTCACCTGAGCGCTCCCCGCGTCACAGCTTCGAGACTATTTCCGCCGCGACCTCGCCGTCGTTGCGATTCGTGCGATCGATCAGGGTCACCCCTGCCATCCGCCGCATCCAGGTGAGCTGGCGGCGCGCGTAGGCGCGGTGGGCGGCCTTGACCGAGTCGAGGTCGCCGGAGATGAACTCGTCGAAGCCGAGCGCGGCGCGGGCGGTTCGGGAAGCGCCCGCGCGGGCCGCCCGCCGCGCCTCCTCGCCGGCCCCCGCGGCGGCCATCGCCTCCACCCGCTGGTCGATCCGCCGGGCAAGCTCCGCGCGATCGACGGTGAGGCCGACGAGCATCCCCGGGCGCCGCAGGCGCGCGGTCCAGAGCGGCTCGCTACCGCTTGCTGCCTCGATCCCGGCGCGCTCGAGCTCGGTGAGGCGGGCGATGCGCTTGCGATCGGCCGGGCTCACGGCCGCCGCCAGATCCGGATCGAGCTCGGCGTGGAGCGCCACCGGGCCGCGCTCGGCGACCTCGCGCTCGACCGCCTCCCGGAGCGCCGGCTCCACCGGCGGGCGCAGGTCGAGCTCCGACAGCGCCGCCCGCAGATACAGCCCGGTGCCGCCGACGACGATCGGTCTCCGTCCCTGCCCGACCAGGCGGTCGATCTCCGCGTGGGCGAGGTCGGCGTAGCGGCCGGCGCTGAACTCCTCCGCCGGATCGACGAAGGAGAGCAGGCGGTGCTCGAGCCGGGCGCGCTCGTCCTCGCTCGCGGCCCCGCTCAGGGTCTCGACCCCGCGATAGACCTGGATCGAGTCGCAGTTGACCGCTGCTGGGTTCTCGCCGCGCGCTCGCAAGCGCTCGGCGACCGCGATCGCGACCGCGGTCTTGCCGGCCGCGGTCGGACCGAAGATCGCGAGCAGGTTCACGGCCGGTGCGGCGACGCGGGCGAGCGCTCGATCCGCTCAAGCGGCGCGGCTGAGGAGGCGCTCCTCGCCCGCCAGGGTGGTGGAGGTGGCACCGGTGATCTCGACCTGGACCAGCTCGCCGGGGGACGCGGTGCCGTCGAAATTGACCGTCTTGTTGTGGCGGATGCGGCCGCGCAGGCGGGTGGGGTCGTTCCGGCTCGGCCCCTCGACCAGGACCTCCATCGTCCGGCCGACGAACCGCTCGGCGCGCTCGCGGGCGCGGCGCTGGACCAGCCCGACCAGGCGCTCCATCCGCTCCCGCTTCACCCGGTGGGGGACCTGGTCCGCGAGCTCCGCCGCCTCGGTCCCCCGGCGGGGAGAGAAGATGAAGGTGAAGGCGCCGTCGTAGCCGACCTCGTCGACCACCGTGAGGGTGCGCTCGAAGTCCTCCTCGGTCTCCCCCGGGAACCCGACGATGATGTCGGTGGTGAGGGCGCAGTCGGGCACGTGCTCGCGGATCAGCGCCACCCGGTCTAGATAGCGCTCGCGGTTGTAGGTGCGCCGCATCCGCTTCAGCACCGGGCTCGACCCCGACTGCAGCGGGAGGTGGATGTGCTCGCAGAGCGCCGGCAGCCCGGCGTGAGCGCGAATCACGTCCTCGCGCATGTCCTTCGGGTGGGGGCTGGTGTAGCGGATCCGGTCGATCCCCTCGACCGCGTCCACCCTCGCGAGCAGCTCGGCGAAGCTGATCCGACGCTCGCCGAGATCGCGCCCGTAGCTGTTCACGTTCTGGCCGAGCAGGGTCACCTCACGGACCCCCTCGGCGGCGAGCCCCTCGACCTCCGCCGCCAGCTCGTCGGGGTCGCGGCTCACCTCGCGGCCCCGGGTCGAGGGAACGATGCAGTAGGCGCAGGCGCAGTTGCAGCCCTGGGAGATCTGGACCCACCCCTGGAACTCGCGCTCGCGTTTGGCGGGGAGATGTCCGGAGAGGTCCTCGAACTCGAAGTAGCCCTGGGCGGTGAGCGAGTCCGAGGTGAGGAACTCGGCCAGGCGGTGGATCTGGCCGGGTCCGAAGGCGACGTCCACGAATGGGAAGCGCTCGAACACCTCGTCCTTGACCGACTGCGCCCAGCAGCCGCCGACCCCGACCACCCGCTCGGGGTCCTCGCCCTTGAGCCGCTTCGCCTCCCCCAGGTGGGCGATGAAGCGGTTGTCGGCGGACTCGCGGATCGAGCAGGTGTTGAAGAGGATCAGGTCGGCCTCGGAGCGCTCGGTGGCCTCCTCGTAGCCGAGGGACTCCAGCATCCCGCGCATCCGCTCGGAGTCGTGCTCGTTCATCTGGCACCCGAAGGTGGTGACGTGGAAGCGCTTCGCGTCCATCGGTCCCTGAGGCTAGCGCGCGGGCTGGGGCGTTCGAGCGGCCGCGCCATCCCCCGGCTCGCGGCCCTCGTTGACGATCTGCTGGATGCGGCTGTGGGAGAGCCCCAGCGCCCTCGCGACCTCGCGGTAGCTGGCCCCCGCGGCGACCGCCTCGCGGACGCCCCGGTCCCGCTCCAGCCGGGCTCGCGCCACCCCCTCGTCGATCCGGCGCATCGCCCGCCTGTACTCGAGGCCCACCCGGACCCGTTCCAGCCACACTCGCGCGCGGACACGCTCGAACTCCTGGTGGCGTCTGCGGAGCTCTGCGGAAGCCGAATCGGCGATCATCCGGGGTGCTGTATAGCACCGCTCGATCGCGCCTATACGGCGGCTACTTCTGAGACCCGGCGACGGTCAGGGTCCCCTCCATCCCCGCCTGGCGGTGCCCGGGGACGGTGCAGTAGAAGGTGTACTGACCGGGGGCGAGCTGCCTCGTGATCCGGACCGTGCCGTTGGCGATCGTATGGCTCGCCACCAGCTGAGTGCCGTTCACGTCCTCGAGGGCGATGCTGTGGCTGACCGGTGACGGGTTGTCGTATGAGATCGTCACGTTCCCGGCCTTCGCCTGGAGGCCCTTCGGATTGAACTCGGTGGCGCCGCTCGCAGGCGAGGTGACGTCGAGCGTTGTCGCAGGCCCGGCGGAGGGGCCCTGGGCGGTCCGCGCCTCCTGTGCGGACGCGGCGAGCTCCTCGTTGCGGTTGCTCTCTTCCGTCTGGGCGTTCTTGACCGCGAAGGTCATCGTCGCCCCCACCAGAAGCGCGAACACGATGAGGATCCCGGCGAGGGCCGGCTTCGGCGGAAAGGAAGGACGGCGCAGGCCGGTGGCCATGATCGCGACGCCAACCAGCACCAGGCAGATCGCGAGCACGTAGAAGGCGGTCTGGTCGCTCACCGGCGCTGATCCTACCCCCCGGCCCGGCCCGGGCGGCGGCGGCCGGCTCCCTCACGCCGCCCGCCGCTCGCGCACGCGGACAGCTTCGTAGGCGACCTCGAGCGGGTAGCCCCGCCGGGCGAGCAGCGACAGGGCCCGCGCCCGATCGGCCTCGGTCCCCACCGGCGCCGCCCGGCGATCGAGGAGCTCGGTCGCCCTCAGCACCTGGTCGGGCTCGCCCTCCGCGGCCACCGCCGCCTCGATCTGGGCCTGATCGAGGCCGCGCTGTGCGAGCGCCCCCCTGATTCGCTCCGATCCCCAGCCGGCGAGGGCGCGCTTGTCCTCGGCGTATCGGCGGGCGAAGCGCTGGTCGTCGATCGCCCCGTCGGCGGTCAGCCGGCCGATCGCCTCGGCGAGCTCCTCCTCCCCCACCCCCCGCTCGCGCAGCCATCCCTCGAGCTCGGCCCGGGTGCGCTCCTTCCGGGCGAGGGCCTCGAGCGCGAGCTCGAAGGCGCCCTCGCGCCTCTGTCGGGCCTCGTCAGGCAGCCTTCTTCTGCGGCTTGCGGGGCGCCGGGCGCTTCGCCTCGCCCTCCGGCTCCGCCTCGCCGGCCTCCGCGCCCGCGGCGGGCGCCCCGGCCTCCGTCACCGCCCGAGGGCCGGACTTGGCTTCGTCTCCTCCGGCCGCCGCTGCGTCCGGTCCGGCCTCGACCGGCTTCGCCCGCACGGTCGGCGCGGGAGCTTCGATCCCGAGCTTCTCGTGGATCTTCGTCTCCAGCTCCGCGGCGAGCCCGGGATTCTCGCGCAGGTGCTCCTTGGTGTTGTTTCGCCCCTGGCCGAGCCGGACGTCGCCGTAGGAGAAGAAGGAGCCCGACTTCTGGACCAGGTCGTGCTCGAGGGCGAGGTCGAGGATGCACCCCTCCCTTGACACCCCGGCCCCGTACTCGATGTCGAACTCCGCCTGCTTGAAGGGCGGCGCGACCTTGTTCTTCACCACCTTCACCCGGACCCGGTTCCCGACCGCCTCGGTCCCCTCCTTCAGCGTCTCGATCCGCCGAATGTCGAGCCGCTGCGACGAATAGAACTTCAGCGCCCGCCCGCCCGGCTGGGTCTCCGGCGAGTTGTGGACTACGACGTGGTCGACGAGGTAGGTGTGGTTCTCCTCGATCTGAAGGTCGAAGCGATCCCGCTTCCTCGGCGTCGGCGGCTTGCGGTACTTGCGCAGCACCTTCATCGGGACGCCGCGCAGGCTCGTCCGTGATTTGAGCCGCGTCCCGTTCAGGTGCCCATCGCCGGTCTCCGGATGCCACTCGAAGCGACCCCTGAAATCGGGGTGGAGCTTGTACTCGAGCGAAGGATGAACGTACGGCGCGATCTTCTCCTGGAATTGCCTGGTCCGCTCGCCGCTGAACATCAGCTCCCGCTCACGAACCGTGGGACGACCCATGCCGAGCTCTTCGAGCCTCGACGCCAACCGCTCCTTGTCCTCGCGGCTGAGCGACTTGTTGTAGATCACCGCTTTGCCGTGCCCCCAGCGCTCGTAATGGCCTGAGAACGAGCCGTCATCGCCGTACCAAGCGGCCACCGCGCGCTCGTCGAGCTGCTCGATCAGCTCGTCGCTGACTGTCCTTCCACCCGCCTTCGCGTACACGGCCTCGTGCAGCCATCCGAGCTGATGCATCGGAATCGTGTCGAAGCCGATGCCCTTCCCGGTCGCCCCGATCTTGTTCGCGAACGGCGCGAGCATCTCGTGCTTCCACTCGCAGTACGCGCTCTGCTCCTCTCCATGCCCCACCCGGAAGGAAGCGTTGTAGTCCGAGGCGTACCGAAGTGACCCGTCTCCGAGGAGGCCGCCCAGGATCAGCTTCATCTGATCCTCGCGAAGGTCGTAGTGGTTGACGGCGGTCAGGACCTCGGCCCCCTCCTCGATGTCCGCCGCGGGCTTCTCCCCATCCGGTGTGAAGATCATGTGGTTCGGCGTGCAGGCGAACTTCCGCTTCCCCGAGCCACCGCCAACCGCAACCTCGAACTGAAGCCATTCATCGGTTTTGCCGTTGTTGTAGTGCTCGACGATCCGCTTGGGCGAGATCTGACCGGTTTCTGGATCCATCGACATAACCTCGACCGGCAGCCGCTCGTTCACGATCTTGCCGATCTTCTCGGTGCTTCCGTCGGCGAGCACGACGCGCGCGTCGTAATGGAGGCAGCCGAACATCACCCCGATCTTCTCCCGGATCTGGTTGGTGAACAGGCAGATGGTCTTCGCGCGGTTGAGGTTGCCGGCGAGCTTGCGCAGCGCCTGGGACATCAGGCGGGCCTGGAGGCCGACCTGGGTCTCCCCCATCTGCCCCTCGAGCTCGACCCGCGGGGTGAGGGCGGCGACGGAGTCGATCGCGACCACGTCGACCGCCCCCGAGCGCACCAGGACATCGACGATCTCGAGCGCCTGCTCGCCGTAGTCGGGCTGGGAGACGAGGAGCTCGTCGATGTCGACCCCGATCCGCTTCGCGTAGATCGGGTCGATCGCGTGCTCGGCGTCGACGAAGGCGCAGACCCCGCCGCGCGCCTGGGCCTCGGCGATGATGTGATAGATCAGGGTCGTCTTCCC
>JBKPIY010000016.1:0-17936 GCA_046730475.1 Actinomycetota bacterium
GGCCGGGGCCGAGGAGGTGCTGGTCGCGGCCGGGGGCGTGGCGAGCACCGACGGCGGCGCCGGCGCGGTCGAGGCGCTCCGCGAGGCTGGCGCCCGGCCGCGGCTGGTGGTGCTCTGCGATGTGCGGGTGCCGTTCGAGCGGGCCCCCTCCCTGTTCGGACCCCAGAAGGGGGCCGACCCCGCCACGATCGCGCGGCTCGAGCGCCGGCTCGAGGAGCTGGCCCGCTCGGCGCCGCGTGACCCGCGGGGTGTCCCCTTCACCGGCGCTGCCGGCGGCCTCGCCGGCGGGCTGTGGGCCGAGCTGGGGGCGGAGGTCGTCCCGGGCGCCGACTGGGTCCTCGACCAGCTGGGATTCGAGGCGCGGCTGGCGCGGCGAGCGCTGGTGGTGACCGGCGAGGGGCGCCTCGACGGCGGCTCGCTGGAGGGAAAGCTCGTCGAGGCGGTAGCCCGGCGCTGCCGCGAGGCCGAGGTTCGCTGCTGCGCGATCGCCGGCCGCTGCGAGCTCGACCCCGGCCAGGTCGAGGCGCTGGGCCTGAGCGCCGTCCGCGAGGCCGGCGACCCAGCGGCGATCGCCGCCGCCGCCCGCGAGCTCGCCTTCTAGGAGCGCTCGGAGAACTCGCCGGCCTCGATCTTCGCCACCAGGTCCTTCGATTCCTCGCGGATCATGCGGCCGTCCTCGAGCTCGATCACGGGTAGCAGGTTCTGGCCGGTGGCCTTCTCCAGCTCCGTGCGCCTCCCGCGCGGAAAGGCGGGGTGCTTGACGATCTCGTAGTCGACCCCGTTCTCGTCCAGGGCCTTCTGCACCTTCCAGCATGGGTGGGCGTTGATCTTCACCCACGTGTTCGAACAGCGGTGGAGCTTTACGGCCACGCGTCCTCCTTCTCCGGGTTGAGACGACCTCATCGCCGGGGCGCGCCCGGATCGTTCCCTACATGTACATCCCGGTGAACTGGCCCCCGGTGACGTTGATCACCTGGCCGTGGACGTAGTTCCCGAGCTCCGAGCAGAGGAAGAGCACCGGGCCGGCCGCCTCGATGGGCTGGGCCGGGCGCCCGAGCGGGATCATCATCGAGGCCATCTGGCGCATCTGCTCCGGGACCCCGAGCTCGACCTGCTCCTCACGGTCGCCGGCCGCCTTCATCGTCTCGCCCTTTTCCTTTGCCTGGGTGAGCCGCGTCTCCACGAACCCGAAGGCGACCGCGTTGCAGTTGATCTTGAACTGCCCCCACTCCTTCGCGATCGTCTTGGTGAGCCCGGTGACCCCGGCCTTCGCGGCAGAGTAGTTCGCCTGTCCGGCGTTCCCCATCGTCCCCGAGATCGAGGTGACGTTGACGATCTTCCGGAACACCTCCCTGCCCTCGGCCCTCTCGGCCTTGGCGGCCCCGCGCCAGGCGGGGGCGAGCGCGCGGATCATCCGGAAGGGGACGATCGTGTGGATGTCGAGCATCGCCTGGAACTGCTCGTCGCTCATCCGGTGGACGACCCCGTCCCAGGTGTAGCCGGCGTTGTTGACGAGGATGTCGACCGAGTCGAAGGCCTCGATCGCCGCCTGCACGAGCTCGTCGGGGATGCCTTCTCGGGTGAGGTCGCCGGCGAACACAACGGTATCTCCGTCGATCTGCTGCGCCGCCTCCTCGGCGACGTCGCCGTCGAGGTCGTTGATCAGGACCCGGGCGCCCTCACTCGCGAACAGCTCCGCGGTGGCCCGTCCGATCCCGCGCGCCGAACCGGTGATGATCGCGCTCTTGCCGTCAAGCATTCCCACTGTGGTCGCCTCCTGGTGGTGTCGGTGAGTGGTGAGTGAGTTGGTGGGCGGGCGGGATTCATATCGCTTCCTGGCCGGCGGGAGCTCAGAGTCCCAACAGGGCCGGCCCCAGCTCGGTGACCGAGCGTGGATCGACCCCGTGCTCGCCCTCGAACCGGTCGCGGATATCGTCGTCGAACAGCGCCAGCAGCAGCTCCTCGCGGGAGGAACCGAAGTCGCAGGCCGCGCGGTCGAGGGCGGCCAGGGAGATGTCCTGGAGGAGCCCCCCGATCCCGCCGGTATCCGGAAGGTCCCGCGCCCGGCACGGGTCGGCCAGGTTGACGTGGCTGCTGCCCTCGGCCGCGTAGGAGACCCCGTAGGTACCGATCGCGACCGCGCAGGTCGCCGCGCAGGCGGCGATCGCGGCCCGGGCCGATGCTCGCCGGGTTGCGGCCGCCCCCGAGAGCAGCACCACCGCCCCCGCCAGCGCCAGCGCCGAGGTAACGATGAAGGCGACCCGGAAGGCCGAGCGGACCGCGTCCGTGACCACCTCGTCGAGCCGATCGCCTACCCGTCCGAGCGCCGCCGCCTCGTCGCCGCTCGCGCCGGACTGGGCCTCGTCGATCGAGCGCTGGAGCTCGCCGCGGGGGTCGTCGCCGCTGAGGCCGCCGAACAGTTCGGGGGCGAGCTCGATCTTGCGCTCGGGGGCGAGCTGGGCGTCGAGAAGCACCGCCGTTCCCTGCTCCTGGGCGGAGAACACCGCCGAGTCGAGGCTGTGGGAGACGATCGGGGCGAGGACCGCGAGGGCGGCCGCGATCCCTGCGTGGCGGATGGTCAGCAGCCGCGCCGAGTCGCGTCCGGTGCGCTCCGGGAGGAGCTCACCCGACAGGGCGGGCAGGGAGAGGCCCATCCCCGCGCCGGCCATCAGCTGGGGGACGATCGTCCACAGCGGAGACGCCCCCGGCAGCAGCGCCAGGCAGCCGACCCCGCCCGCGACGAGGAGGCAGCCGGCGATCGCCCGGGTCTCCGCCGGCCCTTCGATCCGCGAGGAGAGAAGCGCGGCGATCGGGACCGTGCTCACTGCCAGCGCCGCCGCCAGCGGCTCGACGCTCCATCCGGCGACCAGCAGCAGCACTACGAGGAAGATCACCGCCGTGAGGGCCGCCGACAGCAGGCCGAGCGCGATTGCCGGGCGGACCGGCAGCGGCGAGGCGCGCTCCCGGGGCAGCCCGGCCGCCGGCCGCATCTCTGCGCGGACGATCGACAGGCAGGCGAGCGCCCCCACCGCCGCGATTGGCGCCTGGGCGAGGAAGATCGCGCGCCAGTCGAACGCCTGGGTGAGGAGGCCGCCGAGGGCGGGGCCCGCCGCCGTCCCGAACACCGAGGCCGCGACCCACAACCGCCGCCCGGGGTGGCCGCTGCCGCCGTCGAGCAGATGGAAGGAGGCGATCAGCGCCGCCGCTCCACCGAGGGCTTGGACGCCGCGGAGGACGAGCAGCAGGGTGAGTGAGCCCGACGCGCCGCAGGCGAGCGAGGCGGCGGCGAACAGAGTCAGGCCCGCGAGGCCGAGGCGGGCATACCCGGCCCGCCTCCCGAGGATCGCCGCTGGGCCGAGCGCCAGGGCCATCACCGCGGTGTAGACGCCGAGCACCAGCGCCACTCCGACCACCGTCGCGTTGAGTTCGACCAGGATCGACGGCAGCCCCAGGGTGACGATCGAGGCGTCGGCGAGCGCCAGGGCCGCCGCCAGCGCCAGGGCGGCGCGAGACGATCCTGTGGGTTCCTTGGAGCCGTTCACGTGCGCCGGCGCGCCGGCGCACCGAGGCTACAGCGGAGCAGTGGCCGGCAGGGCAGGCGCCCGGCTAGGCGAGGACCGCCGGAACCTGCTGGGTGATGCAGTGGATGTTGCCGCCGCCGAGCACGATCTCGCGCGCGGGGACCCCGACCAGCTCGTGGTCGGGGAAGCACTCGGTGAGGACCTCGGCGGCCCCGTCGTCGGTCCGTTCGTCGAGCAGGGGATAGACGACCCGGCCGTTGGCGAGGTAGAAGTTGACGTAGGAGGCCGCCAGCCTGTCCCCGGCTCGGCGCGGCAGCGTGCCGGGTCCGGGCCGCACCCCCCTCGCCTCCTCTGCCGTTACCGCCAGTGGGCCCGGGGAGGGGATCCGGATGACCTCGACGGACCGGCCCCGCGCGTCGGTGGCGTCCCGGAGGCGCTCGAGCGCGTCCCGCGAGATCTCGTGCTGTGGGTCCGACTCGTCATCGGTCCAGGTGAGGAGGACGACGCCGGGCCGGACGAAGCAGGCGAGGTTATCGATGTGGCCGTCGGTCTCGTCCTCGTAGAGACCCCGGTCGAGCCAGATCACTTTCTCGGCGCCGAGGTAGTCGCGAAGCAGCCCCTCGATCTGCTCGCGGGAGAGCTCGGGGTTGCGGTTGCGGTTGAGCAGGCACTCCTCGGTGGTGAGCACGGTGCCCTCGCCGTCGACGTGGATGGAGCCGCCCTCGAGCACCAGCGGCGCCCGGTAGCGATCGGCCCCCTCGATCTCGAGCACCCGCTGCGCCGCCCGGTCGTCCCGGTCCCACGATCGATATAGCCCTCCCTTGAGCCCGCCCCAGGCGTTGAAGCGCCAGTCGACTCCCCGTCGCTCGCCGTCTCCGTCGACCACGAAGGTGGGGCCGATGTCGCGCATCCAGGCGTCATCGGTCTCCAGCTCGACCACCCGGATCGACTCCGGGAGGATCGAGCGAGCGCGCTCGAGCTGGGCGGGGGAGGCGGCCATCCTCACCGGCTCGCCGCCGTCGATCGCCGCCGCCACCGCGGTGAAGGCCTCCTGGGCCGGCCCGGCACCCTGCCGCCAGTTGTCCGGGCGCTCGGGCCACGCCATCCAGCAGCCCGAGTGCGGCGCGTACTCGGGCGGCATCCGGTAGCCGTCGGCGGCGGGTGTCGAGTCGAGTGTCTCGATCTCGTCACCTTATGTCGCCTGCCCGGTCGGCGCCGCCCGGTGCGCCGGGCCGTTACCCTCGCCTTCGATGGAGGAGATCCGGCTGATCACACCGGAGGCGGTCAAGGAATCCCCCGCTCGCACCCGCGCTCCCGAGCGTGCACCGTTCAGGATCGCGGCGGTCCAGCACCGCTGGCACCCCGACCCCGACGAGCACGAGGCGGCACTCGGCGAGGGGGTGCGGATGGCGGCGTCAGAGGGCGCCCGTCTGGTTTGCCTGCAGGAGCTCACCCTGAGCCGCTACTTCGCCGTCAGCCCCGGCGGGCCGGCGGCGACCGGGGCGGAGCCGGAGGAGCTGCCCGGGGGGCGGACGCACCGCTTCGCCGCGGACCTGGCGGAGGAGACCGGCATCCACGTCCACGCCTCGCTCTACGAGCGCGCCGACGGCGACGACGGCCTCGGATTCAACACCGCGATCGTCGTCGCACCCGACGGCGAGCTGATCGCGCGGACGCGCAAGCTCCACATCCCCGTCACCGCCGGCTATCACGAGGACCTCTACTTCCGGCCGGGGCCAAGCGAGCCGGACCCCTACCCGGTGATGGCCCTCGCCGAGGCGCGGCTGGGCCTCCCCACCTGCTGGGATCAGTGGTTTCCCGAGGTCGCCCGCGCGTACAGCCTCAAGGGCGCGGAGGTGCTCATCTACCCGACCGCGATCGGCTCGGAGCCCGACCATCCCGACTTCGACACCGAGCCGCTCTGGGAACGGGTGATCATGGGCAACGGGATCGCCAACGGCGTGTTCATGGTGGCCGTCAACCGGATCGGAGAGGAGCCGCCCCTCACCTTCTACGGCTCCTCCTTCATCTCCGATCCCTACGGTCGCAAGCTCGTCCAGGCTCCGCGCGCCGAGCCCGCCGTCCTGGTCGCCGACCTCGATCTCGACCAGCGAAACGACTGGCTCGAGCTCTTCCCCTTCCTCAGCACCCGCCGCCCTGATATCTACGTCGGGCTGGCCGAGAGCGACGACGCCTGACGCTGGCGCTGCCGGTAGCGCCCGGGTGTCGTCCTGGCGACGGGTACGGGGCCGGGGGAGCCGACCTGGCGGGCTCATCGAGTCGGTCCGCTGATCAGTCGATCCGGGGGGAGCGGTGGGGGTCCAGCGCCATCGGGTCCTCGTGCCACTCCTTCGGCAGCGCGACCTCGACGTCGAGCGAGCGCCGCGGTGGCTCCGGCTCGGTGTGAGTCTCGCCGTGGTAGAGCCACGCCGCCAGGTACCGCCCGCTGATCTTGTGGGGCGGCCACCAGAGGAAGTCAAGCGAAGCCGCGCCCTCGCCCCCGCCGCCCGCGACGTCTGCCCGCAGGCTGAGCGACTCATCCCCGGTGAGGAGCTTCCCCCTGAGTACCGGGTGGAAGGGCTCGACCGCGATCGCGGCGCCGAGCCCGTGGGCGATGTGCTCGGCGGCGGCATCGGCCTGCTGGGTGCCGAGGCCGCCCTGCTTGACCGGGAAGTTGGTCCCGTCGCCGGCCGCGTAGACGTCCTCGACGCCCCGGACCCTGGCGTGCTCGTCGATCGGGATGAAGCCGAGCTCGTCGGCCGGGAGGCCCGCGATCGCCGGCCCCTCCATCACCGGGAGGGCGATCACCGCGGCCGGGTTGAGGCGGCGGTCGCCGGGGGTCAGGATCAGCTCCCCTCCCTCGCCCTCCCGGACGTGGGAGCCGGCCTCGACCGCGATCCCCCGCGCGGCGAGCAGGTCGCCGACCGCGTCGCTCGCCACCTTTCCGAAGATCGCGAGGGGAGCCTCCTCCGGCGTCACCAGCGTCAGCTTCAGCTCCTCGAGCCCCCGCTCGACGCCCCGGCGGCGCGTCATCAGGGCGAGCTCGTAGAGCGGAAGCGCCCAGGCCACCCCCGACGGCACAACGAAGGCGATGTCCCCCTCGCCCTCGCCGACGCCGGCGAGGATCTCGTCGATCCGAAGCCGCTCCCCCGACGGGAAGGTGATGGCGTGCTCGAGGGCGGGGCGGAATCGCCCGCCCGGGCATGCGACGAGGAGGTCGTACTCGAGCCTCGACCCGTCGGCGAGCTCAACCGCGTGCTCGTCCGGCATCACCCCGCTCGCGGCCTGTTGGACGAATTCAGCGCCCAGCTCGTCGGCCAGCGGTTTCAGCTCGTGCCGCTCGGCGGGCCCGAGGTCGAACGGCTCCTCGACGAGCAGCGGCTTGTAGAGGAAGTCGGGGTCGGGGGCGATCAGGGTGAGCTCTGCGCGATCGCCGGCGAGATCCCGCAGCGCCAGCAGCGCCTCGAGGCCGGCGACGCCGCCGCCGATGATCAGCACCTTCCGCGTCAGTGGAGCGTCCGCGCTCACCGGCACGGATCATGCCCGACGCGCGCCGCCGGCGCCCGCCCGGCTGGGGCCGGTGGCGCCCCTTCGTGACCGCTGCGTCCGCCGTGACCCGCAGGCTTTTCGGTCGGTGACGGGCCGAGCCGATCCCCCGCCCGCCCGGGCCCACCCCAAGGGTCGCCCGGGCCGGCATCTGCACTCATCGCTGCTCCGCCGGCGACCGGCCCTCCTCGCCGGCGGCGCCGCCGCCGCGGCGCTGGCGGTGGTCGGGCCCGGCTTGCTGGCGGGCCTCTCCGACGACGATCCGGCGGGGATCACCACCTACTCGATCATGGGCGCCAGGTACGGCTATCAGCTCCTGTGGGTCCTCTCCCTCTCGACCGCCGCGCTCGTCATCTTCCACCTCCTGGCCGCGCGGATGGGGATCGTCACCGGGAAGGGCCTGATGACGCTGGTCGGCGAGCGCTTCGGGCGCCGGGGAGCCGCGGTGGCGCTCAGCGCCCTGGTGATCGCGAACGCCGGGACCCTGTGTGCCGAGTTCGCCGGGCTTGCCGCCGCGGGTGATCTGCTCTTCGGGATCGGCCGCTACGCGAGCGTCCCGATCGCGGGGATTGGAGTGGCCCTCCTCGTCACCCGCGGATCCTTCCATCGGGTCGAGCACGTCCTCCTTCTCCTGAGCTCGGTGTTCGTCACCTACGTGGTCGCGGGGGTGCTCGCCCATCCCGACTGGGGGGCGACGGCCAGGGGGCTGGTCGTCCCGAGCATTCCCGCCACCCGCGGCGCGGTCCTGGTCGCGGTCGCCACGGTCGGGACCACGCTCGCGCCGTGGGGCATCGCCTTCATCCAGTCCTACACGGTCGACAAGCGGCTCGGGGTCAAGGACCTCCGCTACGAGCGGATCGACGTGATCGTCGGGGCGATCCTCACCGGGGTGATCGGCGCCTTCATCGTCGTCGCCTGCGCGGCCACCCTCCACGTCCGGGGCATCTCCATCGACGAGGCGCGCGACGCGGCCGAGGCGCTCGAGCCGCTCGCGGGGGGTCTCGCCTCCACCCTGTTCGGCCTCGGCTTCCTCGGCGCCGGTTTGCTCGCCGCGGCGATCGTCCCGCTCTCCACCGCGTATTCGATCGCGGAGGGATTCGGCGCCCGGCGCGATCTCGACGACAGCTTCACCGAGGCGCGCCTCTTCTACTCGAGCTACGGGGTGGTGCTGGCGCTGGCGGCGGGGATCGTCCTGATCCCGGGGGCGCCGCTGGTCCCGATCCTGTTTCTCTCCCAGGCGCTCAACGCCGTCCTCCTCCTGGTCCTGCTGCCGTTCCTGCGACGGCTAGCCCTGGATCCGGCGGTGATGGGCGCCGAGGCGATGGGTCGGGCCGATCGTCTGGTGACGGCGCTCGCGCTCGTGATGATCGCGGCCTCGGTCGCCGCCCTCGCGGTCCTCTCGGTCATCTGAGCGGCCGCGTCTACAGGGGATCCGACTGCGGTCGGTAGCGAGAGACGAATCGGACCCCCGCTAGCGGAGATGCAGCCACCACCGCCCCGAACTTCGGCCACATCGCATCCCCGTTAGCCCTCGGCTCAGTGGGGCGCCGCCACGCTCTCGAGCCGTCCTTCAGCTCTTGTGCGTTTCGTGCGAGCTGCGTGCGGGCCTGCCGGACGACGAAGCCAACGAGCAGCTTGCCGATCCCGTGCGCCTCGAGCTCGAGGGCGATCGTCACCCGCGACCGCTCGCCGTCATCCAGGGGCTCGATCGTCCCTTTGGCGATCGCGACGAAGGGGACGCCGACGCCGCGCACAGTCCAGGTCCTCGGAGGATCGAGCTCGGTGATCTGCTCGGTTCCCGCCAACTTCCTTGGACCGACTTTCCGGGTGACTGCGGCTGTCGCGCCCACCGCCGGCGGGGCATCGCCCTCCTGGTGTGCGGAGATGACCGCCGGCTGCCACTCGGCGTAGCGCGAAAGATCGGTCGCGTATGAGAAGACGTCTTCGGGACGACGGGATTATGCAGCCGATCGCGGTGAGCTCGACCAGCTCGGCCTCATCAAGATGCCCCTGCAGCTTCGCTTGTCCCACTTGGCGGCGCTCTGCTCCAGCTTGCCGAACGCCCGCGCGACCGGCATGTTGTGGCCCTGGGCGCGGTAGGGATCGAGCACCTCACCGAACTGCCGCCGCAGGAACCAGCCGCCGATCCGGTACGACAGCGTCCGTGGTGGATCAAGCGATATGCGTGCCATCTCGTCTCCTTGTCACATCTGCTGGATCCCGTCGGTCTACTGCTATGACAGGCCCCGACGGAGGAATGTGACCGTGGACGAGAACGAGCTCCTCGCGACTGAATTCGAGGCCAATCGCGTCCGCCTGAGGGCGGTGGCCTACCGGATGCTCGGCTCGGTGAGCGAGGCCGACGACGCCGTCCAGGAGGCCTGGCTCCGGCTCAGCCGCTCCGACCCCGGCGAGATCGAGAACCTGGGCGGATGGCTGACGACGGTCGTCTCGCGGGTCTGCCTGAATATGTTGCAGGCGCGCCGCTCGCGGCGCGAGGAGCGCCTCGGCGCGCACGTGCCCGAGCCGATCGTGAGCCCCGAGGACGGAGTCGACCCGGAGCATGAGGCGCTGCTCGCCGACTCGGTCGGTCTCGCGCTTCTCGTAGTACTCGACACTCTCGCTCCCGCCGAGCGGCTCGCGTTCGTGCTCCACGACATGTTCGCCGTGCCTTTCGACGAGATCGCCCCGATCGCGGGGCGCTCCCCGACGGCGGCAAGGCAGCTCCCAAGCCGCGCACGCCGCCGGGTGCAGGGAGCGGCCGCGGTTCCTGACGCCGATCTCGCCCGCCAGCGTGAAGTCGTCGACGCCTTCCTCGCTGCCTCGCGGGAGGGTGACTTCGACGCCCTTCTCGCTGTGCTCGATCCAGACGTCGTGCTCCGAGCCGACCGCGGTGCCCTGCCTCCGGGCGCTTCGAGGGTGATCCGCGGGGCGAAGGCCGTGGCCGAGGGGGCGCTTGCCTTCTCCCGGGTTGCCCAGTTCGCAAGACCGGCGCTCGTGAACGGAGCGGCGGGACTCGTCACGGCTCCGCATGGACGGCCGTTCTCGGTGATGGGCTTTACGGTCGCAGGCGGGAAGATCGTCGAGATCGACATCCTCGCCGACCCCGCCCGACTGCGCCAACTCGACCTCGCGGTCCTCAACCACTGACCCTCGGCGCATCGGCCACGCCAGGTCATGCCCGTTGCGCGAGAGTGAGCGGTAGGGACTACGTTGCTGGTGGGACCATGAGCGACACCTACGTACACGGCTATCACCCGCGGGAGAACGAGCGCCTGCAGGAGCAGGCCGGAACGTTGGTCGACCTCCTGCACTTCGACACGGCATACCGTCCCGGGAGCACCGTGCTCGAGGCCGGGTGCGGCGTCGGCGCCCAGACGATTACCCTGGCCCAGCGAAGCCCGCAGGCTCGGTTCACGTCGATCGACGTCTCCGCGGACTCGATCACCGAAGCCAAGCGCAGGGCCGACTCGGCGGGACTCACCAACGTCGAATTCCTGCAGGCGGACATCTTCGACCTCCCGCACGACGGCGAGTCCTTCGACCACGTCTTCGTCTGCTTTGTCCTGGAGCACCTCTCGCGCCCGGTTGAGGCATTGTCGATTCTCACTGGGCAGCTCAGGCCCGGCGGCACGATGACGGTGATCGAGGGCGACCACGGATCGGCCTACTTCTATCCCGATAGCCCCGCTGCTCATGCGGCGATCCAGTGCCAAGTCGCGCTGCAGCGGGAGGCCGGCGGGAACGCACTGATCGGCCGGCAGCTCTACCCCTTGATGGTCGAGGGGGGTCTCGATGCGGTCCGCGTCTCCCCGCGGACGGTGTATGTCGATTCGAGCCGACCCGACCTGGTCGATGGCTTCACGAGGAGGACGTTCACCGCCATGATCGAGGGCATTCGCGGGCCCGCGATCGCGGCAGGCCTGATCGAGCCGGAGAGCTTCGATGCGGGCGTCCAGGATCTCCACCGAACGACCGGGGTGGACGGGGTGTTCTGCTACACGTTCTTCAAGGGCGTCGGGGAAAAGAAGCGCCCCTGATCGGTTCGACCTGGCGCTCACCGCCTTCGGGCAGCAGCCATGCGCCGAAGCCAGTACCGGAACCAATCGGACCCGTACGGGACATAGACGCGCACCTTCCGCCCCCCGCGCGCGAGCCGGCGCGCCCGTTCTCAAGGGCAAAGCGAAGGAAGGCAAGGTCCGTCTCCTCGCCCCAGCGCCGCGCCAGGCGCGGGGGCTCGAGCGAGGGGCTCTTGACCGGCAACACGGGCACACCGGCGTCGATCAGCCGGTGGAGATCAGCATCGCTTCGGCGCAGATTGGCCGACAGCGTCGGCATCACGGGCGCACCGTCGGCGGCGAGCGCCAAGACAATGCGGAGGATCCGCTCCATCCGGTTGCTGTCGGGCGGTGATGGCGGCCGCGACACCACGCCGACGGAGACGCTGACTGGTTAGGGCGGGACCCCGAGATAGCGAGCGCGTACGCCGGGAGCGCCTGCGCATCGACCGGCCGCAGGAGCGTCGGACGGAACATCGAGGAGGGAGCCGCGCGGATCGCGCCGTGAAAGCTCGCAAACCAGGACCACGTGTCGCGTCGGCTGCGGACGGTGAGCGCACCCCGGTGGGATCGCCGAGGAGTCGAGGCCCGTCGTGGGCTGCGCTAATCCCCCGACGCGTCTCCGTCCCACTCCCAGAGGGGGACGTGGTCGAGGGGATACAGCTCGGCGTCGCTGGTGGCTTGCGAGTTCTGCTGGGCGACCCGGGCGCCGAACTCGATGTGAGACCGCAGTGCTTCCCGGAACGGCCTGTCGTCGGGCAGGCCGGCCTCATCGGCGGCCTCCAGATACAGGGCGACGAACCGCTCCCGTTGCGGGTCGGTGATCTCGAGGCCGCGATGCACGTCGACGAGGTGATTGAAGCCGAGCCTCTCCGTGAAGCGGGGAGGCCCCCCGAAGGTCTCCGCCGTGAACCACGTCAGGTGCTCAACGTGGTGGGGCTGCCCCTCGCCGAATAGCGGCTCCAGCACCGGATTGGCCAGTACCTTCGAGTAGAAGGTCTCCTCGAGGCGGTGAAGGGCCGCGTCACCGCCCGCGTGCTCGTAGAGAGTCGTCGTGCGTCGAACCTATCAGTCGCAATTGCGCGGTTGTGGGAAAGCGAGCGAGGACGGGACGACGAGTGAGCTAGCGGCGGATGGCGACCGCACGGGCCGCAGGCGGCGCCCCGTCGGCAAGGAGGGGGCCGGATCGTGCAGGGAATAGGGTCACTCCGACGCTTGGCTGGGTGCCCGTCGATCCAAAATGCTGAATGCCGATCTGGGGCTGTGCTGACGGCCAGCGTGCTTGCTCGGGTCGCTGGCGATCTCGTCGGCCCTCTTCGCGCTCTTCCACTGATCCTCCTGATGACGCAGTACCTGCAGTTCGTGCAGCGTCGGTCGGCGATCGAAACCGGCCTGGTGATGCTGCCGCTGCCTAGGCCCCGTGATCGGGTCGGGCCTCAGCCGTGGGTGTGAGTCGTGGGCCCCCGACGGAGTGGGGCAGCAGCCATCGTCCCACTTCATCAGGGTGATCAAGCTGAGCGGGATCCGCTCGTGGAGAAGGTCACCTGAGCCGGTACCTCGATCTCCCGCTTCAGGATCTTGCCGGTTGGGCCCTTGGGCAGCTCGTCCACGATCCAGATCACCCGCGGGTACTTGTAGGCGGCGACCTGGCCCTTGACGTAGTCGCGGATCTCGCCGGCCGGCGCCTCCGATCCCGGGCATAGTGCAATTGCGGCGCCGACCTCCTCGCCCAGCTCGGGGTGGGGAATGCCGATCACGGCCGCCTCGCGGACCGCGGGATGCTCGTAGAGCACCTCCTCGACCTCGCGCGGGTAGACGTTGTAGCCGCCGCGGATGATCAGGTCCTTCTTGCGGTCGACGATGAAGAAGTAGCCGTCGGCGTCGACCTTTGCGATGTCGCCGGTCTTGAACCATCCGCCGGCGTCGATCGCCTCCGCCGTGGCGTCGGGGCGGCGCCAGTAGCCCTTCATCACGTTGTGGCCGCGGATCGCGATCTCGCCCGGCTCACCGACCGGGACCTCCTCGCCGGTGCTGTCGATCACCTTCATCTCGACCCCCGCGACCGGGGTCCCGATCGAGCCCGGCTTGCGCTCGCGGTCGGGGTGGTTGAAGGAGGCAACCGGCGAGGTCTCGGAGAGCCCGTAGCCCTCGAGGATGATCGCATCGAAGGCCTGCTCGAATCCGCGCATCACCTCGAGCGGCAAAGACGCGCCGCCCGAGACGCAAACCCTCAGGGTCGAGAGGTCGAAGCGCTCACGATCGGGGTGGTTGAGGAGCGCCGCGTACATCGTCGGCACCCCCTCGAACACCGTTACCCGGTCGCGCTGGATGATCTCCAGCGCCCTGCCCGGGTCGAAGCGGGGGATCATCGTCAGGCAGGCGCCCGCGGCCGCGGCGAGGTTCATGCCGCAGGTTTGGCCGAAGGAATGAAACAACGGCAGCGCGCCCAGGATCACATCCTCCTCGCTCGCCTGGATCAGCGTCTCGCGAGTGACCTCGACGTTGCGAGCGAGGTTCGAGTGGGTGAGCTCTGCTCCCTTTGGTTGGCCGGTGGTGCCCGAGGTGTAGAGGATCACCGCGGTGTCGTCTCCGGCCCGCTCGGTGTCCTCGGCACGAGCCTCGGCGGCGGCCAGGAGCTGCTCGAACTCAGCGGGCCTGACGAGCACGCACTCGGCTCCGGCCTCGCCGGCGCCGGCCTCCGCCGCGGCGGCGAACTCGTGCCAGGCGAAGACCGCCTTCGCCTCGGGGTCGGTGAGATAGAAGGCGGTCTCACGCCCCTTCAACAGCACGTTCATCGGCACCACCACTCCACCGGCCCGGAGGACGCCGAAGTAGACGACGGGAAAGTAGGGGACGTTGGGGAGCATGATCCCGACCCTGTCGCCGGCCTCGATCCCCATCGCTCCGAGCAGGCCGGCGACCCGCGCACTCGCACCCTCGAGTTGGGCGTAGGTGAGCTGCAGATCGTCGAGCCGCAGCGCCACTCGCTCGGGCCGCTCGAAGGCCGTCCGAACGAGGTTCTGCGCAAGGTTCATTCGTGTCTCCTTTGATCCCTCAGTTGGCGAGCACGTAGGTGCCGGGTGCCCTTCCCCGCGGCTGGAGGCGGCTGTTGCCGAGCCGCTTCGGCGCTTTGCGCATGGGGCCCGAGCGCTCCGCGAGCCACTCGTTCCAGTCCTCCCACCAGCTCCCGGGGCGCTTCTCGGCCGCGGCGAGCCACCGATTCGGGTCCTCGTGGTCGCCCTCCTCGGCGATCCGGTAGCTGGCCTTCTCGTTTCCCGGCGGGTTGACGATCGCCGCGATGTGACCGCTGGTCGAGAGGGCGAACCGGACGTTGCCGCTGAGCATCCGCGTGGTGCGCTGGCAGCTCTCCCACGGCGTGATGTGGTCGGCGATTCCCGCGACGACGTAGCTGTCGACAGTCACCCGACCAAGGTCGAGCGGCGTCCCGATCACGCTGAGGACGCCTGGTTCGACCAGCGGGTTGTCGAGCGCGATCTGGATGAAGTCGCGGTGGAGGCCGGCCGCGAGCCGCACCGTGTCCTGGTTCCAGAAGAGGATGTCGAACGCCGGGGGGCGGCGCCCAAGCAGGTAGTTGTTGACGACGTAGGACCAGATCAGGTCGTTGGGGCGAAGCCAGGCGAACATCTCCGCCAGCGCCCGTCCGTCGAGATAGCCGCGGCGGGCAGATGCCGCCAGGGCGAGCCTGGCGAGGTCGCGGTTGACGAAGGCGCTCGGGGTGCCCGCCTGCTCGTTGTCGAGAACGCAGACGCCGAGGGTGAGGCCGGCGAGCCGCTCCTGCTCCCCGGTCGCGGCGAGGTGGCCGGCGACGCACGCGCCCGCGATTCCGCCACCGCAGAAGGCGAGCAGGTGGGCCTGCTCGGAGCGTCCCGCCGAGCACGCCGCCTCGAGGGCCGACAGGATCGCCTCGGCGTAAGTGTCCAGCCCCCAGCTCCCATGCTCGGCTTCGGGGTTGCGCCAAGAGATCGCGAACACCTGCTGTCCCTTCCGAACCAGGTACTCGACCAGGCTGCGTCCGGGTGAGATGTCGGCGACGTAGAACTTGTTGATCATCGGTGGCACCAGGAGCAGCGGCACCGAGCGCACCTCGTCCGTCTGGGGCGCGTACTGGATCAGCTCGAAGCGATCCTCGCGCTGGATCACCGCGCCCGGGGTGGCGGCGAGGTTCTTGCCGAGCTCGAACTTGGAGGTGTCGACCATCGACGGCAGCCGGGGCGGCGTGCGCATGTCGGAGGTGAGCTGACCGGCTCCGTGGACGAGGCTCATCCCCCGCGTTGCGACCGCGGCCTTGATCGCCGCCGGGTTCGACCACGGGAAATTGGTCGGCGCTAGGGCGTCGAGAAGATTCTCGACTGGGAACCGCACGCGACGCTCGGTCTGGAGGTCGAGCTCCGCGTCATCGATCAGGCCCTTGATCGCCTCGCCGGCCGCCAGGTATCCCTGCATCAGGCGGCGGAAGAGCGGGTTCTCGTTCCAGGCCGGATCGCTGAAGCGCCGGTCGCCGCGCTGGGGCGAGATCTCCCCGCCTCCCGCGGCCACCCGGCCGAGCTCCCGCGCGAGCCCGGTGAGCCGCCGCGTCACCTGGCGCGGCCGGCGGGCAAGCGAGGCGCCGAGCCGGAGAGTTGCGTCGGCGGCGAAGAAGCGCTGGCGCGGGCTGTAGGTGGCCTCGGTGAGAAGCACGTCCAAGGGCGCACTCAGGTCGCGCTGATCCGGGGCTCCGCCGACACCGGCCACCCTCTCCCTCTCGCTCGTGGTCCTCGCCATCGTCGGTCTCCTCTCGGTCTCGTGCTCCTAAGCGAACGCGCCGGCGCCGGTGATGTCGCGCCCTACGATCAGCGTCTGGATCGTCTCCGTGCCCTCGAACGTGAAGATCGCCTCCATGTCCGCCATGTGGCGGGCCACGTGGTGGTCGAGCAGGATGCCGTTGCCGCCGAGCAGGTTGCGCGCCTCGGCAACCACCTCACGGGCTTTGACCGTGTTGTTGAGCTTGGCCAGGGCGGCGATCGTGTCGGAGAGCCGCTCCTCCTCGGTAAGCCGCGCGAGGCGCACGCAGTAAAGCTGCATCGCGGTGATCTCGGCCAGCATCCGCACCAGCTTCTCCTGCACGATCTGAAAGCTCGCCAGCGGCTTGCCGAACTGCCTTCGCCCGACCGCGTAGGTGCGCGCCGCGTCGTAGGCGGCGACGGCGTGGCCGAGCGCGGCGTAGGCACAGGTGGTGCGCGTCGCGGCCAGCACTCGGCCGGTGTCTCTGAACGTCTCCGCGCCGGGCAGCCGGCATTCCGCCGGGATCCGAACGCTGCTGAGGCGGATGTCGGCGTTCCAGATCGCGCGCACCGAAGCCTTGCCCTCGATCACGCTCGCCTCGTAGCCGGGCGTCGGAGGCTCGACGAGAAAGCCCTTGACCTCGCCGTCGCTCGTGTCGCGCCCCCAGACCACCACCACGTCGGCGACGCTCCCGTTCCCGATCCAGCGCTTCGCCCCGTCGATCACGTACTCGTCGCCCTCCCGCCGCGCCGTCGTCTCCAGCGCCACCGCGTCGGACCCGTGTTCGGGCTCGGTGAGCGCAAAGGCGCCGAGCTTCTCGACGCGAGCCATCGCCGGTAGCCACCTCCGCTTTTGCTCCTCGGAGCCGAGCATGTGGATCGCCCGCATCGCCAGCCCCGCCTGCACCCCGAGGAAGGTCCCGAGGCTGCCGTCGCCCCGGCTCAGCTCCATGTTGATCAGCCCCGCGGCGAGCGGGCTCATCTCGGGACACCCGTAGCCCTGAAGACCGTCGCCGACCAGGCCGAGCTCGCCGAGCCGACGGCACAGCGCGACGGGGAAATCGGCCCGCTCCCAGTAGTCGTTGATGACCGGGAGCACCTCCTCCTCGACGAACCGTCGCGTCCGGGCGAGGTAGTCGGCCTCGGAGGCGCTCAGGTCCTCGCGCAGCAGGAAGTAGTCCGTTCCCAGGGCCTTCCCGACCTCGATTCGACCCGCCGACTCGGGGCGGGGGCTGGTGGTTGTCAACACGCTCATCGCTACTCCTCAGTTGCCTGTGCGCAACCTACGCCCACCGTCCCCCGGGATCATCAGGCGCGCTCACAAAGATCGAGCGGAACCGCTTGTGAGCGGCGCACAAAGCGGAGTCGATCGGGCATACAATCTCCCCGATCACAGGGAGATGGCGGAGCCCGAGGCAACGGCCGTGACCGCGACCCAGGCGTCGCCGGGCGTACTGCGGCTCGTCGAGGGGTTCAGGGCGCGCATGGAGGAGATCCTCGACGAATCGGTCCGGGCGATGGAAGAGGAGATCCCCTCCTATCGCTCAGCCGATCCGGCGATGCTCGACAGCGTCCGCGAGCACGTCGGGCTCCACTTCGACGCGCTTCTGCGCAGCCTCTCCGAAGATCGCCCGATCACCCGCGAGGACCTGATGTTCATCCGTCCGGCCGCCACCCGCCGCGCCCGCGGGGGCGTGCCGCTGGCGGACTTCATGCACGCGTTCCGGATCGGCCAGCGGGAGATCTGGAGGGCGCTGGCGGCGGGAGCCTCAGGCGACGAGACGCGGGACGCGGCCCTCTCGATCGCCGAGCAGGTCATCGAGTACGTCAACCTCGCCTCGACCCACGCGGCGGAGGTCTACACCGAGGTCGAGGCGCTCCTCCAAGCCCAAGGCGAGCGGGTCAGGCGTGATCTTCTCGCCGAGCTCCTCGAGGGGCGGCAGCCCGAACCCGGACCTCGCCTCGATGCCGCGCGCGAGGCCGGCCGCGCGCCGGGGGCGCCGTGTGTCGTGGTCGCCGCCGGGGCGCGC
>JBKPIY010000017.1:0-46967 GCA_046730475.1 Actinomycetota bacterium
CGCCCGCCGGGGCCCGAGGTCCGGTCGGCTCGACCCGCGGAGGACGACTGGCTCAGCCTCACTGACGCCGAGACCGGCGGCGGCGGCCTCGCCAGCTTCCCCGCCACCGACCACGAGACGGGCGGCGTCCCCCGGGTCCCCCGCGAGGGACGCAAGCTGGCCCGGGCCGCCCGCGAAGCGGCCGCCCAGCGCCGCGCCGAGGGGCGGCGGCGGATCAACGCGGACGACATCCCGTTCGAGGCGATGCTCGAGCGCCAGCCCCAGAAGAGCCGGGCCGCCCGCCGCGCCACCCCGCTGCTCGACGCGATGCGGGTCGCCGTTGGAGAGGGAATGGAGCGGGTCCGCGACGGCGCCCGCAGGGTGCGTGGAGGGGCGACCGCCCTTCGCGAGGGGGCGTCGGCCCTGGGCACCCGGTCTGCGAACGGTCGCGGCACGGCCACCGAGCTGCCCGCCGAGGTCCCCACCCGGCCCGACACCGGCGGAGGGCGGGATGGGGGCGGCCCGCGCCTCCCCCGCATCCCCCGGATCGCCTCCCGCCGCCCTCGCCGCCCCAAGCGGGGTCGGATCAAGAAGCTTCGCCTCCTGGTCGTGGCGCTCGGCCTCGGGGTCCTGGCGATCGTCTCGACCTTCTTCGGGATGATGATGGCGATCACCCGCGACCTCCCCCAGCTGGAGGACAAGCGCCAGTACGAGGCCGCCCAGAACAGCGTCGTCTACGACGACCACGGCCGCAAGATCGGCACCCTCTACAGCAACGACGGCCGGATCCTGGTCGACTCCGGCGAGATCTCGCCGCCGATGAAGGACGCCACCGTCGCGATCGAGGACCAGCGCTTCTGGGAGCACAACGGCGTCGACATCCAGGGGCTGGTGCGGGCGGGGATCGCGGACGTGATCCCCGGCGGATCGACCCAGGGCGCCTCGACGATCACCGAGCAGTTCGTCAAGAACGCGCTCGAGGCCCAGGGGAACCGGACAGTCTTCGAGAAGTTCCGCGAGGCCGCGATCGCCTACCAGCTCGAGCGCCACTGGGACAAGGACAAGATCCTGACCGAGTACCTGAACACGATCTACTTCGGCGAGGGCGCCTACGGGATCGAGGCGGCCGCCCAGACCTACTTCGGCTGGAATCACCCGGGGTGCGGCAGAGGAGACAACCCCACCTGCGCGTCCGAGCTGACCCTGCCCGAGGCCGCGATGCTGGCGGGAATCATCACCTCACCCTCGGCGTTCTCCCCACGGGTCAATCCGCAGGCGGCGATGGACCGGCGCAACCTGGTCCTGGAGAAGATGAAGGACCAGGGCTACATCCAGGAGGCCGAGTACAACGACGCGATCAGCACCGCCCTCCCGGCGCCCTCCGAGATCCACCGCCCAAGCGAGGACTCCCGCGCCCCCTACTTCACCTCGTGGCTGCGGCAGCTCGTCGTCGACAAGTACTCGCCCGCGCGGGCGTTCGCCGGGGGGCTTCAGATCCATACCTCGCTCGACCTCGCGATGCAGGAATCGGTCTCCTCGATCGCCTACAACGAGCTCGCCGGGGTGGCGCCAACGGCCTCCGTGGTGGTGATCGACAACCGCACGGGCGAGATCAGGGCGATGGTCGGCGGACCCGACTTCGACAGGCAGCCCTTCAACATCGCCACCCAGGGGCTCCGCCAGCCGGGATCGAGCTTCAAGGCATTCACCCTCGCGGCCGCGCTCAGCCGCGGCTACTCGCCCTACGACGTCTTCTACTCGGGCCCCGAGTCGTTCCCGATCCCCGGCGTCAACCCCAACAAGGAGCGGTTCATCGTCCACAACTTCGAGGGCAGCTACGCGGGGTCTCGCTCGCTCGAGCAGGCGACCTGGTACTCCGACAACTCCGTCTTCGCCCGCCTCGGGCTCCAGGTGGGGACGAAGAACATCGCCCGCACCGCCCGCGACATGGGGATCATGGACCCCGTCTCCAAGAACCCGGCGATGACGCTCGGGGGATTGAGCCACTGCTGCTCGCCGCTCGACATGGCGTACGCGTACTCGACCCTGGCCCACGACGGACAGCGGGTGAGCGGAAACCTCGACACGGTTCCCGGTGACATCTCCAACAAGGACCCCCGGGCGGGCGGGCCGGTACCGATCACCGAGATCGACGGTCCCGACGGGCACAGGATCGCCAGCAACAAGACCCAAACCGCCCAGGTGCTCTCCCCGAGCGTCGCCTCCACCGAGCGCTCGATGCTCGCCGGAGTGATCAGCGAGGGGACCGCGATCAACGCCGAGGGCAGCTGCCCGGACAGCTACGGCACCCCCTGGGGGAAGACCGGGACGACCGAGAACTACGGCGACGCCTGGTTCATCGGCACGTGCGGCCCGTTCACCGCCGCCATCTGGGTCGGCCATCCGGATTCGATCGCGTCGATGAAATGGGACTACGGCGGGACCCCGGTCGAGGGCGGCACCTACCCCGCGATCATCTGGGCGCAGATCATGCAGGCGATCACCTCGATCCAGGACAGCTACGGTCACGGCCACGGGTCCAAGCCCTCGTCGGGGTCGACCGGGTCGACCTACTCGGCTCCGAGCAGCTCGGGCTCATCGACCTCCTCGGCGCCCTCCACAAGCGGCGGCGGCGGCAGCTCGAGATCCTCCTCGCCCGCGCCCGCACCCGCGCCGGCTCCGGCGCCGTCGGGCGGGGGCGGTGGCGACGTCCCCGCCAGCAGCGGGGGCGGGGTCGGCCTCTAGAGGGTTGATGGGCGTTATCCGCGTGCGTGGATTACCCGCATCACCCCTCTAGCTCGCTCGCAGGCCCAGCTCCCTACGCGGCGGCACCGACGGCGGGCCTCGGCCTGGAGACGTTGGGGTTGCCGGCAGCGCAGTAGCGCCACGGCAGCTCGGCGGCTCTGGTGATCCCGATCCGCGGCCCGGTGATGACCTCGGCGGAGAGCCAGGCGCCCTCGGGTGCCAGCAACGTGAACGGCGGCTCGACCAGGCTCGCCCCGTTCAGCTCGAGCCCGACGCCGAGCGCCTCGGTGAGCTTGCCGGGCCCCGAGCAGAGCTCGGTCGGGTGGCGTCCGGTCCGCCGGAGGCGCATCCGCTCGATCCCGGCGGTCGGCTCAAGCGCCCGGATCAGGACCGCCGCGGCGCTCCCGTCGCCCTCGCAAACGGCGTTCAGGAGGCTGTGGACCCCGTAGGAGAGGTAGACGTATGCGCGGCCGGGCGGGCCGAACAGGACCTCGTTGCGAGCGGTGCGCCCGACGTAGGCGTGGCAGGCGGGATCGGCGGCCTCGTAGGCCTCGGTCTCGACGATCACGCCCCCGACCCCCTCGACGAGCAGGGTGCAGCCGACTAGCCGACGGGCAACCTCGTGCACCGAGCGGGCGAAGAAGGCGCCGTCGAGACGGCCGCCCTCGGGGCTCATCCGCCGAGCTCCTCCAGGGTGGAGCGGGCCGAGGCGAGCTGCTCGGAGACCCGCGCCGACGAGGTCCCGCCTGCCGACACCTTGGATTCGATCGTGTCGCCCAAGCGGAGCGCATCGCGCACCCGCTCGCGCGCCGACCCGGTGATCCCGTCGAGCTCCTCGTCGGAGAGCTCCGACAGGGTCGCGCCGCGGTCGAGCGCCAGGCGGACCACCCGCGCCACGATCCCGTGAGCCTCGCGAAAGGGGATCCCCTCTCTCACCAGGAGGTCGGCGAGGTCGGTCGCCGCGAGGAACTCGTCCTCTGCGGCCGCCGCAAGCCGTTCCCGATGGAAGGTGATCCCCCGCATCATCCCGTCGGCTGCCTCGAGGCAGAGCTCGAGATTGTCCGCGGAGTCGAACATCGCTTCCTTGTCCTCCTGCACGTCCTTGTTGTAGCCGAGGGGGAGGCCGTGAAAGGTGCCGAGAAGCCCGGCGAGGTCGGCGGCCACCCGGGGCGCCTTCCCCCGCAGGAGCTCGGCGGCGTCGGGGTTCTTCTTCTGGGGCATGATGCTCGACCCCGAGGCGAACGAGTCCGAGGGCTCGCAGAAGCCGAACTCCTGGCCCGACCACAGCACGATCTCGGTCCCCAGCCGCGACAGGTGCAAGGCGCAGACCGCCGCCGCGTAGAGGTAGTCGAGGACGCAGTCGCGGCCGGAGACGGCCTCGAGCGAGTTCGGCGCCGGCCGCTCGAACCCCAGCTCGCGCGCGACGGCCTCCCGATCGAGGTCCCAGTTCAGCCCCGCCAGGGCGCCCGATCCCGCCGGGAGCTCGACGGTCGACCCAGCCGCGAAGCGGAAGCGGCGAGCGTCGCGGCCGAGCGCCCAGAAGTGGGCGAGCAGGTGATGGCCGAGGTAGAGGGGCTGGGCGCGCTGCATGTGGGTGTAGCCGGGAGCGGGCCAGTCGCGGTGGCGCTCGGCGAGCTCCAGCAGGGTCGCCATCAGGCGACCGGTCAGCTCGAGCGCCCGCTCGGCTCGCTCGCGGACGAACATCGCGACGTCGGTGGCCACCTGGTCGTTGCGCGAGCGGCCGGTGTGGAGCTTGCCCCCGAGCGGACCGACGATCTCGGTCAGGCGCCGCTCGATCGCCATGTGGATGTCCTCGTCGTCGTCGCCGAACCGGAAGCGCTCCTCGGCCAGCTCCTCGGCGACCCGGTCGAGCCCTTCGAGCAGCTGCGCGAGCTCGGCCTTGGTGAGCACGCCGGCCGCCGCCAGGGCGCGGGCGTGGGCCCGCGACTGGACGACGTCCTGGGGCCACAGGCGCCGGTCGAACCCGATCGAGGCGTTCAGGCGCCGGAAGAGGGGATCCTGCTCCTCGCCGAATCGGGGCATGGGCGGCGAGGTTAGCGGTGCTGCGGCTCGCGCCCGCCCGCGGCGCACCGCCCGGCCGCTGGCCGTGGATGGCTAGTCGTGGGTGAGGGCGGCGGCGAGAGCGTCGCCCACCCGGTCCACCTCACCGTCGGTCATCTCGCCGAAGAACGGCAGGGCCAGCGACCGCTCCGCCACCGCCTCGGCGATGGGGAACTGGCCGCGGCGGAAGCCGAACCGCTCACGGTAGAAGGGCAGAAGGTGAACGCACGGCAGGTATGCCTTCGACTGGATCCCGGCCGCCGCGAGCGACGCGATCACCGCCTCGCGGCCGGCGCCCTCGGGGAGCCGCACCGGGTACACGAACCAGCTCCGCCGCTCGGCCCCCTGATCTGCCCGCGGCAGCACCAGTCCGGCCGGATCCCCCTCACCGGCGGGGGCGGCCCCGAGCGCGGCGAAGCGCTCGGCGTACAGTCCCGCCACCCGGGCGCGGGCGGCGAGGAGATCGTCCAGGCGCTCGAGCTGGGCAACACCGATCGCCGCCTCCAACTCGCTGATCCGATAATTGAACCCGAGGCGGTCGTGCTCCACCACCGACATGTCGGGCGGGCGGCCCTGATTTCGCTCGCTGCGGGCCCCCTCCGCCATCTCGGGCCCCGAGGGGACCAGGGCGCCCCCCTCCCCCGTGGTCAACTGCTTGTTCGCGTAGAACCCGAAGGTGGCGGGATTACCGCGGCTCCCCACCGCCCTGCCGTCGGCGTCGATTGCGCCCAGGGCCTGGCAGGCGTCCTCGAGCACGCCCAGGCCGCGGTCGGCGGCGATCCGCTCGAGCGCCCCCATCTCCGCCGGGAGACCGAAGATGTGGACGGGGAGGATCCCCGCCGCGTTGGGTGTGACCGCGGCCTCGACGGCCGCCGGGTGGAGGTTGAGGGTGACGGGGTCGACGTCGCAGAACACCGGGGTCGCCCGCTCGTAGACGAGCGCGTTCGCGGTCGCGACGAAGGTCAACGGGGTGGTGATCACTTCGTCCCCCTCCCCCCAGCCGAGGGCCCGAACGCCCAGGTGGAGGGCGGCGGTGCCGCTCGACACCGCCACCACGTCCTCGACCCCGAGGCGGGAGGCGAGGCCCCGCTCGAGCTCCGCCATCCGGGGGCCGAGCGAGACCCTTCCCGACTCGAGGACGCCGAGGACGAGCTCGCGCTCGCGCCCCGACAGGTCAGGTCGCGCCAGCGGGATTCGCTCGTTCACCCGACCCCGTCGGTCCGGCTTGGGGCTGGAAGGCGTACTCGAGAGAGTCGACCAGCGCCTCCCACGAGGCCTCGATGATGTTCTCCGACACCCCGATCGAGCCCCACTCGCGCTCGCCGTCGGAGGAGTCGAGGAGGACGCGGGTGACTGCCCCGGTGCCGTGGTGCTCGTCGAGGATCCGGACCTTGTAGTTGGTCAGCTCGATGTCGGCGAGATCGGGGTGGCGGTCGATGATCGCGCCCCGAAGCGCCTTGTCGAGCGCGTTGACCGGGCCGTTGCCCTCGGCGGTCCGCAGGTAGCGCTCGCCCTCCACCCAGACCTTGATCGTCGCCTCGGTGACGACCTTGCCGTCTTCGCGCTTTTCCACCAGGACCCGGAACCCCTCCAGCCGGAAGAGCGGCTCATAGGCGCCGGCCTCGCGGCGCAGGAGGAGCTCGAAGGACGCAGGCGCCGCCTCGTAGTGATAGCCGCGATGCTCGCGCTCCTTCAGCTGCCGCAGCGCTCGCCGCGCCCCGTCGTCGTCCAGCTCGAGCCCGAGCTCCTCCGCCCGGCTAACGACGGTGCCCTTGCCCGAGAGCTCCGAGACGAGGAGCGCGCGCCGGTTCCCGACCAGCTCCGGGTCGAGGTGCTCGAAGGTGGCGGCGTCGGCGGTGACCCCGGCGACGTGCATCCCGCCCTTGTGGGCGAAGGCGTTCCGGCCGACGTAAGGCTGGTCTGGGTCGGGGCTCCGGTTGAGGAGCTCGTCGACGAAATGGGCGGTCTCGGTGAGCCGGGCGAGCCGGCCCGCCGGGACGCACTCGTAGCCGAGCTTCAGCTGGAGGTCCGGCAGGATCGAGGTGAGGTTGGCGTTGCCGGTGCGCTCGCCGATCCCGTTGATCGTCCCCTGGACGAGGACGGCACCCTCGTTGACCGCGGCCAGCGAGTTCGCCACCGCGCACTCGCCGTCGTTGTGAGTGTGGATCCCAACGCCAACGCGTCGAGCCGGCGGCCCCTCCCTCCCGCTTCGCCGGGCGGGGTTCTCTCCGCCGCCTGGGGGGCCGGCGGCGGTCGCCAGGTCGGCCACCACGGCCGCGGTCGCCTCGGCGACCTGGCCGGGGAGGCTGGAGCCGTTGGTGTCGCAAAGGGTGACGTTCTCGGCCCCTGCGCCGGCGGCTGCGCGGACGCACTCGAGCGCGTACGCGGGGTCGTCGCGGTAGCCGTCGAAGAAGTGCTCGGCGTCGTAGATCACCCGCTTGCCCTCGCCCCGCAGGTAGGCGATCGAATCGGCGATCATCGCCAGATTCTCCTCGCGGGAGACCCGGGTGACCTTCTCGAGGTGCAGCTCCCACGTCTTCCCCACCAGGGTGACCACCGGCGCGAACACCCCGGCGAGGAGGCGCAGGGCCGCGTCCTCGGCGGCCTCGGTGTCCCGGCGGCGGGTCATCCCGAAGGCGCACACGTCCGCCTGGGAGAGCTCCTCGGAGGCGAGCATCTCGAACAGCTCGACCTCCTTCGGGTTCGACCCCGGGAACCCCGCCTCGACGTAGCGGATCCCGAGCCGGTCGAGGGCGCGGACCACCCGCACCTTCTCCTGCGCCGAGAGCGACATCCCGCTGCCCTGCATGCCGTCGCGCAAAGTCGTGTCGTAGAGGTGAACCTGTCGCATCCGATGCCTTCCTTGCTTCGAGGGTGAGCGTAGGGCCCCTCCTCGGGGCCTTTCAGGACGGCGTCCGCCGTCCGCCGCGATCCGCCGTGTGCGCGGGCGCTGCGCGCCCGTCCGTTAGGCGGCCGCGGCCCCCGTAATTCGCTCTATCGCCCCGACGCGAATGGCGAGCATCACGAACCCAATCTACTGCACCCGGGCTTCGGTCCCCGCGCGCGCGCGACCGTCCTCGCGCTGCTCGGAATCGAGCCCTGCGGGCTCATCGATGAAGTCCAGCCACTCGAGGTACTCCTCGGCCCGGCCATGCAGGGCATCCTCGAACTTCGCCTGGATAACCCGGGTGATCTCGCCCGGCTCGCCGAGCGACGCGTGGTCGATCTCGCGGACCGGCACCAGTTCGGCGGCGGTCCCGGTGAGGAAGACCTCATCGGCCAGGTAGAGCTCCGCGCGGCCGACGTCGCGCTCCTCCACCGTATAGCCCAGGTCGCGGGCGATCTGGATCACCGACTTGCGGCTGACGCCGTCGAGGATCGAGGCGGCGTGCGGGGGCGTGAGGATGACGCCGTCACGCACCAGGAAGATGTTTTCGCCCGAGCCCTCACAGACCATGCCCCGCTGGTCGAGCATGATCGCCTCGTCGTAGCCGGCCTCCACCGAGGCGTTCTTGGCCAGGATTGAGTTCAGGTACTGGCCCGAGGCCTTGGAGGCGGGAATCAGGCTGTCGGGCGAGATGCGCCGCCACGCCGAGACTGTCGCCCGGATCCCGCGACGCTTGCCCTCCTCGCCGAGGTAGGCGCCCCAGGGCCAGACCGCGATGACCAGCTCGACTGGGGCGCTGGCTGCGTAGAGCCCCATCTCGCCGTATCCCCGGAAGGCGATCGGGCGGATATAGCAACTGCGCAGGCCGTTGCGGCGAACCAGCTCCTTGGTCGCCTCACGCAGCTCCTCCGCCGAGTAGGCGAGGGGGATGTCGTACAGACCGGCGGAGCGAACCAGTCGCTTAAGGTGCTCGTCGTGCCTGAAGATGGCGGGGCCCCGCTCGGTCTCGTAGCAACGGACCCCCTCGAACACCCCGGTGCCGTAGTGCAGGCCGTGGCTGAGCACGTGGACCTTGGCGTCGTCCCAGGGCACGAATTCGCCGTTCATCCAGATCAGCTCGACCTTCTCCACGTCGGTTCCTCCGTCGCTCGCCCGTCGGCTGGGAGTATGCCCGATGGCCGACCGCAGGTCTAGGCGATTCGGGCCAGAACCGCCTCGGTGATCTCGTCCGTGCCCACGGAGTCGCCGCCCTGGGCCAGATCGGGGGTCCGCAGGCCCGCTTCCAGGGCGCCGTCGACCGCCGCCTCGACCCGGTCCGCGTCGCCGGCGCGATCGAGGCCGTGGCGGAGCATCATCGCCACCGACAGGAAGGTGGCGAGCGGATTCGCTATCCCCTGCCCGGCGATGTCGGGGGCGGAGCCGTGGACGGGTTCGAACAGACCGGGGCCGTCGGAGCCGAGGCTGGCCGACGGCAGCATCCCGAGCGAGCCCGTGAGCATCGCCGCCTCGTCGCTGAGGATGTCGCCGAACAGGTTCTCGGTCACGAGCACGTCGAAGTCGGACGGCCTGGAGACGAGCTGCATGGCGGCGTTGTCGACCAGGAGGTGGTCGAGCCCGATGTCGCCGTACTCCTCGCTCACCCGGATGACGGTCTCGCGCCACAGCCGTGAGGTCTCGAGCACGTTCGCCTTGTCCACCGAGGTAACCCTCCCCCGACGCCGGCGGGCGGAGTCGAAGCCGACGCGAACGATCCGCTCGATCTCCTCGACGGTATACGCGCAGTCGTCGTGGGCGCGGTCGCCGTCGCGGCCCGAGTCGCCGAAGTAGATCCCGCCGGTGAGCTCGCGGACGATCAGCAGGTCGGTGCCTTCGATCCGGTCGCGCTTCAGGGGGCTGGCGTCGAGGAGGGCGGCGCTGGGGCGCACCGGGCGCAGGTTGGCGAACAGTCCGAGCCCCTTGCGCAGGCCGAGCAGCCCCTGCTCGGGCCGAGGAGCGTTCGGGTCGGTGGTGTCCCATTTCGGGCCCCCAACCGCGCACAGCAGGACCGCGTCGGTGCCGCGGCAGTTCGCCAGGACCTCGTCCGTGAGGGCGGTGCCGTGGGCATCGATCGAGGCACCGCCGACCAGGTGCTCGGCGATCTCGAACTCGCCGAGCGCGTCGAGCAGCCGGCGGGCCGCCGCCGCGATCTCGGGGCCGATCCCGTCCCCGGGCAGGAGCGCGATCCGCGGGCGAAGATCGGCCGCGGTCACCCTGCGCGGCCTCCGCCATTGCACCTCGACCGGGTACGCATCGCCGTACTCCTCGTTCACTCGGCCTGGATGTTGAGCCGCACGTAGTCGAGCGTGATCGGCTCGCCGAGCTCGGCGGCGACCGCCCGGGTGAAGCCGTCGCGAAGGCCTTCGGGAAGGCGGTCGAGATGGGGGCCCAGGGTGACCGTCGAGAGGAAGTCGAGCGGCCGCTCGGGGGTCACCGGCTTCGGCTGGAGCCAGCAGCGGGCCCGCTCGAAGCCCGCGGCGAGCAGCTTATCCTCGGTCTCCTCGGGCCCGGCGAAGTTCCAGATCACGTCCATCCCCTCGAAATGGTCGACGTATTCCGGTCTGGTGGCGGTTGCGACGATCGCCTGCGCGAGCTTGGCGACGTTGCCCCGTCCCCCGCACTGCGCCACCAGGCGCCCGCCGGGCCGCAGGGCGCGGCGGAGGCGACGAAAGAGGTTGTCGTGATCGGGGATCCAGTGGAAGACCGCGGTCGAGAAGATCAGATCGACCTCGGCGTCGAGCTCGAGCTCGGCGAGGTCGCCGAAACGGACATCGGCGGCGTCGCCGAGGACCTCGCGCGCCTTCTCGACCATCGCCTCGGAGCCGTCGATGGCGATCACGCGACCGCGCGGAAGCCGCTCGATCAGCTTCGCGGTCACCCTGCCGGAGCCGGAGCCGGCGTCGAGGACGGTCTCGTTGCCGTCGAGCTGAAGGCGCTCGAGCACCTCCATCCCCCACTCGAACTGCGGATCCGAGACCCGGTCGTAGACCTCGGCGTCCCACTCGCGCGCGCCGGTGTTCATGCCGGCGCGATCAGCGCTCATAGCGCCGTGGTCACCGGGCCGCGGTCGGCCCGGCCGGCGGCCTCGTAGGCATCGATCGCCTCTCCCCGCGCCAGGGTCATGGCGACATCGTCGAGGCCGTTCAGGAGTCCGTGCTTGATCGCCTCGTCGATCTCGAACCCGAACACCCCGTCCTTGGTGTTGACGGTCTGATCGTCGAGGTCGATCCGCGCCTCGCCGGCGGCGGCGATCGCCCGGCAGTGCTCCTCGTCGAGGACGATCGGCAGGAGCCCGTTCTTGGTGCAGTTGGAGTAGAAGATGTCCGAGTACGACGGGGCGATGATCGCCTCGTAGCCGTAGTCGGCAAGGGCCCAGACGGCGTGCTCGCGGGAGGAGCCCGACCCGAAGTTCCGCCCGGTGACCAGGATCGGGTGCGGCTCGAGCTCGATCTCGCCGGAGCGGAACCAGTCGTAGAAGAGGAACTCGCCGAACCCGGTCCGCTCGACCCGCTTCAGGAACTGCTTGGGGATGATCTGATCGGTGTCGACGTCGGCGCGGTCGAGCACCGCCACGCGCCCCTCGATCACGTCCACCCGGTTCATGCCCACTCCCGGATGTCGACGAAGTGGCCTTCCACGGCAGCGGCGGCGGCCATCCTCGGGCTCATCAGATGGGTGCGGCCGCCGGCGCCCTGGCGGCCCTCGAAGTTCCGGTTCGAGGTCGAGGCGCAACGCTCGCCGGGGCTGAGGATGTCCGGGTTCATTCCCAGGCACATCGAGCAGCCGGCGCCGCGCCACTCGAACCCCGCCGCCCGGAAGACCTCGTCGAGCCCCTCCTCCTCGGCCTGAGCCTTGACCTGGGCGGAGCCGGGGACGACCATCGCCCGAACGTCGGCGTGGACCCTCCGGCCCTCGATCATCGAGGCGGCGTCGCGCAGGTCGCCGATCCTGGAGTTGGTGCACGACCCGATGAAGACGCGCTCGGGGCGGACGTCGCGCATCGGCGTCCCGGGCTTCAGGCCCATGTAGGTGAGGGCGCGCTCGGCCGCCTCCCGGTCGGCGGGCGAGTCGAGCTGGGCGGGGTCGGGAACCTCGCCGGTCACCTCGACCACCATTCCCGGCGTCGTCCCCCAGGTCACCATCGGGGAGATCTCGCCGGCGTCGATCTCGACCTCGCGATCGAAGCTGGCGCCCTCCTCGGTGGGCAGCTTGCGCCATTCGGCGACCGCCGCGTCGAAGTCGTCGGGTACGCCGGGGCGCCCGCGCATGAAGGAGAAGGTGTTCTCGTCGGGGGCGATCATTCCGGCGCGGCCGCCACCCTCGATCGTCATGTTGCAGATCGTCATCCGCTGCTCCATGGTCAGGGCGCCGATCGCATCGCCTGCGTACTCGACCGCGTGGCCCCGCATTCCCCCCACCCCGAGCCGCCCGATGGTCGCCAGGATCAGGTCCTTTGAGGTGACCCCGTTACCGAGCGCCCCGGAGTAGGCGATCCTCATCGTCTTCGGCCGGCGCTGGACCAGGCACTGGGTGGCGAGCACGTGCTCGACCTCGGAGGTCCCGATCCCGAAGGCAAGGGACCCGAAGGCACCGTGGGTGGATGTGTGGGAGTCGCCGCAGACGATCGTCATCCCCGGCTGGGTGGCGCCGAGCTCCGGGCCGATCACGTGGACGATCCCCTGGCGGTCGGAGCCGAGGCTGTAGATCGGGATCCCGAACTCCTCGCAGTTGCGCTCCAGCGTTTCGACCTGGACGCGGGAGAGCTCGTCGGCGATCATCCGCGCCACCGCTGTCCCGTCGGTGGGGACGTTGTGGTCGGCCGTCGCCAGCGTCTTGTCAGGCCGCCGCACCCCCCGGCCCGCCAGCCTGAGCCCGTCGAAGGCCTGCGGCGAGGTGACCTCGTGGATGAGGTGGAGGTCGACGTAGATCAGGTCGTCGTCGACCTCGTGGGCGTTCCAGATCTTGTCGAACAGGCTCTTCGGCATCACCTAACTCCTTCGGAGGCCGGCGGCGACGACCGCGATCATCCGCGACTCGTGGCTGGCCTCGTTCTCGAAATGATGCGGCAGATCGGCGTCGAAGGTGACGCTGTCCCCCTCCCCCAGCTCGTGCCGGTGCCCGTCGATGAACAGGGTGACCGATCCCTCGAGCACCACCGCCGTCTCGCGGCTCCCCGGCTCGTGCAGTGGGGGATCGTCCGGGCCCCCGGTGGCGGCGCCCGGGCCGAGGATGTGAAGGGAGACGTCCGCCCGCTGTCCCGGAAGAGGCGGGGTCAGTTCCTCGACCGCGTGCCCGCCGCGTCGACGCCGGCGGCGGTCCTTGGAGCGGCTGACAACGATGTGCTCGCCCTCATCGAGCCGGAGGAGCTGGGAGAGGGTGAGATCCAGCCCGGCGGCGATCCTCCCCGCCACCGCCAGGGTCGGGCTCGTCTCTCCCCGCTCCACCTGGGAGAGCATCGGGGCGCTCACCCCGGTGCGCTCGGCGAGGTCGCGTAGCGAGAGGCCCATCGACTCCCGCAGGGCGCGCACGCGCAGTCCGATCACCGGGAAGGAATCTGGCTGCGCGGAGTCAGCGGCTGTCGTGGCGGAGGCTACGCCCACGCCTGTACGTTATCACGTACGAGCGTATGCTAAGGCTTGTAGGTGAGGCCCTCCAGCGAGGTGAAGGTATCGGGATCAGCCGAGCCCTGCGAGCCGATCGTCACCACCCCGTTGGGGTCGATCTCCATGTGGGCGACGTTGTCGTTGTAGACGGCAATCGGCAGGAAGACGATCACGTTCGGGCGGTAGGGCTTCGCCAGCTTGAACGGAACGAAGCTGGTGCCGCTGGGCCGCCTGATCGCCCCGCGGAGATGGACGAAGCCGAATCCGTCCTTGGCGACCTTGGGCGGACGGGTCCCGTTCGCGTAGGGGACCCAGCCATTCTGAAGAACGATCGGCTCGAACTTCGGCTTCGCCAGATCGCTGGCGCGGACGGCGCCCTTGGCGATGTCCGACGACAGGACGCCGTTCCTGCCCGGCACCTGCGAGCCGGCGCCGCCGGCCACCGCCACCGCAATCGACCCGGCTGCGACCGCCCCGACCAGTCCGGCGATCAGCACGCTTCTCTTCGCCATGCCAACTCCCTCCTCGAGTTTCCTCCCCTCGTGGGCCCGCAAGCTAGCAGCCCGCGCCGGCACCGGGGCGGCGACGGGCGGAACCTGACGCTCAGGGACCGGGAGTGCGCTCGCTGGCGGCCTCGGCGGTCGCCTCCTCCGCCTCCCGGATAGCGGCACCCTCGAGTGCGTTCGAAAGCGCCCGCACGTAGGCGCGCGCCGACGCCTCCAGGATGTCGGTGGCGACGCCCTGGCCGCTCGCCAGGCGGGCGTTGGCGCGGACGACCACGGTCACCTCGCCGAGGGCGTCCGTGCCCTCGGTGACCGCCTCGACCTCGTAGCGCCGCAGCTCGGCGTCGGTCCCGACGGCGTCGCGGATTGCGCCGAAGATCGCGTCCACCGGGCCGTCGCCCGAGGAGGTCGCGACCGACTCCTCGCCGGAGGGCAGGACCACCGCAACCGTCGCCGTTGGCTCGCGTTTCGAGCCCGCCTCGACCTCGAACCAGCCCAGGTTGTAGGACTGCGAGCGCTCGCGCATCTCGTCGGAGACGATCGCCTCCAGGTCGAGCGCGGTCACCTGCTTCTTCTTGTCCGCGATCTCCTTGAAGCGCTTGAACGCCTGGTTCAAGGCGTTGCCCTCGACCCTGAAGCCGAGCTGCTCCAGGGCGTCGCGCAGGGCGTGGCGACCCGAGTGCTTTCCGAGCACGATCGAGTTGGACTCCAGGCCGACCTCGGTCGGATCCATGATCTCGTAGGTCGTCCGCTCCTTGAGGACGCCGTCCTGGTGGATCCCCGACTCATGGGCGAAGGCGTTTCGGCCCACAACCGCCTTGTTGGGCGGTACCGAGTACCCGGTCAGGCGCGAGACCAGGCGACTGGTCCGCGCCAGCTCCCGGGTGTCGAGCCCGGTGTCGAGCCCGTGAACGTCGCGGCGGCGCCGGAGCAGCATCACGATCTCCTCCAACGAGCAGTTGCCCGCCCGCTCGCCGATCCCGTTCACCGCGCACTCGACCTGGCGGGCGCCGGCGAGCAGCCCCGCGAACGAGTTGGCGACCGCCAGCCCGAGGTCGTCGTGGCAGTGGACCGAAACCTCGACCCGGTCGAGACCGGGCACCAGCTCGTACAGGCTCCGAAAGTACTTCGTGTACTCCCCGGGAGTCGTGTACCCGACGGTGTCGGGGATGTTGATCACGGTCGCGCCCTCGGCGACCGCGATCGCGCACACCTCGGCGGTGAACTCGATCTCGGCGCGGGTGGCGTCCATCGGAGAGAACTCGACGTCGTCGGTGTAGGACTTCGCCAGCGCCACCGCCGCCTTCGCCTGCCCCTTGACGTCCTCGCGAGTCGTCTGCAGCTGGTGCTCGATGTGGATGTCGGAGGTCGAAATGAAGGTGTGGATCCGCGGGCGCTGGGAGTCCTTGACCGCGCCCCAGGCGGCGTCGATGTCCGCCTTGTGGGTCCGCGCCAGCCCACAGATGGTGGGCCCCGCGACGTTCCGCGCGATCTCCCGGACCGCCTCGAAGTCGCCGGGCGAGGTGATCGGGAACCCGGCCTCGATCACGTCCACGCCGAGCCGCGCGAGTTGCTGGGAGATCTCGACCTTCTCCTGAGTGTTCAGCGAGATGCCGGGCGACTGCTCACCATCGCGCAGGGTGGTGTCGAAGACGTGGACCCGGTCCATCTCCGGTATTGCTGATGCCCCGTCGGGACTGCTCATGACTTCTTCTCCTTCTCCGACCGACTTCGATGACCTTTGTCTCTCGCGGCTCTCGCGCCGCCCAGCGCTATTCCCCCCGAAGGGGGAGGAGAAGGAGAAGCGCCAGGCTGTCGAGCCGGGACGTCATCGAATGAGCGCAGCTTAGCGAAAGACCGGCGATCGCCGTGTGGACGAGCTAGTGCTGGACGGGCCGGCCGGTGCCTCCGAGGCCGAGCCGGCCGAGTAGGTCGCGGCCCCGGCGCCAGAACGGCTCCTCACGGTAGAAATCCGAGATCCCGGGCGACGAGCGGAGTCATCGGCGGGACATCCTCCAGGTGAAGCGGCCTCCCGGCCCTATGGAATCGAGCGGACGAGCTCGCAGCGCCGGGCGCGGTCCCGGCCGGGGCCGCCCCTGCATCCGTCGTGGCCAGCGCCCCCGTCGAGCCGGTCGGGACCGCTCCCGCCGAACAGGGCGTCGCCGCCGGCGGCGCCGAGGAGGTGGTCCGCGCCCTTGCCGCCGCGGAGAAGGTCGGGGCCGCCTGCGCCGGCCAGCCGGTCGGGGCCGGCCGCGCCATCGAGCCCGTCGCCCTTCACCGAGCCCGTCAGCCGGTCCGAGCCCGGCCCGCCGGAGAGCGGGCGAAGCTTCCCGTCGATCAGGGCCCCGAACAGGACGCGCACGCCCGGGGCGGCCTTGAGGACGTCGTCGCCTCCGAGGAGGTTGCCGACCACCGCCGCGATGTGGCCAGGGACGCAGCTCACCTGGTTGGGGCTGTCCTGGGTGCAGCCCGGGTCGGGGCTGCCCTCGCGGTAGGGCTGGTTGAACCCCTCCGGGGAGAAGAACGTGAGCCTGCCGGTGGGGCCGATGAAGACGCTCAGGTGGTCCGCGGCCGCGGACCCGGTGATCGTCAAGACGACTTTCTCCTGGGCGGCCGAGGCGCCCGGGCCGATCGTCGCGGGCCGGGAGCTGGACTCGATCCCCCCAGCCGCGGCCGCCCCGGTGCCGGCCGCCGAGGATCCGAGCCCGGCGGCGCACGCGAACACGGCCAGGGCCAACGCCGACTTGCGAGCCCTCCCTGTCACCGCGCCGATCCTAGCCGGGGGGCGGCTCGCGATCAAGGGCAAGTGCATCGTCGGCCGCTACACGCTGACGGCTCTGCCGACAAAGAACCCGTCGAGCTGGAGGATCCGGTCGATCGTCTCCTGCTGAACCGGGGCATCGGTGGTCAGGGCCATCACCGCCCGGTCCCCCTCGGGCTCGGCGCCGACGGCGGCGGAGACGATGTTGACGCCCTCGTCGCCGAAGGCGGTCCCGACCCGGCCGATCATCCCCGGCTGGTCGATGTAGCGGAAGACGGCGAGATGATCCGCAAACGGGAGGTAGAAGTCCTCGCCCAAAACCCTGACCAGGTAGGGCACGTTCCGGGGGCCGACCCCGGTGCCCGCCACCTCGACCCGCTCGGGGCCGGAATCGAGCGTGACCGTGACCAGCTCGGTGAAGTCGGGCGAGGCGTGCTCGCGGGCCTCGATCAGCTCGATACCCCGCTCCTCGGCGAGGTGGGCCGCGTTCACAAGGTTCACGGGCTCCTCGGTGTGGCCGCGGAGGATGCCCGCCAGCACCGCGATCCCGAGGATTCGGGTGTCGTAGTCGGCGAGCCGGCCGCGGAACTCCGCCCGAACCGGACCGATCCCGCCATCGCTGAGGCCCTGGGCGAGGGCGCCGAGCTTCTCGCACAGGGGGACGAACGGCGCCAGGGTCTCCATCACCTCGGGGCGGACAGCGGCGATGTTGACGGCGGTCGTGACCACCCCGCCGGTGAGGGCGGCGGTCACCTGCTCGGCAGTGACCACCCCGGCGCGGTCCTGGGCCTCGGCGGTCGAGGCGCCCAGGTGCGGGGTGACGACGACGTCGTCGCGCTCGAAAATCGGATGCGAGGTGAAGGGCTCCTCGGGAAAGACGTCGAGGGCGGCCCCGGCGACCTTGCCCGACTCGAGCCCCTCGGTGAGCGCGTCGAGGTCGACCAGCTCGCCCCTGGCGCAGTTGACGATCCGGACGCCGTTGCGCATCTTCGAGATCGCCTCGGCGTCGATCAAGTTGACCGTCTCCGGTGTCTTCGGGAGGTGGATGGTGATGAAGTCCGAGCGCGCGTACAGCTCGTCGCTCTTCTCCACACCGTCGACGCCGAGCTCGCGGAACCGCTCGGGGGAGACGAACTTGTCGTAGCCGACCACCTGCATCTCGAAGGCCTGGGCGCGGTTGGCGACCAGCTGGCCGATCCGGCCGAACCCCACCACGCCCAGGATCTTGCCGTAGAGCTCGGTGCCGCCGAAGCGCGAGCGCTGCCACTCGCCGGCGGTGAGCGAGGCGTGCGCCTGGGGCACGCTGCGGCACAGGGCGAGCATCAGCGCCACGGTGTGCTCGGCGGCGGCGATCGAGTTCGCCTCCGGGGCGTTGGCGACGACGATCCCGCGGCGGGTGGCGGTCTCCACGTCGACGTTGTCCACCCCGGTGCCGGCGCGGCCGATCACCTTGAGCCGGTCGGCACGGTCGATCAGCTCGCCGGTGAGCTTGGTGCCCGAGCGGATCAGGATCGCGTCGAAGTCGCCAATCCGCTCGGCAAGCTCACCGTCCTGCCATTCGAACCCAAGCTCGACGTCGAAGCGATCGCGCAGGAGCTCGACCGCGGCGTCGGCGATCCGCTCCTTGACCAGGACCTTGGGAGTGTCGGCCATTCGACCTCTAGCCCATCTAGGCGACCGGCTCGGGCGCCCGCCCGGCCTCGGAGAAAACGCGCTCCGCGGCACCGGCGGCGGCCCCCGGCTCGACCTCGTGGCCGAGATCGCGGAGGGCCATCTCCAGCGCGCTCAGGGCAACGACGATGTCAAAGGCCCCGTAGTAGCCGCAATGCGCGATCCGGACGATCCTCCCCTTCAGCTGCCCCTGGCCGCCGGCGGCGGTGACGCCGTACTTCTTTCGCATCCGCTTTGGCACCTCGGCGCCGTCGACCGAGTCGGGGAGGCGGGCGGCCGTGACCACGTTCGCGTCGGGGTCGTCGGGGCCGAAACGCTCCAGCCCGATCGCCTCGACCCCGGCGCGGGCGGCGCGGGCGAGGATCGCGTGCCGCTCGAACACCCGGTCGAGGCCCTCGGCGAGGATCATCTCGAGGGCGACGTCGAGCGCCCGCCACAGGGTGACCGCGGGGGTGAACGGGCTGTTCGGCGGATCCTCGGCCTGGCCCGCCGCCGTCCTCCCCCAGTCGAAGTAGTAACGGCGGCCGGGGTGCTCGGCGGCGAGGGCGAGGGCGCGCTTGTTGGCCGAGGCGAAGGCGAGCCCGGGCGGGCACATCAGCGACTTCTGCGAGCCCGAGACGACCACGTCCACGCCCCAGTCGTCCTGCGGCAGGTCGGCTGCCCCGAGGCCCGAGATCGCGTCGATCGCGATCACCGCACCGTGGGCGTGGGCGACCGCGGTCAGCCCCCGGACGTCGTGGACGACCCCGGTCGAGGTCTCCGACTGGGTGGCGAAGACCACCCGCGGCGGGCGCTTCATCTGGCCGATCGTCTGGTCGAGCGCGGCGGGGTCGACCTTCTCCCCCCAGGGGACGTCGAGGTGGGTGACGTCCGCGCCGTAGGCCTGGCACAGCTCCAGCCAGCGCTCGCCGAATTTGCCGGCCGTCGCCACCGCAGCCGGCTCGCCGGGGACCGCGAGGTTGGCGACCGCTGACTCCATCGCCCCGCTGCCGGAGGCGGCGAAAGAGAGGATCTGGTTCTCGGTCTGGAAGATCGCCGGGAGGCGCTCGAGCGCCCTCGCGTAGCCCTCGACGAAGGCCGGGGCGCGGTGATAGGTGATCGGCTCCGCCATCGCCAGGCTCACCGCCGGCGGCAGCGGGGTCGGCCCCGCGGTCATCAGGTAGTGCTTGTTGTAGAGGTTCGCTTCGGTCATCCGTCGACCCCCCGGGGCGCCCGGCGCCCTCGGAGGTCAAGAGTACTCAGCGGCGGCGCTGGATTTCCGCCTGGCCCGGAGATAGATTGACCGGCGCCGCCGGAGCCGGTGCGAGACGGCGCGAAACGAGCCTCGACCAGGAGGAGTTCACCGTGTACCCAGTCAGCTTTGCCGCGGATCCTGCCCTGGAGGGCCGAAATCGGCTCACCACCTTCTTCCGCGCTCTAGTCTCGATCCCCTGGCTGATCGTCGTCAGTCTCTACGGCATCATCGCCCAGATCCTCGCGGTGATCGCCTGGTTCGCGATCGTGTTCACCGGGCGCTATCCGCAGGGCCTCTACAGCTTCAACGCCGGGTTCGTCCGCGCGTACGCACGCGTCCAGGGCTTCTACTACCTGATGACCGACGAGTGGCCGCCCTTCGGCCTCGACGAGGAGCCCGGGTACCCGATCCGGGCTGGCGTCCCCGAGCCGCTCGACATCTACAGCCGGGTGAAGACGGGGTTTCGATTGATCATCGGGATCCCGGTGGCCATCCTGGCCTGGGTCCAGTCGCTGATCCTGAGCGTCGGCGCGATCATCACCTGGCTCGCGATCCTGTTCACGGCCAGGCACCCCGAGGGCCTGTTCAATCCGATGCGCTCGGCGCTCGCCTACGACACCCGGGCGTTGGCGTACTTCCTCCTGATCACCGAGGACTGGCCCCCGTTCTCGCTCGAGGAGGGCGGCGGCTCGGCCGGCGCCATCTCGCAGCAGAGCACTACTCCGCAGTAGTTCTCCTCAGAACTCGGTCTCGATCCAGGGCATCATCGAGCGGAGCTCCCTGCCCACCTGCTCGACCTGGTGCTTGGCGGCCGCCTCGCGCATCCGGTTGAAGTTCTCGCCGCCCGCCTGGTTCTCGGCGATCCATTCCTTCGCGAACTCGCCCGACTGGATGTCGGCGAGGATCTTCCGCATCGCCTCCCGGGTCGCCTCGGCGATCACCCGCTCCCCGCGGGTCATGTCCCCGTACTCGGCGGTGTTGGAGATCGAGTAGCGCATCCCCTGGATTCCCTTCTCGTACATCAGGTCGACGATCAGCTTGAGCTCGTGCAGGCACTCGAAGTAGGCGAGGCGGGGGTCGTAGCCCGCCTCGACCAGGGTCTCGAACCCGGCCCGCGCGAGCGCGGTGGCGCCGCCGCAGAGCACCGCCTGCTCGCCGAACAGGTCGGTCTCGGTCTCGTCCTTGAAGGTGGTCTCGATGATTCCCGCCCGACCGCCGCCGATTCCGGCGGCATAGGCCAGCACCTTCGCCCGGGCGGTGCCGGTCGCGTCCTGGTGGATCGCAATCAGGCAGGGGACGCCGCGCCCCTCGACGTACTGGCGGCGCACGAGGTGGCCGGGGCCCTTGGGGGCGACCATGCCAACGTCGACGCCGGGCGGCGGCTCGATCTGGCCGAAGTGGATCGAGAAGCCATGGGCGAACAACAGCAGGTCGCCGTCGGCGATCCCGTCTGCGATCTGGTCCCCCCAGACCTCGGCCTGGCGCTCGTCGGGGAGGAGGATCATCACCACCTCGCCCCTGCTCGCCGCGTCGGGGAGGTCGAGGACCGTCAGGCCCTCGGCTTCGGCGGCGGCGCGGCTCGACGAGTCCGGCCGCAGCCCGACGATCACCTCGATCCCCGAGTCGCGCAGGTTGAGGGCGTGGGCGTGGCCCTGCGATCCGTACCCGAGGATCGCGACCGTCTTCCCCTCGAGCACCGAGAGGTCGGCGTCCCGATCGTAAAAGATCCGTTCGTCAGTCATGGCGCGCCAGGCTACCGGGTGCCGGCCCCCGGCCCGCGGCTGACGTCCGCTCGCCGGATCTTGCCGGCGGCGGTGCGGGGAAGCTCGGAGACGAACTCGAATCGCTTCGGCACCTTGTGGGCCGCGAGGGCGCCGGCGCAATGGGCGCGGAGCGCCTCTGGATCGCCCGCCCGCCGGTCTGCCGGGACGATCACCGCGGTGACGGCCTGCTGCCACTCGGGGTCCTCGCGCCCGACGACGGCGGCCTCCGCGACGTCGGGATGGCGGAGGAGCACCTCCTCGACCTCCTCTGGCATCACCTTCTCGCCGCCGGTGACGATCAGGTCGTCGCTGCGGCCCTCGACCCAGAGGAACCCCTCGTCGTCAATCCGGCCGAGGTCGCCGGTGTGCAGCCAGCCATCCGCGTCGGCGTACCCGGGGGCGACCGTCGGTCCCTGGACGAGGATCTCCCCGTCCTCGATCCGCAAGTGGGTGGTGAGGAGGGCGCGCCCCGCCGAGCCGAGCTTGCGATCGGCGTCATCGGGCGACAGGGTCGCCACCTGCGAGGCCGCCTCGGTGAGCCCGTAGGTCTGGACCACGCTCGCCCCCCGGCCGCGCGCCTCTTCGAGCACTTCGGCGGGCACCGGGCCGCCGCCGACCAGGATCGCTCGGGGAGCCGAGAGGTCGGCGCCCGCCTCCAGGAGGCGGGCCAGCGCCGTCGACACGAGCGAGATCAGGGTGACCCCGTCGCGCTCGAGCGCCTCCGCTACCCGGTCTCCGTCGAAGCCGTCGTGGACGATCGCGGTGGTCCCGTAGATCACCGAGCGGAGCACGATCGAGAGCCCGGAAACGTGGAACAGCGGCAGGCAGCAGAGCCAGCGGTCACCGGGGTCGACGCCGAGGTTGAAGGCAGAGCCGATCGCGCTCCACAGGTGGTTGCCGTAGGTGAGGCCGACGACGCGGGGGGAGCCGGTGGTGCCGCTGGTGAGGATGTGGCAGCCGACGGCATCGAGGTCGTGCTCGCCGAGGAGGGGCAGATCGGCCTCGGTGGAGCCGGCGGACTCGGGGGCGTCGATCTCGAGCGCCGGGCGAACCTCGGCGAAGGCGCGGCGGCGCTCCTCGAGCGCCAGTCGGGGGTCGAGCGGGAAGGCGACGGCGCCCACCTTGGCGAGCGCGTGGAGGAGGACGACGTGCTCGATCCCCGCCGGCAGCAACAGGGCGACCGTGGAGCCGCGCCGGGCGCCGCGGGCGATCAGGCGACGGGCGGCGCGGGTCGCCTCGCTCTCGAGCTCCCCGTAGGTCAGGTCGATGCCGTCGGCGGACAGCCCGATGCGCTCGGGCGAGGAGAGCGCGCGCTGGGCTAGCCAATTGTCAAGAAGCACAGGGTTGGATAATCCCCCAGATGCCCGGTCCGCACAAAGACGCGCCTCCGCGCGAGGAGCTCTATGGGCCAATCGAGTGGAGCTCGGCCGCCGGCTACGAGGACATCCTCTACGAGCGGGCCGAGTCGCTCGCGAGGATCACGATCAACCGGCCCGAGGTGCACAACGCCTTTCGCCCCCAGACGCTTGCCGAGCTCCGCGACGCCTTCACCCGCGCCCGGGACGATCTCGAGGTCGCCTCGATCATCTTCACCGGGGCCGGTGGGGAGTCGTTCTGCTCCGGCGGCGATCAGCGGATCCGCGGCGACGACGGCTACATCGGCGACGACGAGGTCGCGAGCAAGGGAGTCGGACGGCTCGACGTCGGCGACCTCCACGTCCAGATCCGTCGCCTGCCGAAGCCGGTGGTGGCGGCGGTCGCGGGCTACGCGGTCGGCGGCGGTCACATCCTCCACCTCGTCTGCGATCTCACCATCGCCGCCGACAACGCCCGCTTCGGGCAGACGGGACCGCGGGTGGGCAGCTTCGACGGCGGCTTCGGGGCCAGCCTCCTCGCCCGCAACGTCGGGGTGAAGCGGGCAAAGGAGATCTGGTTCCTGTGCCGGCTCTACGACGCCTCCGAAGCGCTGGGGATGGGCCTCGTGAACGCGGTCGTCCCGCTCGACGAGCTGGAGCGCGAGACGGTCGCCTGGTGCCGCGAGATGTCTCACCTCTCCCCTCTGTCGCTGCGGCTGCTGAAGGCGAGCTTCAACGCCGACGAGGACGGCCTCACCGGCATCCAGCAGCTCTCCCACGACGCCACCCTCCTCTTCTACATGACCGAGGAGGGCCAAGAGGGCCGCAACGCCTATCAGCAGGGCCGCGCCCCCGACTTCTCCCGCTTTCCCAAGCGACCGTGAAGATCTGGATGATGGCAGCGCGGCCGCGGACGCTACCCGCGGCGATCGCGCCGGTGCTGGTGGGTACCGCGGCGGCGGTCTACGCGTCGAACGACATCCGCTGGCTCGCGTTCGTCGCCGCTCTGGTCGGCAGCGTCTTCATCCAGATCGGGACCAACCTCGCCAACGACTACTCGGACGCCCGGCGCGGCGCCGATACGGTCGAGCGCCTGGGACCGGTGCGGGTGACCGCCTCGGGCATGGTGGCGCCGCGGCGGGTGCTGGTCGCAACCTGGGTCGCGTTCGCGGTCGCGGTCGCCGCCGGGATCGACCTGGCGACGGTCGCCGGCGTCGTCATCCTCGCCGTCGGCGCGGCCTCGATCCTCGCCGGGGTCCTCTACACCGGCGGCCCGCGACCATACGGATACGCGGGGCTGGGCGAGCTGTTCGTCTTCCTCTTCTTCGGCCTGGTCGCCGTGAACGGCTCCTACTACGTCCAGCTCGAGCGCCTCGACTGGCTTCCCTTCGGCCTCTCGATCGCGGTCGGCTGCCTGGCGACGGCGATCCTGGTCGTCAACAACGTCCGCGACATCGACACCGACCGGCGCGCTGGCAAGCGCACCCTCGCGGTCCGGCTTGGGCGTCCCGCCACCAGGAAGCTCTACCTGGGGTTGGTCGCGGCCGCCTACGCGGCCCTGCTGATCACCCTCGCGGCCGAGAGTGGGCCGTGGTGGGCGGCGCTCGGCCTGGTCTCGCTGGCGCCCGTGCCCGCCGCCGCGACGCCGGTACTGACCCGAACCGACGGGCCGGCGCTGAACGGCGCCCTCGCCCGCACCGGCGCGGTCCTCGCCCTGTTCGGGGTCGCGGTCAGCGCCGGGCTGCTGATCGCGGCCTGAGCGGCGATGCGCCTCGAAGCGATCGAGGTGATTCCCTACTCGCTCCCCTTCGGCGAGCCGTATGTCACCGCCCGCGGGCGCCTCTCCGCGCGCGAGCTGCTCCTGGTCCGGGTCCGTGCCGATGGGATCGAGGGCCTCGGGGAGACCACGGCGCTGTCACTTCGCGGCGGGCGCCCACTCGCCGGCATCGCCCGGGAGCTGCGGGAGGCGTGCGAGCCCGCCCTCGCCGAGGCCGCCCTGGAGCCGGACCGGATCTGGGCGGCGCTCGCACGCTGTCGCAATCGCGGGGCCGGGACCCAGGCACTCGCCGCGATCGACGTCGCCCTCCACGACCTGGCCGGAAAGGCGCTCGGCGAGCCGACGTGGCGACTGCTCGGGGCGAGCGCACCCCGCCCCGTCGTCTGCAACGCCACCCTCCCGATGGCGAACCCGACCGCGCTCCGGGCCGCCGCGGAGCGATGGGCCGCCGACGGCTTTCGCACCTTCAAGCTCAAGGTGGGGACGCCCGGCGACGTCGCCCAGGTTGCGGCGGCCCGAGAGGCGCTGGGACCGGACGCCCGGATCCGGCTCGACGCCAACGGCGCCTGGACGCTGCAGGAGGCCACCAGGCGGCTCCGGGCGCTCGCCCGCCACACGATCGAGCTGGTCGAGGAGCCGGTCGCGGGCCTCGAGGCGATGGCGCGGCTGGCACCCCGGACGCGGATCCGCTTCGCCGCCGACGAGAGCGTGGTCACCCCGCGCGACGCGCGCGAGGCGATCGAGCGCGGCGCCTGCCAGCTCGCGGCGGTCAAGCTCGCCAAGGTGGGAGGGATCGCCGCCGCGCTGCGGCTCGCGGACGGGATCTCGATCTACCTGTCGAGCGCCCTCGAGGGACCGGTCGGGATCGCCGCCGCCGCCCACACCGCCCAGGCACTGCCGGGGGGCGGCCCCGCCCACGGCCTCGCCACCGAGCGGCTCTTCTCCGGGTCGGTGGGTATCGGCGTCCCGCTCGAGGGCGACCGCCTCGCCGTCGGCGAGCGCCCCGGACTCGGGGTCGAGATCGACGAGGAGGCGCTGCGCGCGCGCCGGCTCTATTCGCCGGTGGCGCGACCGGCCCGGTGCCGGCCCCGCCTCTGATCTAGCGTTCCCTGGCGGTGGACCGGACCAACCGCAACACGGCCCTCGCCTCGGCGATGGTCGAGGAGCTCGCCCGCTGCGGCGTTCGCCGAGCCGCGCTCGCGCCCGGATCGCGATCGACCCCGCTGGCGGTGGCGCTGTGGCGACAGCCGGCGATCGAGGTCACCGTGGTGATCGACGAGCGGAGCGCGGGCTTCTTCGCGCTCGGGGCCGGCCTCGCCACCGGCGTCCCCGCCGCCGTCCTCTGCACCTCGGGAACGGCGGCGGCCAACCTGCACCCGGCGGTGTGCGAGGCCCACGAGGCGGGCGCGCCGCTGCTCGTCCTCACCGCCGACCGGCCCCCGGAGCTCCGCGGAATCGGCGCCGGGCAGACGATCGACCAGCTGAAGCTCTACGGCGACGCGGTCCGCTGGTTCTGCGACGTCGGCACCCACGAGGCCGACGATCCGGGGCTGCTCCACTTCCGCTCGGTCGCCTGCCGCGCCTACGCGGCGGCCGCCGGCGATCCCAGGCCCGGCCCGGTCCACCTCAACGTCGCCTGGCGGGAACCGCTCGCGCCGCTTCCGGTTGAGGGCGGGGTGACCGCCACCGACCCCCTCGCCCTCGAGGGGCGCGGTGATCGCCCCCTGACCGCGGTCGCCCGGGCGGCCGCGAGGCCCGACGAGGCCCTGATGGACGAGCTCGCCGAGCGGCTCGCCGCCTCCCCGCGGGGCCTGATCGTCGCCGGCCGCCAACCCGATCCCGGGCTCGGCGAGCCGCTCACCGACCTCGCCGCCGCCGCCGGCTATCCGATCCTGGCCGAGCCCACCTCCCAGCTTCGCCGCGGCCGCCACGACCGCTCGCGGGTGATCACGGCCTACGATCTGATCGCCCGCTCGCGGCCCGAGGCGCTGGCGCCCGAGCTGATCGTGAGGGTCGGCGACATGCCGACGAGCAAGGCCCTGCGCCAGTGGTTAGAGGCTCTGTCCGGACCCGGAGCCCTTTCCCGGTCGGGATCGGGCGGAGCTGTCCGCCAGGTGGTGCTCGATCCCGGCGCCAGCTGGAAGGAGCCGACCCGGCGGGCGGAGACGGTGGTACGGGCCGACCCCGCGGCGGTGGCGGCGGCTCTCGCCGCGCGGCTGAAGGCCGCGGCGGCGTCGCCCGAGCGGGCTGCCGCCGGGTGGTCGGGCGCTTGGCGGGCCGCCGATCAGGTCGCCGGGCGATCGGCGGTGGCGCAGATCGACGCCCTCGACCAGCTGAGCGAGCCGGGCGCGTGGCTTGCCCTCTCGAAGGCGCTTCGAGACGGCGATTTGGTGCTCGCGGCCTCGAGCATGCCGGTGCGGGATCTCGAGACGTTTCTCCCGCCCGGGCCCGAGCGGGTGCGCTTCCTCGCCAACCGGGGGGCCAACGGGATTGACGGCCTGGTCTCGACGGCGGCGGGGATCGCCGCCGCAAGCGGCGCCCCCACCTGGGCGGTCCTCGGCGACCTCGCGGTGGTACACGACCTCGGGGGACTGGCGGCCCTCCGCGCGACCCCGAACGCGAGGCTGCTCGTGCTCGACAACGGCGGTGGCGGCATCTTCCACTTCCTCCCTCACGCCGAAGCCTTGGACGAGGCTGAGTTCGAGGCTCTGCTCGGCACCCCGAGCCCGGTCGACCTCGAGCGGGCGGCCGAGTTGTTCGGCCTCACCTGCGAGGTGCCGTCCGGCCCGCCCGAGCTTGCCGAATGCCTGGCGGGCGAGGCCCGGGTGGTGATCGCCCGCACCGACCGGGCCGCCAATCTCGAGCTTCACCGGCGCCTGGCGGAGACCGCCGCCCGGGCTCTGGCCGTCGGCTGAGCCAACCGGTCGGGCGCGTTCGCGCGCTACCCGGCGAGCAGCGGCAGCATCGCGTCGAGCTTGAGCTCGGTCTCGGCGAGCTCGGCGGCCGGGTGCGAGTCGGCCACGATCCCCGCGCCCGCGTAGAGGTGGGCGGTGCGGTCTCGAAGCAGGGCGGAGCGCAGGGCGACGCAGAACTCGCCGTCCTCGGCTGCGTCCATCCACCCGATCGGGCCCGCGAACCAGCCGCGGTCCATGCCCTCGAGCTCGGCGATCGCCTCGAGCGCGGACCGCCGGGGCTCGCCGCCCACGGCCGGGGTCGGGTGGAGCGCCCCGACCAGCTCCACCGCCGAGCGGGACTCGGCGAGCTGGGCCCGGATCGGGGTGGCGAGGTGCTGGATGTTCGCCACCTTGGCAACGACCGGCTCCGACTCGGCGTCCACCCAGACCGAGAGCGGCGCCAGCGCCCGCTTGATTCGGCTGGCGACGATCGCGTGCTCCTCGCGGTCCTTGGCGCTTCGCAGCATCGACTCGCCGAGGTGGTCGTCGACCGCCGGGTCGGCGCTTCGCCGTGTCGAGCCCGCCAGCGCGACGGTGGCGGCGACCGCGCCGGCGCGGCGGCTCAGGAGCTCCGGGCTGGCGCCGATGAAGGCTGCCTCGGCAGTGCCGCAGCAGAAGCAGAAGCAGGAGGGGAACAGCTCGCGGAGCGCCCCGAAGACGACCGCCGGGTCGTAGGCGGACTCGGCCTCGGCGAGGACCTCACGCGAGAGAACGATCTTCTCGGCCCCGCCGTCGCGGATCCGGCGGACCGCTTCGGCCACCGCGTCCTCGTAGTGGCTGGGCTCGAGCCGGCTCCGGACCCTCGCCCCCGGGATCGGCCCGGGATCGGGGGGCGGCAGCGCCGCCGCCTCGATCGAGGCGAGCCGCGCCCGCGCGGCGCCGAGCAGCCGCCGGGGATCGGCACCGGGCTCGGCCGCCGAGGTCAGGGTCAGGTAGGCCTCGGTGCCGCGGCGCCAGAGCGCCAGCTCGGGGAGCACCAGAAGGGCGGGCGGAAGCGAGGACCAGTGCGACTCCCGCCCCCCCTCCTCCTCGAAGGCGAAGCCCCCCACGAAGGCGGGACCGGCCCCGGCGGGAAGATCATCCGAACCGGAGTGGATCACTCTGGCCGCGAGCGCCGCGCAGCCCGCTGCCGCCTCGGCGAAGCGGGCGGACCCCCGCGCGATCACTTCCCCCGCCGTCCCTACTGTCGCGAGCGCGAAGCGGTCGCGATCGGGGTGCTCCCAGCAGAACCAGCGGTCGGTCGCGCGCCTGGTTCCAAAGGCGAGGGCGCTGGGATCGACCGCCGCGTCGACGGGGGCGGTGGCGCTGACCAGGCTGCGCCCTCCGCGCCGGGTGACGGTGGCCTCCGCGAGGCCGTCGGCGAGCGCCTCGAGCAGCTCAGCCGTGGCGACGCCCGACATCAGGCCGGACGAGGCGGGCGCACCCCGGCCGCGTGCGATCCGCTCGGGGGGGCCAACGTCCGTGCCTAGGAGTCGGGCTTGGAGCGGGCGATCGCGATCTCGCCCGTGCGCACCATCTCGATCAGGCCGTGCGGACGGATCATCCGCTCGAACGCTTCGATCTTGTCGGCGGTCCCCGTCACCTCGATCGTCATCGAGCGCCGGGAGACGTCGACGATCCGGGCGCGGAAGATCTCGGCGAACTGCATGATCTCGGCGCGGCTCTCGATCGGAGCGGAGACCTTGAACAGGGCCATCTCCCGGGCGATCGTGTCACCCGGCTCCATGTCCCTGATCTTGATCACGTTGACCAGCTTGTGGAGCTGCTTGGTCACCTGATCGATCGGATGGACGGCGCCGTCGACCGTGAGGGTGATCCGGGAGATCTCGGGGTCCTCGGTCGGACCGACCGCGAGGGTGTCGATGTTGAAGCCTCGTCGGCTGAACAGCCCGGCGATTCGGGCGAGGACGCCGGGGCGGTTCTCAACCAGGATCGAGAGGACGTGCTTGCGCCCGGTGAGCGCGCCGGCGGCGGCGTCGAGGTCCTCGAGCTTGATCAGATCGGGGGTGCCGGCTTCCATCGCCTCGGTCCCGTGTCAGCCCACCATGTCCCGGGCCGCGGAGCCCGCAGGGATCATCGGATAGCAGTTCTCGTCCTTGGTCACACGCACGTCGAGGAGCACGGGGCCCTCGGTGGCGAGGGCGTCGCGCATCGCGCCCTCGACCTCGTTCTTGTCGTCGACCAGCATCCCCTTTGCCCCGAAGGCCTCGGCGAGCTTCGGCCAGTCGGGGCTGGGACCCATCTCGACGGCCGAATAGCGGCCGTCCCAGAAGAGCTCCTGCCATTGGCGGACCATGCCGAAGTAGCCGTTGTTCATCAGGAAGATCTTCACCGGGATCTCGTGTCGGACCGCGGTGGCGAGCTCCTGGCAGGTCATGATCAGGCTGCCGTCGCCGGCCAGGCAGACCACCGTCTCGTCGGGGCAGGCGACCTTGGCGCCGATCGCCGACGGAAGCCCGAATCCCATCGTGCCAAGGCCGCCGGAGTTGATCCACCGGCGCGGCCGGTCGAAGTCGTAGTACTGCGCGCACCACATCTGGTGCTGGCCGACATCCGAGGTGATGATCGCGTTCCCGTCGGTGGCCGCTTGCATCGCCTGGATCATCCGCTGCGGCTTGATCTCGGAGTCCGGGGAGTCCTCGTAGGCGAGCGGGTACTCCTTCTGCCAGGCGTGGAGCCGGTCCCACCAGGCCTCGAGCCGGGAGCGGTCGGCCTTGATCGCCCGGTATTCCTTGGTCAGCTTCGGAAGCACCTCCTTGGCGTCGCCGACGATCGGAATGTGGGCGGGGACGTTCTTGGAGATCTCCGCGGGGTCGATGTCGATGTGGACGAACTTCGCCCGGGGAGCGAACTCGGAGAGCTTGCCCGTGATCCGGTCGTCGAAGCGGGCGCCAATCGCGACGATCAGATCGGCGTTGTCCATCGCGTAGTTCGCGGTCCGGGTGCCGTGCATGCCGAGCATCCCGAGCCACTGCTCGTGGGGCGCCGGGAAGCCGCCGAGGCCCATAACCGTGCAGGTGACCGGGAAGGTGTCGGCGAGGCAGAGCTCACGCAACTCCTCCGACGCGTTCGCGTTGATGATCCCGCCCCCGGCGTAGATCACCGGCCGGGCCGCGTTCGCCAGCGCCTTCGCCGCCAGCCGGATCTGCTTGATGTTCCCCTCGGTCGAGGGCTTGTATCCGGGGAGGTTGGGGGTGTCGGTGATCGGCTCGTAGTCGATGTCGGCGCGGGAGAGGTCCTGGGGGACGTCGACCAACACCGGTCCCGGGCGCCCCGTCGAGGCGAGGTGAAAGGCGGCGTGGATGTAGTCCGGGATGTGGCGGGGGTCCTGGACCATGAACGAGTGCTTGACGATCGGCATTGTGATCCCGTTGACGTCGGCTTCCTGGAAGCCGTCGGTGCCGATCAGCTCGGTCCGGACCTGGCCCGTGATGAACACGGTCGGGACCGAGTCCATGATCGCGTCAGCGATCGGGGTAACCAGGTTGGTGGCGCCGGGCCCCGAGGTGGCAAAGGCGACCCCGACCCGCCCGGAGGCCTTTGCGTAGCCCTCGGCCATGTGGCCGGCACCCTGCTCGTGCCGAGCCTGGATATGGGTGATTTCGGCGTCGTGGACGGCGTCGTAGATCGGCAGGTTGGCCCCGCCGGGGATCCCGAAGATATGCTGGACGCTCTCCGCCTTGAGAGCCTCCATCAGTGCGTCCGCGGCGCGCATGGGCCGATGGTAGCTAGTGCTATGCCAGGGTCGCGAAACGGGACCTGCGCGCGAACGATCGCGGACAAGGCGCGCGCCCCACGCCAATCGTCCGGGCCGAGGGTGCGGTGCGGTGAGCGACGAATTTCGAGCAGCGCAGGGATGCCTCCGACAGCCCGGGAGCGACGGCTACCACCCTGGTATCAGCCGAAACGGCTCCTCGTCAGCCGCTCGCGCCCCCTTGGACTCGCACGAGGCCTGCGGTTCCGTCCACGGTGACAATCTCGCCGTCGCGCAACCGGCGCGTCGCGTCGCCGGTCGCGAGCACGGCCGGAATCGCGTGCTCGCGGGCGATCACGGCTGCGTGAGCGAGAACGCCGCCGCCGTCGGTGACGACTGCGCCGGCTTGGGCAAAGAGCAGGGACCACGCGGGGCTCGTGATCGGGCAGACCAGGACGTCGCCCGGACGGAGCAGCGAGAACTCCGACTCCTCGTGGATTACGCGGGCCGGGCCGGTGTGGAGACCGGGCGATCCCGCCACGCCCGCGATCGCGCCGTCCTGCGCCTCGGCGGCCGGCTGCGAGAGCTCCAGGAAGTACAGGACTGCGCTTGCGATATGGCGGACCGCCGGGGGCAGGCCACGCAGATCCGGCGGGCTGGGCGCCTTGCCGTAGCTCGGCGGGCCCGGATGTGCGATTACCCAGGCGCGCTCGGCCCGCCGCTGCGCGACGAGGTCGCGCACGTCGCGCGGTCGGCCGCGGAGCGCCCCCCTGAGCTCCTTCTCTTCGAGGAACACCGCCTCCTCCGCGCGCGCGATCGCGCCGCGCTCGGCGAGCCTTCGGCCGATCTCGACCGCCGTGTAGCGCAGGAGGCCGCTCGGCACGTTGTCGGTCCAGATCACGTTCTCCTCCCGGGACGGGTAGGCACGCTCGGCAGCGGCCAGAGCGCGCTCGAATCGAGCCCGCTCCTCCTCCGTCGCCTCTGCGAGAGCCGCCCTCGCCCTGCCGAGCGCCTCCTCGCGGGCGGCGCCGGCTTCTCGGACGGTCGTGCCCCCCGAGAGCCGGTCTCGAACGAGTGCCGTCAGGAGCTCGGGGCGCTCCGCGAGCGTGACGTCGCCGGGGTCGTAGCTCAGGGTGCGGCGACCATGCTGCTCGAGGTAGGACTCGAACGCGCTCGCGGCCGCGGGCGCCGCGTCGCGGAGGCGCTCGAGCACGTCCGCGCCGCCTGTCGAGACGACGTCGCGGGCGGCCGCCGACTCGGCGATCGCCGCGGTCAATTCGTCCAGCGCGCGGCCCGGCTCCGACGACGCCGGCGACGTCCCGGAGACGAGCGCCAGCGTCTCCGCCGCACTCCACCCGAGCAGCTCCTCGCACACCTGCGAGAGCTCGTACAGGGGCAGTACGTAAGCGCCCCACAGGAGCATGTGCGCCTGCTGGCCCCGGCTCATGAGCCCCTCGACCGCGTCGAGGTGGGCCAAGAGCTCGTCGTCGGACAGCGCGGCGAGGTCACGACCCCCGAGCGCCGCCGCCTCGCGCCGGAACTCGTCCCGCCACCCGTCGTTCCACCGCTCGATCAGCCGCCCCGCCGCGTCCGTTCGCAGCGCCTCTTCCGCGGCGCGCGCCCGTCGGCGAATGGTGGGTACGAGACGCGACGCGAGCCACACCACCCACCACGGCGGTGCCGCCCGGTCCTTGCCGCCGATCGGGAGCATGCGCATGTAGACCTCACCGCCGCGCGATCGCAGGTCGGCGCCCTCGAAGAGGAAGCCGAACTGCTCGATCAGAGGCCCGAAGGCCTGGACTTGCGCGGGAAGGTACACGGACGCCCCGAACGGCGTCAGCGGCAGCGGGTAGTGCATCTCGTCCTTCTGCCAGAAGCCTTCGGCAAGCGGCTCGAGTTTCGGTGGCTGCGGCAGCGCGGTGATCGGCCGTGCCTGCAACAGGAAGAGAGAACCGGAGGCGAGCGCCCATTCGATGTCCTGCGGCCGGCCCAGAGCCTCCTCGACGCGCTGCGCGAGATTCGCGACCTGCCTGGCCTGCTCCGCGTCGATCGCTCGCTCGGTCGCTGCGAAGGACACGGCCTCCGTATCCCGCACGACCCACTCATCCGGGGTCGCTTCGCCGCTGACGAGCCGCTCGCCGATGCCGCGGACCGCGCTGACGAGCGTCTCCACGTCGCCGGTGACGGGATTCGCGGTGAACGCAACGCCGGCGGCGTCGGCGGCGACGAGGTCCTGGACGAGGACCGCCATGCCGGCATCGCCGGTGCCGGTATCGGCGCGGTATGCGATCGCTCGCTCGGAAGAGACGGAGGCGCGACACCGGCTTACGGCGCTGACCAGCCCGTCGAGACCCCGGACGCCGAGCACCGTCTCGTACTGGCCCGCGAACGAGGCGCCGGCGAGATCCTCGGCCACGCCCGACGACCGGACCGCGAGCTCGCCGTTGCCGTGCGCGTCGAGTGCGGACGCGAGCGCGGCGCGCACGTCTGCCGGCACGGGGCCGCCGCTCGCCGGGATCCGACTGACGCAGTCGACGGTCAGGACGAACCCGTTGGGCACCGGGAAGCCGGCGGAGCGCAGCCGCGCGAGCGTCGCCGCTTTGCGCCCCGCCACCTGGGCGTCGGCGGCGCCGTCCTCGCCCAGGCGGACGACCAGTCGTGACGTCGCCGTGGCCCCATCTTCCGGGGCCGCGATATCTACTCGCTGGCGAACCCCAGCCTCTGAGTCCATGGCGTCCTTTCGTGAACGCCCTCTCGTGAGCTCGATTGATGCCGCGCGCCAACCGCGCGACCTCGGCCAATCGTTGCTCCGTTGTCGATCGGGAGCATCCGCAAGCAGCACGTATTTGGCGTCCGTGGGCACTACGGAGGAACGGACAGGAGCTCGGGACATCGTCAAACGGATCTCCGAAGAAGGGCTCGAAGGTAGGGTCCTGGCGGTGTTGGCCGACGACCAAGCCGGGCCGCAGGCGGGCGACCGCTGGTTGGCCGCGTACGGCCGGGCATGGGAGAGCCGCGATGCGGATGCGGCGGCGGCGCTGTTCAGCGCCGACGCGCTCTATGCATGGGGGCCGTTCGACGAGCTTCGCGGCCGCGACGCAATCGGCGAGCGCTGGGCGCAGGCGACGGCAGAACAGCGAGACGTCCGCTTCCGCTGGGAGGTTCTCGGTGCGATCGGGCCGACGGTGGTCGCGCGCTGGTGGTGCGATTTCGGCGTCCAAGGCAGCGATCGCCAGGTGGCGCTCGATGGCATATTCCTGATCGAGCTGGATGCGGGCGGGCTCTGCACCAGCTTTCGCGAGTGGTGGGCCGCGCGCGAGGCGGACCGATAGCGGTCATATCGCTCCGGATCGTCGCGTGGAAGCGCTCTCCGGGCTTCAGGGCACCAGCGGCCTCCAGCCGCTCGGGCGGAGAGCTCGGCGGCGTCCATCTCGATGAGCTTGCGCCTTGCCCCCAGCCGTGTTGCTCGACGCGGCCGCGAGCCCTGTCCGGCATCGCGGCGGTGAGGTCGACTCCGAGCGGCGCCCTGTAGGGCCGAATGCGTTCCTCAAGCAGCGGCAAGTTGCGCCCGGTGCCGCAGGCGACTGTCGGCAATCAAGCCTCGACCGGGGCCGGCTCGCGCGAGGGAGGGGGCGCTGCGCGGCCCGGTCCGGACCCCTCGCGCTCGGCGGGGAGCCGGGCCCCCTTCAGCATCAGCGCGTTGACCGCGACGATGAAGCTCGACCCCGACATCGACAGCGCCGCGATCTCCGGGCGCAGCTCGAGCCCGAGCCAGGGCTGAAAGACGCCCGCGGCGATCGGCAGCGCGATCGAGTTGTAGCCGATCGCCCACCCGAGGTTCTGGCGCATCTTGCGCAGCGTGGCGCGTCCGATCGCGAGCGCCGTGGGCACGTCGAGCGGATCGGAGCGCATCAGAACGACGTCGGCGGTCTCGATCGCGACGTCTGTGCCGGCGCCGATCGCGATCCCCAGGTCGGCCGCAGCCAGCGCCGGCGCGTCGTTGACGCCGTCGCCGACCATCGCCACCTTGCGCCCGCCTGCCTGAAGCTCGGCGACCTTGGCGGCCTTGTCTCCGGGCAGCACCTCGGCGATCACCTCGTCGATCCCGAGCCCGTCGGCGATCCGCGTCGCGGTCGCCTCGTTGTCGCCGGTCAGCATCACCACCTCGATCTCAGCCTCGTGCAGCGCCTCGACCGCCGCCCGCGAAGTCTCCCGGGGAGCGTCGGCGATCCCGATCACGCCCGCCGCGCGCCCGTCGATCGCCGCCAGCACCGCGGTGCGTCCGCCCGCGGCGAGCTCCTCGCGGCGCGCCGCGAGCGCCCCGAGATCGACGCCGCGTTGGTCCATCAGCCGCCGATTGCCGACTGCGACGGTGCGCCCATCGACGGTGGCCATGGCGCCGTGGCCGGGGACGTTCTCGAACTGGCGGGCCTCGACCCGGGGGACCTCGTCGGCATCGGCTCGGCGGACGATCGCCTCGGCCAGGGGATGCTCGGAGGCGCGTTCGACGGCCGCCACCAGCCGCAGGAGCTCGGCTTCGCGGATCCCGTCGGCGATCACGTCGGTGACCTCGGGCTCGCCCTTGGTCAGGGTGCCGGTCTTGTCCATTACCACGGCGTCGATCCGGGCCGAGGTCTCGAGCGCGATCGCGTTCTTGAACAGGATCCCGCGCCTGGCTCCGAGGCCCGAGCCAACCATGATCGCCGTGGGCGTCGCCAGCCCGAGCGCGTCCGGGCAGGTGATGACGACGACGGTGATCGCGAACAGGATCGCGGTGGAAGCGGGCTCTGAGCTGAAGAGCATCCAGGCGGCGAAGGTGAGTCCCCCGCCGATCAGGGCGACGAAGACGAGCCAGAAGGCGGCGCGGTCGGCGAGCTTCTGCCCGGGCGCCTTGGAGTTCTGCGCCTCCTGGACGAGCTTGACGATTTGAGCCAGCGCGGTGTCGGCGCCGACCTTGGTCGCCCGGACCCGCAGCGTCCCGTTGGCGTTGATCGTCGCTCCCACCACCTCCGAGCCGGGCTCCTTGTGCACCGGCAGGCTCTCGCCGGTGACCATCGACTCGTCGACCTCGCTCTCGCCCCCCTCGACGATCCCGTCGACCGCGACCTTGGCCCCCGGCCGCACCAGCAGCAGGTCGCCCACCTCGACGTCCCCGGTCGCGACCTCGACCGTCTCCCCGTCGCGGATCACCACCGCCCTGGGCGGGGCCAGGTCAAGCAGGGTCCGGATCGCGTCGTTGGCGCCGCCGCGGGCGCGCATCTCGAACCAGTGGCCGAGGAGGACGAAGGAGGCAAGGACCGTCGCCGCCTCGTAGAAGACCTCGCCGCCCCCGGTCAGGGTGACGGCCAGCGAGTAGAGCCAGCCGGCCCCCACCGCGACCGCGACCAGGACCATCATGTCCAGGGTGCGAGCCCGCAGGGCGCGGACGGCGCCGGTGAAGAAGATCGAGCAGGAGTAGAGGATCACCGGCAAGCTGAGGACCAGCGTGAAGACGTCCTCGCGGAGGCCGAGCGGGGGCGCGACGTCGAAGCCGAAGACGTCGCGGCCGATCTTCGACCAGAGCACGATCGGGATCGAGAACAGGGCGGCGACCAGGAACCGGTTTCGCATGTCGGCGACCATCGCCGCCATCGACATCTCGGCGTGGCCGCCGTGGCCCATCACCTCGTCCGGGGCCGCGGCGGGGGCCGCGGGGGCATGAGCCTCCGGCTCCTCGGCCGGCGGCGCATGGAGGTGAGCAGGCGGCGCCTGCACCGCCGCTTCCACGGCCGGCGGATCCGGTTCCATCATCGGATCGCAGATGTGCTCGGGAACCGACTGCCCCGCGCAGTGGTAGCCGCAGTCGGTGACCCAGCGCCGGAGCTCTTCGACCGAGGTGACGCTCGGGTCGTAGGTGACCGTCGCCGTCTGCGCCACCGGGTTGGCCTCGACCTTCTTGACGCCGGGCCGGCGCCCGAGCACCGCCTCGACGACGGCCTTCTCGGAGGCCCGCAGCATGCCGCTCGCCTCGAGCACGGCGGTGACGAGGCTGTCCTTGGGGCTCATCCGACCGTCGGTATCGGATTGACTCCGGTCACTGCGCCTCGGTCCCTTCCCAGCGCAGTGTAGGAGCATGTTCGAGCGGCTTGGCGGCCGGTCCCGATTGCCGCCGCCCTCCGCGACGAGCGCCTCGCACCCCCGCTCGCCGCCGCCGAGCTCGACGGGCTCGGATTCGGCCGCACCTCGAGCGAGCCGTTCACCCCCCGGACGATCACGGCCCGGCCGGACGCGGCCTGCTGCGCCGCCGGATGATGGTGATTCGCGTCGTGAACGCGATCCTCGACGCTGAGCTTCAGCGGGACCGCGACCTGCTGGGCGAGGACTGAGCTCGGCCGATCAGGTCGCGGCGGGCTGAGGGTCGGCCGGCTTCCAGCGAGTCCGCGGGTCGATCGCCGACTCGATCACGCGGCCCTTGTGGCGTTCGATCCCGTGGAGCATCGAGCGAACCAGCTCATCGCCGAGGTAGCTCGGGTCCAGGCCGAGGTCGAGGAGCTTGGTGTGGGCGGCGTTGTAGTAGTGCTCCTCGGCCTCGACGCGGGGGTTGGCGACTGTGTCGACCTCAACCTCGTAGTCGAGCTCGGCGGCGGCGCGCTGGACCAGCTCGGCGAGCTGGCAAACCGAGAACTGCTCGGTGAACTGGTTGAAGACCCGGTACTCGCCCGGCTCGGCCGGGTTGTTGACCGCCAGCTCCAAGCACTGGAGGGTGTCGCGGATGTTGAGGAAGCCCCGCGTCTGGCCCCCCTTCCCGTAGACCGTTAGCGGATGGCCGATCACCGCCTGGACGCAGAACCGGTTGAGCACGGTGCCGAACACCTCGTCGTAGTCGAATCGCGTGCAGAGGCGCTCGTCGAGCGCCGTCTCGGCGGTCTCGATCCCGTACACGACCCCCTGGTTCAGGTCGGTGGCGCGCAGCCCCCAGATCCGGCAGGCGAAGTGGATGTTGTGGGAGTCGTGAACCTTGGACAGGTGGTACAGGGAGCCGGGCATCTTCGGGAACGGGAGGGTGTCCTTGCGCCCCTTGTGCTCGATCTCGATGAACCCCTCCTCGATATCGATGTTGGGCGTCCCGTACTCACCCATCGTCCCCAGCTTCACCAGGTGGCACTCGCGGGCGTGATCGCGCAGCGCGAACAGCAGGTTGAGCGTGCCGATCACGTTCGTGTACTGGGTCTCGACCGCCTGCTCTCGGCTCGCCATTGAGTAGGGAGCCGACGGCTGCTCGCCGTAGTGGACGACCGCGTCCGGTCTGGTCTCGATCACCACCTCCTCGAGGAAGCCGCCGTTCTCGAGGTCGCCGATGTAGGGGCGAATCGGGTTGCCCGAGACCTCCCGCCAGGCCTCGATCCGCTCCGAGAGCGGGCGGATCGGGGTGAGCGAGTCGGTTCCGTGGCGCTGGTGCCAGCGCCGGCGCGAGAAGTTGTCGACGACGGACACCTCGTGGCCGCGGGACGAGAATCGCATCGCGGTCGGCCATCCGAGATAGCCGTCTCCCCCGAGTATGAGGACGCGCATGGTCGCGGCAGGGTAGCGTGCCCGCCGCCGTGGTGATCACCGTGATGCCGGCCTCGATCTTCCCCGAAGAGCTGACCCCGCTGCGGGCAGTGGGCCTCGGATTCGCCGTCGCCCTGATCGCGTTCGCGGTCTGGCGCCGGCGCTCCCTCTCGAACGGGGCGGTGCTGCTCGCGATCTTCGGCGGGCTGGCGCTGGCGGTCGTGTCGGGGACCGAGGTCCTGAACAGGCTTCTGAGCGCGTTCGCCTTCGAGCGCGGCAACGGCGGGCGGATCCTGGGTCTCGCGGTGTTCGCGATCGCGGTCCTGTTCCTGCTGGTCCTGCGCTCGCTGACCGAGACCGCCCGGATGAACGAGCAACTCTCGGCGCTGCTCGAGGGGCTCGCATGGGAGGAGTTCAAGGCCACCAACCTCCCCGAGCGCTTCCGGGACCGGATCGCGGTGCTGATTCCCGCCTACGACGAGGCCGATAGCGTCGCCGACGTCGTCCGGCAGATCCCGCCTGAGGTGTGCGGGGTCGGGACCGCGATCCTGGTCGTCGATGACGGCTCCCGCGACGGCACCGGCGACCAGGCGGCCGCCGCGGGCGCGATCGTCGCCCGCCACGTGATCAATCGGGGCGGCGGGGCGGCGGTTCGGACCGGGTACCGCCTGATGGCCGAGTCGGGGGCCAGGGTGGTGGTCACCCTCGATGCCGACGGCCAGCACGTCCCCGCCGAGATGGAGCGGCTGGTGAAGCCGGTCCTCGACGGCGAGGTCGACGTCGCCCACGGCTCCCGGGTGCTCGGCGCGGCGGAGCCAAATGCGCCCACGCGCGAGCTCGGGATCGTGTTCTTCAACCGGGTGGTCTCGCTGATCACCGGGACCAGGGTCTCCGACTGCTCCAATGGCTTCCGCGCGGTTCGCACCACGGTTCTCCCCTCACTGGTCCTCCGCCAGGAGCAGTTCCACACCTCGGAGTTCCTGATCGAGGCGATCAAGCGGGGGGTGCCGGCCAAGGAGATCCCGGTGACGGTTCAGAAGCGCCTCCACGGCCACTCGAAGAAGCCGGCGGTCGTCCGCTACGGCCTCGGGTTCACCAACGCGATCGTGCGGACCTGGTTGCGTTAGGTGGAGCCGGCCGGCGCACCTCGGACGGATCCGGCAGGTAGAGGTCGGTGCCGCAGCGAGGGCAGACCTGCACGTAGATCTTGAGGACCTTGTTGCAGGTGGGGCAGCGGCGCTCCGGCTCCTCGCGCTCCGAGCGGTAGAGGATCGCCGCGACCAGGCCGATGATCGGGAGGACCGTCCCGACCAGGAACCAGATGAAGAACGAGCTTCCCTTCGCGCGCCCGACGATCGCGGTCGCGAGACCGAAGCAGACGGCGATGATCACGTACGGCGCGCCTGTCACTATCCCATTCTCGCCGACCGGTGACGATATCTAGCTCACCGGCCGATGCGAGACCCCGGCCGCGTACTCCTTGGCGCGGAGAGGCGCGGGTGGTCGATCGAGCCGACCTCGGCGACATCGCGCTTGAACGGCAGGCTCACCGTCCAGTCGAGCGCCGCCCGGACCTTACGGGCGGCGCCCGGGATCTGGCTCAGATGGTATGTCCGCGCCAGCCACCAGGCCGAGAACCCCGCCGGCTGTCCACACGACCGTCCTGACGTCGTTGACGAGCGTCATTCGGGCCGACTGGCGCGGGAGCAGGCGCTCGAGCTCGCGGGCACAGCTCGATCCCGCGAACCCACCGCCGGCGATCGCCACGCCCCAGGCCACCCCCGCAGTATGCCCCCGGGCCAGCCTCGTCGCTGCCCGGCGAGCCGCGTGGGACACTTGCCCCGCGATGAGGGCGCTGGCGATCGTCTACGAGCGCGATGCGGGGCCGGGCGTGTTCGCCGAGGCCGCTCGCTCGACGGGCGCCGAGCTCGACATCTGGCTTCGCAGGGAGGGCTCCGAGCCGCCCCTGGAGCCGCGCGAGTACGACGCGGCCCTCTGCTTCGGCGGTTCGATGAACGTCGACGAGGACGATCGGCACCCGTGGCTGGGAGACGACCGCCGGCTCCTCGCCGAGATGGTCGATCGGGGGACGCCGGTGCTGGCCGTCTGCCTCGGTGCCCAGATCCTCACCCAGGCGCTCGGCGGGGAGGTGGGGCGGCTGCCGGACCCCGAGATCGGCTGGTACGAGATCGAGGTGTCGAAGGGCGGCGCGGAGGATCCCTTGCTGGCGCCGCTAGCTCCCGGGTTCAGGGGGTTCGAGTGGCACAGCTACGGGGTCTCGCTCCCGCCGGGGGCGGTGGAGCTGGCGTGCACCTCCGACTGCCTCCAGTCCTACCGCCTCGGCGAGGCTGCATGGGCGATCCAGTTCCACGCCGAGGTGACCCGGACCGGCGCCGAGAGCTGGATGGACGACTACCGAAGCGACGCGGACGCCGTTCGGATCGGCCTCGACATCGAGTCGCTTCGCCGCGAGACCAGGGAGCGAATCGGGGCCTGGAACGGCCTCGGCCGCGACCTCTGCGGACGGTTCTTCGACGCCGCCGCTATTCGGGGGTGACGTAGGCGCCCGACAGGCCTCCATCGACGAGGAAGGTCGAGGCGGTCACGTAGGAGCTGTCGTCGCTGGCCAGGAAGAGTGCACCCTGGGCGATCTCGCGGGCCTCGGCGAACCGCCCGATCGGCAGGTGGACCAGGCGCCGGGCCGCCTTCTCGGGGTCGTTCGCGAACAGCTCCTGAAGCAGCGGCGTGTTCACCGGGCCCGGACACAGGGCGTTCACCCGCACGCCGCGGCGGCCGAACTCGACCCCGAGCTCGCGCGACAGCGCCAGGACCCCGCCCTTGGAGGCGGTGTAGGAGATCTGCGAGGTGGCCGCCCCCATCACCGCGACGAAGGAGGCGGTGTTGATCACCGACCCTCCCCCGCCCTCGAGCAGGTGCGGGATGCCGTGCTTGCAGCAGAGGAACACCGACCGGAGGTTCACGTCCTGGACCCGCTGCCACGCCTCGAGCGAGGTGTCGAGGACGGAGACGTCGTCGTCGGGGCTGATCCCCGCGTTGTTGAAGAGCACATCGATCCGCCCCATCTCCTCGCGAGCGCGGGCGTACATGTCGCGGACCTGGTCCTCGTCGGCGACGTTCGCCTGCAGGGCGAGCTCGCCCTCGGCCCCCGCCGCCAGATCGACGCCCACCACCCGCGCCCCCTCCTCGGCGAACAGGCGGGCGCTCTCGGCGCCGATCCCGCTCGCCGCTCCGGTGATCACGCAGACCTTCCCCTCGAGTCTCCCCGGCATCTAGCCCTGCTCTTCGTGGTCCTGCGATGGCCCCTGGCTCGGCGCCTCGGTCGCGTAGAAGACGTTCTTGACGTCGGTGTAGTGATCGAGGGCGTCGGACCCGAGCTCGCGGCCTACCCCCGACTGCTTGAACCCGCCGAACGGCGTCGTCACCCGGACGGAGCTGTTCGAGTTGATCGACAGCACCCCGGTCTCGATCGCCCTCGCAACCCGGAGCGCCTTGGCGCCGTTGCGGGTCCAGATCGAGCCCGAGAGGCCGTAGATCGTGTCATTGGCGAGCCGGATCCCCTCCGCTTCGTCGGCGAACGGGATCACGCAGGCGACCGGCCCGAAGATCTCCTCGCGCGCCGCCCGGTCGTCGTTCGAGACCGGGGCAAGGACGGTGGGCGGGTACCAGTATCCGGGGCCATCCGGCACCGCCCCGCGGATCGCCACCGGGGCGTCGTCGCCGACGTACGACGCCACCGTCTCGCGTTGATCGGCCGAGATCAGCGGGCCCATCTGGGTCCGCTCCGAGAGGGGGTCGCCGACCCGCATCGACTCGACGGTCTTCTCGAGCGCCTCCATGAAGGGATCGATCGCGGAGCGCTCGACCAGGATCCGGGAGCGCGCGCAGCAGTCCTGCCCGGCGTTGGCGAAGACGGCGAAGGGCGCCGCTGCGGCGGCCTCCTCCAGGTCCGCGTCGGCGAAGACCACATTGGCGGACTTGCCACCCAGCTCGAGCGTCACTCGCTTGATCGTCTGGGCCGCGCCGGCGGCGATCCCCCGCCCCACCTCGGTCGAGCCGGTGAACGCGATCTTGGCGACGTCGGGGTGCTCGACCAGACGCCTGCCGCAGACGCTCCCCGGGCCCGCGACGACGTTGACCACCCCCTCCGGGATCCCGGCCTCGACGGCGATCCTCTCGAGCTCGAGCGCGGTGAGAGGGGTGAGCTCGGCGGGCTTCAGCACGATCGTGTTCCCGGCGGCGAGGGCCGGCGCCACCTTCCACGAGGCGATCACGAGGGGGAAGTTCCAGGGGGTGATCAGCCCGACCACGCCGAGCGGCTCGCGGAAGGTCATGTCGACCCCGCCGGCGACGGGGATCGTGTCACCGAGCAGACGCTCGGGGGCGCCGGCGTAGTAGCGGTAGGTCTCGACCACCATCGTCATCTCGGCCCGGGCGTCGGAGATCGGCTTGCCGGCGTTCCGTGCCTCCACCGTGGCCAGCTCCTCGAGACGATCGTCGAGGGCGCCGGCGAGCGCCCGCAGCAGCCCCGCGCGATCGCCCGGGGTAACGTCGCGCCAGCTCGGGAAGGCCGCCTTCGCCCGCGCGACCGCCGCGTCCACCTCCTCGGCCCCTGCCCGCGGCAGCTCCGCCATCACCCGCTCCGTGGCCGGCTCGATCACCTCGATCTGTGCGGCGGACACGGACACCACCTGGAATATAGGCTCCGGGCAACGCCGCTGGACTCGCGGCTGGACCGGGAGACCGAGAAGGAGGAGAGATGGCGGAGAGACCGGGAGGACCGGGGGGAAGCGCTGGGATGTTGAGCCTGGACGAGCTCGAGAAGGAAGGAAAGGACGGGGCGATCGATACGGTCGTCGCGGCCTTCACCGACATGCAGGGGCGGCTATTCGGCAAGCGGATCCAGGTCGAGTACTTCCTCGACGAGGTCACCGGGCACGGGATCGAGGGGTGCGACTACCTGCTTGCGCTCGACATGGAGATGGAGCCGGTACCCGGCTACGAGCTCGCCAACTGGGAGAAGGGCTACGGAGACTTCGGGATCGCGCCGGACATCTCGACCCTGCGACGGATCCCGTGGCTCGACCGCACCGCGCTCGTGATCTGCGACGTGGTCGACCACCACGGCGCTCCTGTCTACGCGTCCCCGCGCCAGATCCTGATCCGCCAGTACGAGCGGGCGGCCGAGATGGGCTACACGCCGCTGTTCGCCTCCGAGCTCGAGTTCTTCCTCTACAAGGAGAGCTACTCGGAGGCCTGGGAGAAGGGCTTCCGCGACCTCACCCCGACGATCCCGTACATCCTCGACTACCACATCCTCGCCACCACCATGGACGAGGCCTACCTGGGACCGATCCGTCGCGGGATGCAGGGCGCCGGGATCCCGGTCGAGTTCTCCAAGGGCGAGGCCTGGCATGGCCAGCACGAGGTCAACGTCCGTTACGCCGACGCGATCACCTCGGCCGATCGCCACTCGATCTACAAGAACGGGGTCAAGGAGATCGCCTTCCTCAACGACATCTCGGCGACCTTCATGGCCAAGACCTCAGAGAAGGACATCGGGAGCTCCTGCCACATCCACTCGAGCCTGGTCGGCGATGACGGCAAGAACGCGTTGGTGGATGGAGACGGCGATGAGAACGACACCTTCCGCCACTACCTCGGCGGCATGCGGGCCCACGTCCGCGAGCTGGCGCTGTTCATCGCTCCGTCGATCAACTCCTACAAGCGTTACGCGGCCGAGAGCTGGGCGCCGACCTCGGTCTCCTGGGGCCGCGACAACCGCACCTGCGGCTTTCGGATCGTCGGCCACGACCAGTCTCGGCGGGTCGAGTGCCGGATCCCGGGCGCGGACGTCAATCCCTACCTCGGGTACGCGGCGCTGTTGGCGGCCGGCCTGGACGGGATCGAGAACCAGACCGACCCCGGCCCCGAGTTGAAGGGGAACGCGTACGAGGCGGCCGAGGCGGAGCCGTTCCCCTCGGCCCTGCGCGAGGCGCTCGAGCTGTGGGAGGGGAGCGATTTCGCCAAGCAGGCCTTTGGCGCCGAGGTCCAGGCCCACTACCTGAACTATGGCCGCTACGAGCAGAAGGAGTTCGACCAGGTGGTGACCGAATACGAGCGCCGCCGCATGTTCGAGCGCGGCTGAGCTCTACCCCGGAGGAGGCTGCCCGGGCGGCCGCCGCCTGTCCCCTGTAACGGTCTCGCCGCCGGCGCGACTGAGCTGAGATGAGAATCCCGCCGACCCTCCTCGTCGTGCCGGCGATCGCCACGATCCTGCTCGGGTGCGGAAGCGCCGGTGGCGGCGAAGCGCCGGCGTCGGGGCCCGAGGATGCCTCTGCCGCGCAGGACGCAGGCGCGTCGGCACTGGCCGCGTCGACGAGCGGGGCGAGCGCAGCCGAGGCCAAGGTTCGCCGGCGTGGGCCGAGGCTGAAGCTGGTCTCGAGCGACTACGGCCGCATCCTCGCCAACGGCCGCGGGCGGGCCGTCTACCTGTTCACGGCCGATTCCCGCCGGCACGGCACGTGTTACGGCGCCTGCGCCGGGGCCTGGCCGCCCTACCTGGTGAAGCGAGCGCCCGTCGCCGAGGGGGTGCGGGCGAAGCTGCTGGGCACCACGAGGCGACGCGACGGCCGCCGACAGGTGACCTACGCCGGGCACCCGCTCTACTACTACATCGCCGACAGCCCCGGCCGCATCCTCTGCCAGGACGTCGAGGAGTACGGCGGGCACTGGTACGTCGTTCGACGGACCGGCGACGCCGTCCGCTGAACGCCGTCGAAGCGGCCTCTAGGGGGCGCCCGGGGCGCCCGCCCCGCGTTCGACCAAGGCCGCGATCACCCGATCGCCCGGATCCTGTTCGGGATGCCAGAGGACGCCGAGGGCGAATCCCCGCTCCGGGAGCTCGATCGCCTCGACGGTGTCCTCGTCCTCGGCCCAGCCGCTGATCTCGATCCCCCGGCCGCGCTCCCCCACGCCCTGATGGTGGTGGCTCTTGACCGTGAGCCGCTCGGCCCCCGCCGCCCGGGCGGCGAGCGAGCCGGGCTGGAGGCGGACCCCGTGCTCCGCCCACTCCCCGAGGGCCGGGCGGTGGCGGTGGTGGCCGAGCCGCTCCGGGAGATGCTGCTCGAGGGTGCCACCGGCGGCGACGTTCATTACCTGCATCCCACGGCACACGCCGAGGACCGGGATGTCGCGCTCGAGCGCCCGTCGGGCAAGGGCGATCTCGAACTCGTCGCGCTCGGGGTTCGTTCCCGTGGTCTCCGGGTGGGGATCGGATCCGTGGCTGGCGGCGTCGACGTCGGACCCACCGCCGAGGACCAGGGCGTCGAGGTGATCGAGGAGCTCGTCGGGGTGCTCGGCCGTGCGCCGGTCGGGCGGCAGCAGCGCCGCCATCCCTCCGGCCCGCTGGATCGCGACCGCGTACGCGAGCGGCAGCAGGGTGGCTGGCTGGCGCCGCCACGGCCCGTAGTCGGCATGCTCGACCGCGGCGCAGACGCCGATCAGGGGACGCCTCATGCACGGAACTTAGCTCGCGCCCTGGCGGGGATATGCTCGCTGGCCCCGTGAGCCGATCGCTTCGTGACGGCCCCCTCCCCGCCGGCCCGTTCGACGTCGCCATCATCGGTGCCGGCGTGGTCGGCGCCGCGATCGCACGCGAGCTCACCCTTCACGGTGCCTCCTGTCTCTTGCTCGAAGCGGGAAACGACGTCGGCGCCGGGACGAGCAAGGCGAACACGGCGATCATGCACACCGGCTTCGACGCCAAGCCGGGGACGGCGGAGGCCGCCCTGGTGAGGCGCGGCTACGAGCTTCTCGGCGCCTACGCCCGGCGCGTCGGAATCCCGACGGCGGTAACCGGGGCGCTGCTGGTCGCCTGGAGCCCGGAGCAGTTAACGGCCCTGACCGGGATCGAGGCGACCGCAATCGAGAACGGCTACCGGGAGGCTCGCCCGGTCGCGGTCGAGGAGCTCTACCGCCGCGAGCCCGCCCTCGGCCCGGGCGCCTGCGGCGCGCTGGAGATCCCCGGCGAGGGGATCCTGTGCCCGTTCACCACCACCCTGGCGCTCGCCACCGAAGCGGTCCTCGCCGGCTGCGAGTTGGCCCTCCGCGCGGGGGTGGTGGAGGTGGAGGAGGACGACCCCTTCCGGGTTCGGACCTCGCGGGGGACGGTCAGGTGCAGATACCTGGTGAACGCGGCCGGCCTCCGCAGCGACGAGATCGACGCGTTGCTCGGCCACCGCGACTTCACCGTCACCCCGCGCCGGGGCGAGCTGATCGTCTTCGATAAGCTTGCGCGCCCGTTGCTCAGGCACATCTTGCTCCCGGTGCCAACCGCGGCTACCAAGGGCGTGCTGCTCGCGCCGACCGTCTATGGCAACGTGCTGCTCGGGCCG
>JBKPIY010000018.1:0-52817 GCA_046730475.1 Actinomycetota bacterium
CGAGATTGATTAGCCAGTCTCGTGGGCTCGGAGATGTGTATAAGAGACAGCCGTTCCCCTTGTTGCTGCCCCTGTTCCCACCGCCCCCGCCGCCGGTGTCGCCCCCGCCGCCCTTGTCGCCGCCGGGATTGACGGTGCCGCCGCGGCCGAGCCCACCGCCGCCGCCGGGCGGGGGCGGCGGAGGCCCGGGCGTGCCCCCGCCCGAGAGGCCACCGGTGCCTGCTCCGGGCCCGGCGCCCGTCGGCTGACCGCCGAGAGGGTTGGTGGAGGCGATCGTCTGGGTGCCGCTCGTGCCCAGTGACGCGAGCCCGGCCCCGGGAACGCCCGGGGCGGTTGCCGATGGAGGCTGGACCGAGACGACCTCCGGCTGTGGGGGGGTGGATACCGGCCAGGCGTCGAAGGAGACGCCTACCGCGAGGAGGACGAAGACGAGGAAAGCGGCCGCGAGCAAGGCGCCGCTGGCACCGATTCCGGCCAGGTAGCTGGGCGCGGTTCGAGTACGGCCATCCCCGCCAAGACCAGCCAAACGCTTACATGCCCTAGAAATCATCACACCACCGTCTATTGAATCGTCTCATGCGCGGCCCCCATAAAAAAACACCTCCTACGGATGGCCGAATGGACGATCCACCTAATTCGCCGCGATTGCCCTATTTCCGGCTATTTTCGGTGCCCCCTAAAGGTACCCGAGCGGGTCCGTGGTCTGCCCGTTGATCCGCACCTCGAAGTGGAGGTGCGGGCCGAAGCAGTAGCCCGTGCAGTCCGTGTAGCCGATCGTCTGGCCCTGGCCCACGTGCTGTCCGACCGAGACCGCGAATGACTCCTGGTGCCCGTAGCAGGTGGAGAGCCCGCCGCCGTGATCGATACAGGTGTAGTTCCCATACCCGCCCTCGGGTCCTGCGATCGTCACCGTCCCCGAAGCGGCGGCCCGGATCGGGGTGCCGGTGGGGACGGCGATGTCAATCCCCGGGTGGAACTCGTACTGCCCGTTGATGTACCGCGGTCCGTAGGGCGACGTGATCGGCCCGCTCACCGGCCAGATCAATCCGTGGGCGCCGGGCCGAACCGGTCCGGCGGGCAGGGTCGTGGAGCCGCCCGCCAGCTGCCGGGCGATCTGGTCGGAGATGTCCGAGAGATCGCCCTCGAGCTCCATACGGTGGTCGCGGACGTCGGCGAGCGTCGCCTGGCGCTGGCGGCGGGCCGCCGCCAGCTCGGAGGTGCGCGCCTCCAGGGCGGCGCGGGTCCGGTCGAGCTCCTGCTTCTCGCGCGCGATCCGGTCGCGGGCCGCCTTCACCTCGTCCACCACCTCGCGCATCTGGTCGCGCAAGCTGCGGACCCGGTCGACGATCGCGTTGTCCTGGTCGTGGAGGGCGCGCAGATAGTCGGCCCGGTCGAGGAGGTCGCCAAAGCCGTCGGCGTGGATGACGACGCTGATCAGGTCGGGCTCTCCCGCCTTGTAGATCTCGACCAGGCGCGCCTCGAGGGTGGAGATCGCCACCCGAAGCTTCTTGCGCAGGATCTCGAGCCGCTTCTGGGCCCGCTCCAGCTCGGCCTGCTTGCGGCGCAAATCGGCGGCGACCGCGGCCTCGCGGTTGCGCAGATTGGCGACCTGGACCTCGAGCCGGTCGAGGGTGCTCGACTGCTTGGCGATCTGCGACGTGAGGACCCCCTCGCGCGAGCGGGCCTTGTCCAATTTCGCCTGGGTCGAGTCGAGCTTCTGCTGAAGGGTCTGGGCGGGGGCGCCGCCGGCGAGGATCGAGGCGGCGGCGGCGATCCCCGCGGCGCAGGCGAACGCGGCGACCACCCGCGGTAGGCGGTTGGCGCGCCGAGGCTGCAGTTTCGAGTCGGTCATCTTCACTCGCCTGCGGGGTTAGCTGACGGGCTCGCGCTGTGCGCTCGGCCTGGCTCGGCCTCTCGCCCCGGAATCTCGGTTCCCCCGCTCCCCGGGCCGCTGACGGCCGGGGACTCGGCGTCCCTTTGCGGATACGGGTGGGAGGCTAGCAATCGCGATCGAATCCTCACAATCGCAGCCGGATCGGGGGCGCCTTGCAAAGCCCGTTTCAGCCCGCTTGTGAAAGCTGCTACGCGGCGGCGGCGAACGGCTCGCGGGAGGCGTCCTTGGCGATCTCGCGAAGCCGCTCGAACCGCTCACGGTACTCGCGCGCCTGCATCCGCGAGATCACCAGCCGCTGCACCTGGGCGGTCCCCTCGAACAGCTGGTAGATCTTGGCGTCGCGGAACCACTTCTCCAGCGGGCAGTCAGTGCTCTGGGCGTAATCGCCGACGAGGTCGATCAGGACGGTCGTCGCCCACATCGCGACGTCGCCGCCCTTCAGCTTCGACATCGAGCCCTGTCCGCCCGTGAGGGGGATCCCGTTCCGGGCCATCCACGAGGCGCGCTGGACGAGGAGCCGGGCGGAGTCGATCTCGGTGGCGACGTCGGCCAGCACCTGCTGGATCCGCTGGGCCTCGAGCGCCGGGGTCCCGCTCTCGACCGTGCGGCCGTCGAGGTACTCGAGGGTCCACTCGTAGGCGGCCTGGGCGATCCCGAGGGCGGAGGCGCCGACGACAGGCCGGGTCATCTCGAAGGTGGCGAGGGCATTGGAGGAGCCGCCCGTGTGGCCCGAGCGAGCGCGCTCGAGCTTGCGGTTGAGCTTGTCCATCCCGCCGAGCAGGTTGTCGACCGGGATCCGGCAGTCCTCGAGGATCACCTCGGCGGTATGGGAGGCACGGATCCCGAGCTTCGTCTCCTTCTTGCCCTGGCGCAGCCCGGGCGTCCCCTTGGGGACGACGAACGAGGCCTGTCCACGGTGGCCGAGCTCGGGGTCGACCGTGGCGACGATCACATGAACGTCGGCGATCCCACCGTTGGTGATGAAGACCTTGGTCCCGTTCAGGACCCACTCGTCGCCGTCGAGCTTGGCGGTGGTGCGGAGGCTCTTGACGTCGGAGCCGGCCTGGGGCTCGGTGACGGCGTAGGCGCCGAGCTGGATCTGGTCGTCCGTACCGAAGCACTGGGGAACCCACAGCGCGATCTGGTCCGGGGTTCCCGACGCGGCGAGACCGGCGGCGGCGAGGCTCGAGCCAGACAGGGCGAGGGCGATCCCGGCGCAGCCCCAATGAAGCTCCTCGGCGTAGATCGGGGAGAGGAGCCCGTCGGGATCGCTACCCATCCGCTGGATCGTCTCCAGGCCGTGGAGGCCCCACCGGCGCGCCTCCTCGATCACCTCCCACGGCGTGCTCTCCTCGCGATCGTGCTTGGGGGCCGCGGGGCGGATCACCTCCCGGGCGAACTTGCGGCAGTAGTCCTTGAACTCCTGCTGCTCCTCGGTGAGCGCGAAATCCATGCTGGACCTCCGTTCCTGTCCGACCGTGGGCCCACGATCGCCTCTGCGCGGTGAGCGCACGAGGAACCGATTGACTGGTCAGTCAACCAGGATAGCGGACGGACGCGGCCGATTGGCTGGCCAACCAGCGGGCGATCCGGCCGGCGCGGGCCGGCGAGTAGCGTTCCCGCGGTGGGCGCCCCTCGCTCCCTTTCCAACGCCGGCCGCCGGCTGCGGGAGAAGCTGCCCGTGGCGACCACCCGCCGCTCGCTCGCGATCGGAGCGGCGGTGCTGGTGGTGGCGGCGCTCGTCTGGGCACTCGCGGCCGGGCCCCTCTCTGGCGGCGGCGGCAGCGGGGCCGAGAGCGAGGTGGTGACGATCTCCGTCGCCACCGAGAACGCCGCCAAGGCGCCGATCGGCCCCCTCGGCTTCCCTCTGGTCGCGACCCGGAACACCACCCGGGTCGGCGGGTCCGATCCCGCCACCGACGCCGCCGCCGTGGCCCTCGCCACCCACCCGGAGGGGGCGGGCGCCAGGCCCCCGCGAGCAATAATCCTCGTGGGGGAGGACGATTGGCAGGCGGGCATTGCCGCCTCCGCCCTCGCCGGCCCGCCGCTTCGGCTCCCGATCCTGGTTGGGGGCGCCACCGGCCTCCCCGATCCGACCGCCGAGGCGCTCACAGAGCTGCGACCGACCGGCGGCCCGAGGCCCTCGGACCCGGCGGTGTACACCGTCGGCGACGTGCGGGCGCCGCCGGGGCTCTCCACCCAGGTGCTGAGCGGATCCTCGGAGGCCCAGCTGGCGGACTCGATCGACCGTCTCCGAACCCGCCTTCTCGGCGAGCCCGAGCACATCGTCGTCGCCAGCCTCGACGACCCGGGATCTGCGATGCCGGCGGCGGCGTGGGCGGCGCGCTCCGGCGACACCGTCCTCTTCGCCGGCCAGGGGAGCGTCCCGCCCGCCACCATGGCGGCCCTCCGCCGCCATCATCGCGCCCCCGTCTACGTCCTCGGCGGGCCCTCCGTGATCTCCGACGCGGCCGTGCGCCAGCTCGAGCGGGCCTCGCCCCGGGTGAGGCGGGTCGGCACCGACGACCCGGTAACCAACGCGATCCAGTTCGCCCGCTACATCGAGGGGGGGTTCGGCTGGAACATCAATGACCCCGGCCACGGGCTGGTCCTCGTCAACAGCTCGCGCCCGCTCGACGCAGCCGCCTCGGCGGCGCTTTCCGCGAGCGGCACCTGGGGGCCGCTCCTGGTCACCGACGAAGCCGACGCCCTGCCACCCGAGCTGCGAAGCTTCTTCCTCGACATCAAGCCCGGCTACGAGACCGACCCCACTCGCGCTGTGTACAACCACGTCTGGCTGATCGGCGATGCCTCCGCGATCGGGGGAGCGGTGCAGGCGGAGGTCGATGACCTCGCCGAGCTGGCCGAGATCGGCGCCGGCGGCGGGGCGATCTCGAGGAGCGGCTCGTCGGCGCTCCCGGGCGGGGCCGAGGGCGAGCCGCGATCTCAGGCGCAGGGCGGGAAGGGGAAGCCGTGAGCGAGGCCGAGCTTCCCGACCGCCTCGGCAGCGGACGGCCGGTGACCGTCGAGGACATCCGCGCTCTTGCCGGACCCTCCACCCCGCACTTCGCCCTCCAGGTGAGGAACCGGATCCGCCGCCTGATCGACCCCCTCCCCGAGGGCGATCCGGCCCGCGCCGAGGGTGAGCGCCAGATCGCGCGCCTCGCGCAGCTCGCCCGCTTCAGCGGCGATCCCAGAAGCGGAACCGGCGCCTAGGGGGAGCGGTTAGGCGCGGGCCGTGAAACAGCTGGCGGAAGGCGTGTGGCGCCTGGACGAGTTCCCGCCCCGGCCGGTGATCATTACCTGGCCGGCGACGTCCTGATCGACACCGGCCGGAGCTGGGACGCGGGGCGGATCCGAAAGCAGACCCGGGACAGGGAGCTGTCGCTGGTCGCCCTCACCCACGTCCATCCCGACCATCAGGGATCAGCCCACGTGATCTGCGAGGAGCGCGGGATCCCACTCGCCTGCCACCAGGGCGACGTCGACGCGATGGAGGGCCGGCGCCCGGTGCGGGCGTCCCACGCCCTGATCGCGAGGATCTACGCCGCGATGTGGGAGGGCCCCTCCCACAAGGTCGACCGGGTACTGAACGAGGGAGACGAGGTCGGGGGGTTTCGGATCGTCCACGCCCCCGGGCACTCCCCGGGCGAGGTGATCTACTGGCGGGAGGCTGATCGGGTGGCGATCTGCGGCGACGTGCTCCGCAACCTCTCCTTCGTCACCCTGAGGGCGCGGCTCGACGAGATGGCCGCCAACCTCACCCCGGACGTCCCTGAGGCCCGCCGCTCGATTCGGAAGCTGGCGGCGCTGCGCCCGGCGGTGACGCTCCCGGGCCACGGCCCGGCGATCAACGGGCACGCGGGAATCGAGAGGCTGGCCGAGCGGGTCGGCGCCTGACGGGAGACCCGCCTTCTAGATCGAGTGCGCCAGCCGGCGGGCGTCGGCGAGGTTGGGGGCGATCCCGAGCCGGACCTGGTCGCAACGGCAACGAAGGACCGCGTCCTGGCGGGAGCCGCGCAACGCCAGCCGCTCCCCGCGGCGCCGGGACGCCGGCCGCGAGTCGGGGAAGGCGAGCGAGTACCAGCCGGCGACCCCCGCGCACAGCCTCCCTCCCGGGCTCCGGTCGAGCAGGGAGATCCCAACGGCCGTCCCCGGGCCCGCGGTCCAGAGGTCGATCTCGCCGCCGTGCCAGGTGGAGACGAACCCCCGCGCGTTCGGGAGCGCCCGGCTGGCCTCTCCACCCGGCGCCTCGAACAGGAACAGGAGTGGCGCCGCGCCGAGCGGCGCCCGGCCCGCCCGTCTCCACGGCGCCGCCAGGGTGCCGGGCGGGGGCGGCTTCGCGGCCGGCGAGGGGTAGCGGTCGGGAAAGAGGATCTCGTAGGTCGTCTTCGGTGGATTCCGGTAGGCCCAATCGACGGCGCGCCAGCCGCCGTTCTCATACAGATGGCAGTCGAAGGCGAGGCCATCCGTGTAGGGCGAGAGCAACTCGCGGCGAAGATACGGGGAAAGGCCCTTGAGCCCGGCGCGTCCCTCGGCGACGACCTCCGGGTCGGTGGCGAGCCTGAGGAGCTCGGTGAGCGGAATCGAGCGAAGGGCGTAGTCGAGCATCGTCAGTGTCGCGTCCCCCTCGACCAGATCCCGGCGCGCCTCCAGCGAGTCGGCCGCACGCTGCTTGGGGCGCTCGGCAACTGGGATCCCAAGCCGCTGATCGGCGAGGGCGTGCTCGAGCTCGTGGGCGAGGGTGATCCGCTCGAGGGTCCCGAGCCGCCCGGAGGCCCCCACCAGCAAGGTCCGGCTCTCGGGGTCGTACAGGCCGATGATCTGGCCCTTCAGCGCTTGTCGCTCGACCGTGACCAGATCCGTGCCCGGTGGGATCGCCCCGAGCGCCTCGAGGGCTCGCTGCTCCCGCGCGCCCTCGGAGGGGGTGGCCTGATCTCGGGAGAGCTCCCCGACGCGGGCCCGGAGCGCCGGCTTCGAGAGGAGCGTGACCCGCGGGGCGCGGCGGAAGCGAAGCCGGCGGATCCGCTCGACGTCACGGCGGACTTCGTCCAGGCTGGAGGCCGAGCCCCCGTTCCTGCCGGCGCCCGAGGAGCCCGCGCCGCGCTCGAGGCAGCCGGAGAGGCCGGCGCCGAGCGAGCCGCTCGGCCCCCGGCCCGAGGGGACGTTTGTCGAGGGTGCGGCCTCCCGGTCGGGCCCTGCCACGATCCAGCCGCCGAGGAGGGCGACGGCGACGGCGAGCACCAGGAGGAAGCGGGCTCGGGGCCAGTGCAAGACCATGACCATGATCCTCTTCGGCGCCGATTCCACCCTGGTTAAGCCTCACACTCCCAGGGCCCGGGACGCGACTTGATTCTGGCTGCCGGGTTACCTAGCCTCGAGGCCGCCCCGGGGCGGCCTGGGGATCGCTCTTGTTCCGATGTGGCAGAGACTGAGACAGGCGGCGCCGCGGTGGCTGGCGCTGGTGGTGATCGGGGCGGTCGCCCTGGGCAGCTACCTGATCGCGCCCGCGATCGGCGGACCGCCGAAGCTGACGACGACTAAGGCGAAGCAACTCTTCTACACTAAGAACCAGTCCAACGCCCGCTACTACTTGAAGAGCGTCTCCGACGCCCGCTTCCTCCCCAGGCAGCTCGGCGAATGGGGGGTCACCCTCGATACGCGCGACTGGAATTCATCGGGGGCGATCAAGGACGCGACCATCCTCGGGCAAGCGCGGTTCTTGGACAGCTCTGGAGAAGACGAGATCACCCTGCGGGCCGAGAATCTGCCCAGGGAGATTGCCGGCAAGGAACTGCGGCTGTCGGCGGTCGAGGTCTGCTTCGAGCTCACCCACGCGACCCTGACCGAGCTCGAGGTCACCCGCACCGGCCCCACCAGCGCAGACCCCGTCCCGTCACTCCCGATCACCTTCCTCGACGACACCACCCCGTTGACGAGTGACGAGTGCCACCGCTTCTCCGCACCGCCCGCCCCGGTCGGCGGCGCCTCCGCGATCCAGGTGACGGCGACGGTCAGCTTCAGCGGCGGCGGCGAGATCGACATCGGCCGCACCACCGCCCTCTTCACTCCCTAGCGGCCGGATCCGAACGCCCCGATCAGCTCGTGCTGGTATTGGCCGATCTGCTCGGGCGGGATGAAATAGGTGGGCGGGGTGAGAAAGGCGCCGTCGCCGCGCTCGGCCACCTCGGTCACTCGAGCCGTGACCTTGTCGAGGGGCCCGGCCGCGGTGTAGGCCTCGACCATCTCGTCGGGGATCTCGCCGGGGACGGCCGCGAGATCGCCCCTGCGGAAGGCGTCGCCGGCCGCGTCGGCGGCAGCGGCGAACCCATGCAGCTCCCACAGTGGCCTGTAGGTGCGGACGGTGGCGTAAAAGGCGACCGTGCGGCGGGCGGCGTCGAGTGCCCGGGCCTCGTCGTCGTCGATCGCGCAGCAGACGGTGGGAATGAAGTCCAGCTCGGAGCGCCGGCGGCCGGTTCGGGACAGCCCCTGCTCGAAGCTCGGGATCATCACCTCCTCGAGCCACCGGGGCGGGCACATCGGGTGGCCGAGCAGCCCGTCGGCGACGTCGCCCGCCATCCGGCACATCCCTTCGCGCATCCCCGCGGCGTAGATCGGGACCCGCTCGCGGACCGGCTTGTGGGGGCGGATCCAGCCCCTGATGTCGATGTCCTGGTAGTCGCCCTCGTACCGGATCGGCTCGCCGGTCGCGGCCTTCTCCATGATCAGGCGGGTGGCCTCGATCGTCTCGCGCAGATGCGGCGCCGGCTTGCCGTACCCAACCGAGTGCCAGGTCTCGTTCAGGCGCTTGACGCCCGCGCCGAGGCCGAGCCGGAAGCGCCCGCCCGACATCTCGTCGAGGTCGAGGGCGGAGACGGCGAGGATGAAGGCGCTGCGGGTGAACGCCCAGGCGATCCCGGTCCCGATCTGGACGCGCTCGGTCCTGGCCGCCAGCCAGGTCGCCTGGGTGAACGAGCTGCGAAACAGCTCCGGCGCCCACAGGCACTCGATCCCCGCCTGCTCGGCGAGAGCCGCCTCGGACGCCAGCTCCTCAGCCGTATCGGCGATTGCGGCGATCGAGATCCGGTCGAGGGCCCCCACGGCCGGACCAGCCTATCCGTCGGATTGCACGACTTGACCGTGGGGTGGGTGGGTCACCCGCATCAGCCCTCTAGGCCGGCGCGTTGTCGAGCGAGCGCCAGAGGTAGAGGCAGGCGAGGGTCCGGTGGGGACGCCAGGGCTCCGAGATCCGCTCCATCTGGGTCGGATCCGGGAGATCGTCCATCCGGTAGGCGATCTGGATCGCGCGGCGGATTCCGAGGTCGCCGATGGAGACGACATCGGGGCGGCCGAGGTGGAAGATCAGGAACATCTCGGCGGTCCAGCGGCCGACCCCCTTGATCTCGATCAGCTCGGCGATCACGTCCTCGTCCGAGAGCTCGGAGACCCGCTCGAGATCGAGCCGCCCGTCCTCGACCCGCTCGGCGAGATCCTTGAGGAACCCCACCTTCGACCACGACAGTCCGGCCTCGCGCAACTTCTCGGGCTCGACCGCGATCAGATCGGCAGGCGCGGGCGTCCCGCCTCCGAACAACCCTTCCACCCGCTCCCAGATCGACCGCGCCGCCTTGGTCGAGAGCTGTTGCCCGACGATCGCCCGCGCCAGGGCCTGGTAGGGATCGGGCCGGCTCCCGCGCCGGTCGATCGCCGGGTCGATCGGGCCGCGCTCCTCGATCAGCTTGCGCATCACCTTGTCGGCCTTCATCAGGTAGCGATCGTCCTCGCTCAGGGAGGGGGCGAGCTTGCGGGCGTGAGCACCGGGCGGCATGCGACTCATCGCGCGTATTCAACGAGGGTGGGGCCAGCTTCGTGAGATCGGGTGGCCCGATACCCGCGAAGCGAGGAGGGCGGCCCGGTATGGACCCCCCTCCTCAGGAGCGGTCTTTCCGGCGAGATCAGACCCGCTGGATCAGGGTGCCGGTGCCGAGGCCGCCGCCGCAGCACATCGTCACCAGGCCGACCTCCCTGTCCGAGCGCTCGAGCTCGTGCAGGAGGGTGGTGATCAGGCGGGCGCCGGTCGAGCCGAGCGGGTGGCCGAGGGCGATGGCGCCGCCGTTGACGTTGACCCGGTCCATGTCGGGCTCGAGCTCGCGCCGCCACGCCGCGACCACCGAGGCGAACGCCTCGTTGATCTCGATCAAGTCGATGTCGTCCATCTTCATCCCGCTGCGGTCGAGCAGCTTCCGGGTCGCGGGGATCGGGCCGGTCAGCATCAACACGGGGTCGACCCCGACGGTGGTCTGGTCGACGATCCTCGCCCGCGGCCTGAGCCCGAGCTCCTCGGCCCTCTCGCGGGTCATCAAGAGGACCGCGGCGGCGCCGTCGGAGACCTGGGAGGAGTTCCCGGCGGTGATCTTTCCGTCCTCCCTGAAGGCCGGCTTCAGCGCCGCCAGCTTCTCGAGGCTGTCCTCGGCGGGCGGGCGGATCCCCTGGTCGGTGACGTAGGTCGTTCCGTTCTGCTGCCAGGGGATGATCTCGCGCTCGAAGCGGCCCTCCTCGGTCGCCTGGTGGGCGAGGGTGTGGGAGCGCAGCCCGATCTCGTCGAGCTCGGAGCGGGGGATCTCCCACTTGTCGGCGATCATCTCGGCGGAGATCCCCTGGGGGACGAGGTTGTACCGCTCGAGCAGCTGGGGCGAGAAGGCGAGCCCGTGCTCCTTCATCACCTCGTAGGAGTCGGCGAAGGAGATGTGGCCCATGTGCTCGACCCCGCCGCCGACGACGACGTCGTGGACGCCGGAGGCGATCAGGGCGGCGGCGAAGTTGACCGCTTGCTGGGCCGAGCCGCACTGACGGTCGACCGTGGTCGCCGGGGTCTCGATCGGCAGCCCGGCCTCGAGCCAGGCGTTGCGGGCGATGTTGAATCCCTGCTCGCCGAACTGCTGGGCGCAGCCGGCGACGACGTCCCCGACCTCGGAGGCGTCGATCCCGGCGCGGTTGATCAGCTCGGAGTAGGTCTTGGCGAGGAGGTTGGAGGCGTGGACGTCCTTGTAGTAGCCCTTCTCCTCGTGGCCGCGACCGATCGGTATGCGCGCCGCCTCGACGATCACGACCTCGCGGCCCTGGAAGTTCCCGTTCTTCATCCGAATTCCGCCCTCCGTTCCCGACTTTCAAAAGACAAGCGTCGCTTTCAAAAGAAAAGTCTAGCCGATCGCTTGACTGGCGAGTCAACCAGGAGGCCGGCGAGAGGCAGCGGCGCTACCCGCGCGGGCGAGGGTGGCGATCCAGCGACGGCATCCGGCGTCCTCCGCGTGGGTGGATAACCCGCATCCCCTCTAGTTGCTAGACCTTCGCGGCGGTGGAGGCCACGGGCGCATATGAGAGACCCGGGATCGCCGGAAGCGGCACGATCGCATGCGGCCTGGCCGCGTGCGCGAGCGCCCGCTCGAAGACGATGCTGCTCGCCCGCTCCGACGCCTCCGCCTGGCGCGCGGAGGAGCAGGCCCACTCCCTCTGCGCCAAGGTCGACGACGGCAACCCCCGCAACGTCAAGGTGACGACAGACGCCGGCGACCTCGGCTCCTGCGACCTGGTCGTCGAGGCGATCGTCGAGCGGTTCGAGCCGAAGGTCGGGATGCTCCGCTCGATCTCCAAGGCGGCCCCCTACGCCGACCTCGCCACCACCACATCGTCCCTCCCCCTCGACGAGCTCGCGGCGGAGGGCGGCCACCCCGAGCGCACCTTCGGACTCCACCCGTTCAACCCCGTGGTGAAGATGGAGCTGATCGAGCTGTGCGTTCCCCAGGCGGCCCGCGAGGGGATCGCGGCGAGGGCGCGCGCCTGGTGCGAGCAGATCGGCAAGACGGTGGTCGACGTCCCCGACGAGTCCGGCTACGTCGTCAACCGGCTCCTGTTCCCCTACCTGTTCGACGCGGTCCGCCTGATGGAGGAGACCGGGATGGGCGCCACGGAGGTCGACCGCTGCATGACCCTCGGCGCCGCCTATCCGATGGGCCCGCTGGCGCTCCTGGACCTGGTTGGGCTCGACGTCGCGGCCGCAATCGGCGAGGCGCTCTACGCCGACAGCTCCGATCCCCACCATCGCCCGCCCGGCCGGGTGATCGCCCTCGTCGGCGCGGGCAAGCTCGGCCGGAAGTCGGGCGCCGGCTTCTACGAATACGAGTAGCGGTCGGCGGTCATCGCGCCGATCATCTCCTCGGCCATCGCATCGCCTGGGGCTCGTTTCGATAGCCGTGGAGGCTGACCTCGGAGACGTTTCGGCCACGCTGCCCAGCGAGCCGGGACGTGGCCGCCGTGAACCCCGCCCTTCCCGTGTCGTCCTCCTCCGCAGCCCGCGAGCAGGGCGCCGGCGAGCGCCACGCCGAGGATGCACCGAGCGCGCTTCGTCAAGAATCTCTGGCCTTCGGCCCCCCGGCCAGGTCGAGGGCAAGCTGGGCGACGGTCTCGCCGACCGCGTCGAGGTTGGTCTTCGAGAGCTTGTCGGGGGTGTCCTCGACGGTGTCGGCCCAGGCGTATGAGAAGTCGATCAGGTCGATCGCGGGGATCCCGACCGCGGCGAACGGAGTGGTGTCATCGAGGATCGGGGTCTGGACGGTGTCGGGGAAGAAGGGCCCGGCGCCGACCTCCTCGGCGGCGGCTCGCAGGCGGGCCCACAGCTCCGGGTCCGAGTTCGCCTCCCGCGGGATTCGAAGGCCCTTGTTGGCGATGTAGTCGAGCAGGATCATGTCGCCGACCTCGCCGGGGTGGGCGGCGACGTAGGCGCGCGAGCCGCGAAGGGCGCACTGGGCGAAGCGAGAGTTCGGGCAGCCCGGGCCCTCCTCCTCGCCGTCGAAGAGGACGAACCGGATCTCGCGGTGATCTGCGCCGCGAAGCTCGCGCTCCAGGGTCCGGGCGAGCTCGATCACAGCGGCGGTGCCGGCGGCGCTGTCGTTGGCGCCGACGAACCCGGGCGGGTGGTACTCGCTGTCGTAGTGGGCACCGATCACGATCGCCGGCGCCCGACCCGGGAGGATGCCGACGACGTTGCGCAACCCACCACCGATCGGCTCGAAGCGTCCCCTCGGAAGCATCGGGCGAAGGCGGTCGGCGAGGCGGCGAAGCTGAGGCGAGCCGGCCGGGCGCTGGCCAACCGCGACCTGCTCCTCGATCAGATCGAAGGCACGGGCGGAGTCGAAGCGATCGAGGCCGCCCGAGCCTCCGCCCCCACGGCCACCGCCACCGCCCCCGCAGCCGGCGATCGCCACCAGCCCAAGCAGAATCGCGACTGCCCGGATCGCCCCGATCGCGGAGGGCGGGCGGCGCCGGTGGCGGCTAGGCGGCCCACCTGCCGCCGGCGGCCCGCCCCTTCGGTCCCGACCGGCGCACCTTGGCGGGAATCGGAGGGACCGCCGGCTCGTCATGCCGACCGCAACGATCCCAGATCACGTCGGCCTCCGAGACGCCCTGCTTGGTGGCCTCCGACTCCACCTCGAGCCAGGGGAGCTGGGCCTCCGGGAGATCGTCCCACCGAGCCAGGTCGAGCGATTCGAGCGCGCCCTCGAGCGCCGGACCCCGATGCTCCTCCGAGCGGAGCACTGCCCTCACCACCTCGAGCTGCTTATCACTGAGCCGGACGACCCACATCACGTCCTCCTGACAGGCGCCGGGTTCCCGGATTGCGAGGAAGCTAAGCCCGCCCCCGGACGGAAGCGTGAAACCCCTGCATACGGCGAGATCGCTCCAGCGCGACCGGAGGGCCTCGCAGTGGGGCCGAGCCCGGTGGTCAACCGCCGTCGCGCAAGTGGATCCGAAGCGCCTCGATCCGGTTTTCGCGCACCGACTCGACCCGGATCTCGAAGCCGTCGGCATTGATCACGTCGCCGCGCTTTGGGAGCCGCCCGAGCTCGGCGAACACGTATCCGCCGACCGAGTTGAAGGCGTCGGTGTCGACGGGGAGCTCGATCCCGCGATCGGCGAGGTCGCCGAGGGAGACATGGCCGCGCACGTACCAGTCCCCATTGGTGAGCTGGCGGACGGCGCCGGCGAGGGGGTCGGTCTCGTCCTCGATCTCTCCCACCACCTCCTCGAGGATGTCCTCGATCGTGACGATCCCCACGGTGCGGCCGTACTCGTCGACCACGACCCCCATCGATGAGCGCTGGCGCTGGAGCTCGGTGAGGAGGTCATCGAGGGCCTTCGTCTCGGGCACGATCAGCGCCTCGCGGACTGCCCCCTCGATCTTGGCGTCGGGCCCCTCGGTCATGAAAAGGCGGGCAAGCCGCAGGGCGTGGGCGATTCCGCGTACACGGTCCTGGTTTCCGTCCTCGACCACTACCAGCCGGTTGTGGCCCGAGCTGACGCAGAGCTGGAGGGCATCGTTGACGGTGGCCGAGCTGTCGACCGCGACCACCGCCGGGATCGGGGTCATCACCTCGCGCGCCTCCTGCTCGTGGAGGTGGAAGACGCCGCCCAGCATCACCGCCTCGCCGGGATCGAGCTCGCCCCCGACCGCGGACTGCGCGATCAGCACCTTGAGGTCCTCGGAGGAGTGCTGCTCCTCGGCGAGCTTCTCCGGCCTCACCCCGAACAGGCGCGACATCGCGTTCGAGATCGCGGTCAGCCCCAGGGTGAACGGGGCCGAGGCGACCCGGAACCAGCCGAGCGGCCGCGAGAGACGCTGGACCGCGTCCTCCGGCCTGGAGATCGCGACCATCTTCGGCACCTGCTCGCCGACCGAGATGTGCAGGCCGGTGACCAGGACGAAGGCGAGGGCGACCGAGATCGTCACCGCCACTCCGTGCGAGAAGCCGCCGAAGATCGGCTCGAGCAGCTGGCCGACCGCGGGCTCAACCAGGGCGCCGATCCCGATCGATGCCATCGTGATCCCGACCTGACAGGCGGAGAGGTACTCGTCGATCTGGTCTATCTGTCCGAGCGCTCGGGCCGCGCTGCGGTTCCCCTCCTCCGCGAGCTGCTCAATCCTCGACCGCCGCGATCGCACCAGGGCGAACTCGGCGGCGACGAACACACCGTTGAGGAAGACCAGGATGAAGAGGAGGACGAGGAGAAACCCGGTCACGTCCGGCGCTCCGGCTCAGGCCACCGGCCGCGCCCGCGCGCGGCGCCGGCCTTGAGGCCCGTACTTCGAGGGTCGTCGTCGTTCATCGGCGACGAGGGCAAGGCTACCACCGGCTTCTCCACGTGGGCAAAGGCGTAATCGCGCCGGTCAGGGGCGCGTGGCGGTCGCCGCGGGGGCCGCCCTGACTGGCGCGGCGCTGTGGCGCCGCCCTGACCCGCCTCCCAGGGGTACCCTGCGCCGAGGAGGATGGGACGACGTGCGGGGACCCGGATGTTGCGGCGGTTGGGCGGACCGATGGCGCTCGCCGGGGCGCTGCTCGTAACGCTCGCGTTCGGCGCGCCGGCGGCCGCAGCAAAGCGCCACCACCCGCGGCCCCGGCCGGTGACCCTGAGCTGGAGCGACTGCGGCGGTGGGTTTCAATGCGCGACCGCGACGGTGCCCCGCGACTACCGCTTCCCCCGCGGGAGGCAGATCAAGCTCGCCGTCACCAGGCTCCCCGCCACCGACCGGGCCCACCGGATCGGCTCGTTGTTCGTCAACTTCGGCGGGCCGGGCGGCGATGCGGTTGCCTCGCTCCATGCCTTTGGGGGCGACCTGTTCGCGTCGCTCAACGACCGCTTCGACATCGTCGGGGTCGATCCCCGCGGCGTCGGCGAGAGCAGGCCCTCGATCGACTGCCGGGTGAACCAGGAGACCCTGGGGATCTACCACCAGCCCTTCACCACGCCCGCGAACCTCCACCGCCGCGCGCTGATCCGCCTCGACCGCCGCTACGTCCGCGCCTGCCTGCGACTGAACCCGGGGATCCTCTCCTACGTCTCGACCGCGAACTTCGCCCGCGACCTCAACCTGATCCGGGCGGCGGTCGGCGACAAGCGCCTCAGCTACCTCGGCTACTCGTACGGCACCTTCCTCGGGGCTACCTTCGAGAGCATGTTCCCGCGCCGCACCCGGGCCCTGGTGCTGGACGGGGCGCTGGACGCCGGCCAATACGTCAACCATCCCCTCGCCAGCGTCGACGAACAGACCGCCGCCTTCGAGCGGGCCCTGGGGCGGTTCCTGGCGGCGTGCAAGGCCGACCAGCTCGCCTGCGCCGGGTTCGGCGGCGGTGACCCGCGCGGGGAGCTCGACCGCCTGCTCCGACGCCTCGACGCGACGCCGATTCCAGCCGGCGGCGAGGACCCGCGCCCGGTGGACGGCGACGACGCCCGGACCGCGCTGTTCCTCGGCCTCTACGCGAAGCAGTTGTGGCCCGCCCTCGCCCTGGCGCTCGCCGACGCCGACGCCGGCAACGGGACCGGGGTCCGGGCCTTCGCCGACGCCTCCTACGGCTGGAGCCCCAACGGGCACTACGATCCGATCAGCGACCGCTTCTTCACGATCGGGGCCCTGGAGCTGCGCTATCCGTCTCGCCTGAAGCGGTATTTCCGCGCCGGTCGCCTCTCCTTTCGGCGCTACCCCCACTTCTGGTCCAACCACGGATACTCGGAGATCCCGTACGGGCTCTATCCGGTCGATCCCAAGGGAGTCTTCCGGGGGCCCTTCCGCAACCGGCGCTCGGCGCCGACGACGCTGGTGGTCGGCACCACCTTCGACCCGGCGACCCCGTACGCAGGGGCGAAGCGCCTCGTCCGCGAGCTCGGGAACGCCCGCCTCCTGACCATGGAGGGCGACGGCCACACCGCCTACGGGGGCAACTCCAGCTGCATCGACTCCGCGGTCGACGCCTATCTCGAGAACCTCACCGTTCCCGCCAGGGGCACCATCTGCCACCAGGACGTCCCCTTCGTGCCGGCGGCGCTCTCCACCCTCTCGGCACCGACGGTCAACCGGGTTCTCGACGAGCTCGAGTGGCATCAGATTCCGGCCGCCGTGTCGCCCTGAGCCCGGTCGTCGGCGGCCCCGGATCCTGGGCGGTCGCGGGCTCAGGCGAGGGCGTCGATCTTGGCGGCGAGCTCGAAGTCGTTGTCGGTGATCCCTCCCTGCGCGTGGGTGGTGAGCGAGATCTCCACCTGGCTCCACGCGATCGAGATGTCCGGGTGGTGACCCATCTCCTCGGCCGGCTCGACGATCGAGTCGACGAACTTGACCGACCCGACGAAGTCGCCCCGGTCGAACGACTTGACGATCGCGTCGCCAAGCCGCCGCCAGCCGCTCAGCTCCTTCAGCTTCGCGTCGATGTCGCTGTCACTGAGGGTTGCCATCGGAGACACCTCCCTTGATTCGTGGCATATTCGGCGGGTGCGGATCGCCAGCCTAGTCCCGTCCGCGACCGAGATGCTTTTCGCCCTCGGGCTTGGCGACCAGGTCGTCGCCGTGACGCACGAATGCGACTACCCGCCGGAGGCCGCTTCCAAGCCCCGCCTCACCCGGACGGTGATTCCCGAGGGGCTGTCCGCCGCCGAGATCGACGCCGAGGTGCGGCGGGTGACCGGCGAGGGCCGCCACCTCTACGAGCTCGATGAGCCGACGCTGGCGGCGCTCAATCCCGACCTGATCGTCACCCAGGCAGTGTGCGAGGTATGCGCGGTGTCCTACGACGACGTCCGCGCCGTCGCCGCCCGGCTTCCCACCCGCCCCGAGGTGGTCTCGCTCGACCCCGAGCGGCTCGCCGACGTCCTCGCCGACGTCACCGCGCTCGGCGACGCCGCCGCGGCGGCGCCCGCCGCCGCGGCGTTGCGAGCCTCGCTCGAGCGGCGACTGGAGGCCGTCCGCGAGGCGGTCGCGGGGGCGCCCCGACCGAGGGTGCTGGCCCTCGAGTGGCTGGACCCGCCCTTCGTCGGGGGGCACTGGGTCCCGGAGATGATCGAGATCGCCGGGGGCCGCAACTCGATCGGCGCCGCCGGGGAGAAGTCGCGGACGGCGGGCTGGGATGAGCTCGCGGGGGCCGGGGCCGAGCTGGTGGTGTCGATGCCGTGCGGGTGGGACGCCGCTCGGGCGCGGGCGGAGACCCTCGCCCACTGGGGGTCGATCGAGCGGCTCGCGGCGGGCCGGGTGGTGGCGGTGGACGCGGCGGCCTCGTTCTCGCGCCCCGGGCCGCGGCTGGTGGAGGGCACCGAGCTGCTCGCACATCTCCTTCACCCGGATAGGGTTGAGCCTCCGGCCGGCGTCGCCTTCGCCGAGGTCGAGCTGGTGGCCGAGCGCGGATAGGAGGAGGGAAGAGAGATGAGCCTGAACTGGGCCGAGCACACGGTCGAGATCGAGGCGCCGATCGAGACGTGCTTCGACGCGATCGTCGACTACGAGTCCTTCCCCAGATGGCAGAGCGCGGTGCTCCGCATCGAGATCCTCGAGCGCGACGAGAACGGGCTCGGCAAGAAGGTGAGCCTGTTCCTCAGCACCAAGGGCCAGAAGGTCGACTACACCCTCGATTACGGCTACGAGCGGCCGACCAGGATCTGGTGGGACTTCGTCGAGGGCCACGGCGTCGACGACGTCGACGGCACCTACACGTTCGAGGACCTCGGCGGGACCCGGACGCGGGCAACCTACAAGCTCGGGATCGACCCCCGCCTGCCGATCCCCGGGATCCTCGCCCGCCGGATCCATCGGGGAGCTCTGAGATCTTCGGTCGAGGAGCTGAAGGTCGAGGCCGAGCGCCGCCACGGGGCCGGGAAGGGTGGCTCGGGCGGGCGGCCTGCGCGCGAGTCGGAGCCCGAGCCGGAGCCGGCGCCGGCGCCCGCGCCGGAGCCGAGGCCCGCGCCGGAGCCGAGGCTCGAGCCGGAGCCGAGGCTCGAGCCTGAGCCGGAGCTCGAGCCGGAGCCGGAGCTCGAGCCGGAGCCGGAGTCGGAGTCGGAGCTCGAGGAGCCGGAGGTTGAGCCAGAGCCGGAGCCGGCGCTCGAGCCGGAGCCGGCGCTCGAGGCCGAGCCAAAGCGGGAGCGAGAGTCAGAGCCGGAGCCGGAGCTCGAGCAACGGTTCGAGCCCGCGTTCGAGCCGGGGCGGAGGCCTGAACCGGCGGCGGCCCCTGAGCCGTCGCGCCCCCCGAAGCCCGAGCCGGCCACAGGCGGTGACGCGGCCAGATCGCTCGCCGACGAGGTCGCGGAGAGGGCGGCGTCGGTGGGCCGCGAGGCGGTGGGGACCTCCCTGCGCCTCGGCCGGGACGTCGCCTCGGGGACGATCCGAGCCGGATTGGGGGCGGCCTCGGCCGCGATCGGACTGGGGACCGGGGCGGCCGGCGCCGTCACCGGGCGCATCTCGCGGCTGCTGCGCGGCGGTCGGGACTGAGCACGCCTGCGCGCCCCGAGCGCCGGCGGCGGCCGCGGCGAGGCGGCGCACGGGCCTACAGGAGGCCGCTCGACTGGCCGGCCGCCCACAGGGCGCCGCCGACCGAGGCGACCGCGAGCGCGAGCATCCCGAGGACTTCGATCGCGATCGCGTTGCGCCCGGAGACCCGTCGCTCCGTCTCCGAGATCAAGACCCCGGCGAGGGTTCCGCCCAGGAGCCCGCCCAGATGGCCGCCGACGGAGATCCCGCTGATCGAGAAGGTCAGCACCAGGTTGAGGACGAGCCAGATTGCGATCTCCGAGGCGATCTGCTCGACTCCCCGGCGACGGGCGACCACGATCGTCGCCCCCATCACCCCGAAGATCGCGCCCGAGGCGCCGACGGTGACGGTGTGAGGGTCGAGGAGGAGGGCGCCGAAGGAGCCGGCCAGCAGGGAGACGAGGTAGACGGCAACGAACCGGGGGGTGCCGATCGCCGGCTCGAGCAGGGAGCCGAGCACGTAGAGGACGAACATGTTGAGCGCCACGTGGAGGAAGTTGGCGTGCAGGAAGCCACCGGTGACGATCCGGTAGTACTCGTGGTTGTTGGCGATCTTGGGGCCTAACAGGCCGCCGTCCCTGATCAGGCTGCCGCCGGTGCTGGAGGCGAAGGTGGCGCCGCTGGCGAGCTCGGCAAGGAAGACGATCACGTTGATCGCGATCAGGACGTAGGTCGCCCGCGGCACGGAGCGCCCCAGGGCCGCGGGGCCGATCCGAACCCGGGTCCGCTGCCGGGCGCACTCGGGGCAGCGCATCCCGACCGGAGTCGCGGTCATGCACTCCGGGCAGATCGGCCTTCCGCAGTTCGCGCAGGAGACCCCCGTCTCGCGGTTGGGGTGCCGGTAGCAGGTCTGGGCGGGCACCGGGGCAGCCTAGATCAGTGATCCCATGGCCCGGCACCCTGGGCGACGCGCACGCCCGGCCTGCGGTCGGTCGAGCCTTCTGGCCCGCGCTGCGGGCGATACTCTCGGCGCGGGTCAGCTCGATGTCCAGGAGGAGCTGCGGATGGAAGGCTCAAGCCCCGCACGGCTCTACTGCCTGTTGGCGGGCGGGTTGCTCGTGATCGCTGGGATCATCGGCTTCTTCTACGAGGCCAGCTTCGACACCGGCGCCTCGATCAAGTCGAAGGACGTGTTCGGGATCCTGGCGGTGAACGGCTGGCACAACATCCTCCACATCGCAATCGGTGCGGTCCTCCTGCTGGCGGCGGGGACGGCGGCGCGCGCCGCGGCGCTCGCGGTCGGCGTGCTCTGGATCGTGCTGTCGATCCTCGGGTTCATCGCAACGGGCGAGGGCGGGATCGGCTTGGTCGCCATCGACGATCACCTGATCAAGCTGGTCCCGGTCAACAACGGGGACAACTTCCTTCACCTGATCCTCGGGATCACCGGGGTGCTCGCCGCCTACGCCAGCAGGGCAACGAGGCGGGCGCCGGCCGCGGCCATCTAGGCTCGGCCTAGAGCGTGGATAACCCGCATCAGCCCGCTACACGGGCAGACGCGAGCGCAGGTCGCTGGCGGCCCGCTGGAGCCGGGTGGGTCGCCGGCGGCGGCGCAGCTCGAGCAGGAGCAACGCCCCACCCGCCATGCTCCCGGCGGCGACCGCCGCCGCCGGGCGCAGCCAGTTGCGGGGGTCGCGAAGGGCCCGCAGCTCCGACTCGGAGAGCTCCTCGGCCCACGCCGACAGCTCCTCGGCGGCGGCCTCGGTGACGGCGGTGAGGGTTTCCTCCACCCGGTTCGGCAGGCTCTCGGGCGGCTCGATCGGGCGCAGCGCCGAGCGCAGCAGGGCCTCGATGTCGGTGGTCGGCTCGCTCATTGCCCCTCCGTCCCCATCACGTCGTTGAGCTGCTTGATCGCCCGGTGGATCAGCACCTTGGTGGCGCCGTCCGTGCGACCGAGCGCGCGGGCGATCTCACGGTTGTCCATCCCCAGGGCGAACCGCATGACCAGCGCCTCGCGGCGGTCGTCGGGAAGCTCCTGTATGCACTCGATCACGTGCTTGAGCTCCTCCCGGCCCTCGACGATCCGCTCGGTGGCGTGCGGTGCCGCGATCGGATCGCTGTTGTCAAGCGCCGCCTGCGGACGCCGGGCGCGATCGCGGTGGTAGTTCGAGGCGAGGTTGTGGGCGATCCGGATGAGCCAGGGCCTGAGGGGGCGACCCTTCGACTCTCGCCGGGCGCGCTCGAAGTGGCGGTATGCCTGGAGGAACGCCTGCTCGGTGAGATCCTCGGCATCGTGGTGGTTCCCGACCCGATAGTAGGCATAGGAGTAGACGTCCCGCAGGTGCTCGCGATAGAGCCGCTCGAAGGCGCGGTCGAGCTCGGCCTTCGCCTCCCTCTCGAGCACGGATGAATCAGTGGCGGGGTCGGGCATCGACCAAGCGTACCCAGGGGCTTGCTCACGCGGCCCTCCGCGCGCGCTCGGCCCGGCGGATGCGCGCCATCCACTCACCGGGCGAGATCTCGCCGACGATCAGCTCGGAGAGGCTCAGCAGCGCGGGCGCCTCGTGGCCCGACCGCATCATGGTCTCCGCGATCAGGGGGACTGAATCGAGGCCCTCTGAGGCCTGGCCCAGCATCGCGGGGATCTGGTCGGCCGGGATCCCCTGTCCGAGCAGCTCGCCCGCCCGCCGGTTGCGGCTTTCGGGCGCCAGCATGGTGGCGGTGAGATCGCCCACCCCGGCGAGCCCGGAGAAGGTCTCCAGCCTCGCCCCGCGCCAGAGGGCGTAGTCGACGCACTCCCGCCACACCTCGGCGGTGGCAATCCCGGCAGCGTTCATCCCCTGGGGGACGGCGGCGGCCGCCGCGAGGGCGGCGGCGTTCTTGGCGGCGCCGGCGATCTCGACTCCGACGACGTCTCGGGTGCGCTCGCAGACGAGGCCCGCCTCGTCGAAGACCTCGCCGAGCTGGCTGCGAAGGTCGGGATCGGCGCTGCCGAGGACGAGCGCCGCCGTCCCCGACACGGCCTCGCGGGCGTGGGCGGGGCCGCCGATGCAGGCGACCGCTCGCGCCCGCACCCGCTCGGCGACGTAGTCGGAGGGGAGCGCCCCCATCGGCGCCACCATCCCCTTGCTGAGAACCAGGACCGCGGAGCGCTGGGCGACCCGGTCGCCGATCGAGCCGACCGCGGCGGGGAGCGCCTTGGAGGGTACCCCGAGGCAAACCAGGTCCTTGCCGGCGAGCTCGATCTCGGCCGCCCGCTTGACGATCACTCCGTCTGGCAGGGTCACCGCGGGCAGGTAGCGATCGTTGCTGCCGCTCTCCCTCAACTCATCGGCCTGCTCGGCGGTGCGGCAGCCGAGCTCCACCTCGAGCCCGCCGCGGGCGAGGAGCACGGCCACGGCGGTGCCCCAGCTGCCCGCCCCGATCACGGCGGCCTTGCGAAGCGGCGGCAGGCCACCGAGCCACTCCCACTGGAGGACGATCACCGGCCACACCCGGGCGCTGACCGAGTTCGCGAGCGTCGGTGAAGGGCTGTCCGTGCGCGGGAAGGTGACCGCCCGCCCGGCGCGGATCTTCACCTTGTGGGGATAGATCCGCCAGCCGCGCCGGCAGCGGTTGGTGCCGTGGACCGCGACTGGCAGCACCGCTGCCCCCGACTCGAGCGCGAGGCGGCCGAAGCCGCGCCGCGGGCGCGCCAGCGAGCCGGTCCGGATCCGGGTGCCCTCCGGGAAGATGCAGATCGCACCGCCGCGCTCGAGCACCTGGCGCGAGGTGTCGAGCGTGTGCTCGTCGGACTGGCCGCGCCTCACCGGGTAGGCGCCGAGACGATTGAGGATCCACCCCTGCCACCGGGGGCCGAACAGCTCGACCTTGGCGACGTAGTGCAGCGGACGCCGCCAGGGCAGGCTGGTACCGATCACGAAGGGGTCGAGGAAGCTGCGGTGGTTGGCGACGACGATCAGCGGGCCGCGGATTCGGGTGTGCTCGCGCCCGTAGCGCGAAAGGCGGAAGTAGAGGAGGAAGAGGGGCTGGAGGATGAGCCGCGCGAGGAAGTAGAGGGGGCGGTTCACGCCGTGCTCGCGCGTGAAGCGGTGGTAGCTGAGCAGCCTCTCCTCGTCGACTTCCATGGGGCGCAGAGGAAAACACGCCCCCCGCTCCCCAGTTACAGGGGGAATCTCAGACCCCGGGACGGCGATGGGCTCATCCTCACCAGGCAGCCTCGAGGATCGCCCTGAGGTCGTCCACGTCGACCTCGCCGGGGGTCATCCCGAACAGCTCGGGGCGAGCGCTCGCCGCCTCGATCACGGCGTCGATCCCGACCCGTTCGGCGCCCAGCTCCCCCAGTCCGCGGGGGCCGCCGCCGAGCTCGGCGACCCGTTGGCCGAGCCGCTCCGGCGTCGTCCCGAGAGCCTCGGCGAGGGCCCGTCCCTGGGCCGGGTCGCGCCGGGCGAGGGCCTCGATCGTGTGGGGAAGGAGGGCGGCGTTGGTCTCGGCGTGGGGGGTGGCGTGCACACGGACCACCGTCTGGCTGAGGACGTGGTGGAGCGCGAGACCGGCGCGATCGACGCCGTAGGCGCACAGCAGCGCGCCCAGGGCGAGCTCGGAGCGCTCGCGCTCCGCGCGGTCCGCGTCAAGGGAGGAGGCGATCATGGCGGCGCCCCGGAGGGCGGCGGCGCGCGAGAGCTGATCGGCGAGGGGCGTGAACAGGCTCTCGGCGCCGTGGGCGAGGGCGTTCATCGCGCTCGCCCGCAGCTGCGGCTCGCGGGCGCTCGTCATCGCCTCCGGGTCGGCCAGCACGAGCGCCGGGCGGACCCCGCCGTAGCCCTCGCGGCCGGCAGGCAGTCGGTGGATCCCGGTCATCTCGGCGCCCGAGAGGGTGGTCGGGATCGCCGCCACCTCGCCGCCCCTGACAGCCGCGATCGCCTTCGCGGTGTCGATCACCCTCCCGCCGCCGAACGCCACCAGCCGCTCGGCGCCCACCCGCTCGACCAGGAGCGCCGACACGTCCGGGACCGGCCCGGGGGGGACGTCGTGGGTCGCCTGCGCCGCCGGGCCGAGCTCCGCCGGTGCGCCCGCCATCGCTCGCTCTGTAGTGAGCAGCTCGAACTCCCCGAACCCGTTCTCCGCGAGCACCTCGGGCGCCCGCGCCAACAGCTCCCGCTTCAGGAGCACTGTCCGGCCGCGGGTCGAATCGCGCCAGGTGAGCTCGGGCATCGGGCCTGATTCTGGCAGCGCCGGCGTCACCCCAGAATCCGCTCAGACAGACGAGAAGCACAGATCAGAAAGCCCGGGGCGGGACTCGAACCCGCAACGGCGGCCTTACAAGGACCGTGCTCTGCCAGTTGAGCTACCCGGGCAGCTCGTCAACGCGAGCCAAGCACTGCCAGGATAGATCGGCTTCAGGGGCGGGAGACCGTGAGCTGGTACCGGCCGCCCCCGCTGGCGCGGTGGACGACGACCCGGACCGAGCGGCGGCCGCAGATCTCGTACTTGAGGGAGTCCCGGTCGCCGGGGTCGAGCGAGCGGGCGAGGATCCGGTGGTGGCGCCGGGAGAGGACCAGGAGGTCGAAGCCGGCCCCCGCCGGGCCGCGGAGCGCCACCCTGATTCGGCCGTCGAGCGGGGTCCTCACCAGGTGGGAGTCGGCGCGGCTCCCGCCGCCGAGCCGGCCGGTGAAGCTCTGCTTGGTGTTCTTTCTCCAGGGCCGCAGCACGTCGCGCCTTACCGCCCGGTAGGTCGCCGCGTTGGGATGGGGCAGCGTCCACATCCACGCGGTCTCGGCCGGGTAGTGATAGAAGGCGAAGGACTCGGCCCACGCCTCGCCTGGGTTGTTCCAGTAGCCGTACCAGGGGTCGTAGCGGCCCGCCCGCACCCCCGGGCAGACTCCCTCCTGGGTCGCCCACCTCTTCGGCCCCCAGCGCAGCGCCCACCACGGGCGGTTGCGGCGGTGGTTGGCGATGTGGTGGCCGTACTCGTGGGCGATCACGAAGGCGCGGCTCACCCCTCCCGAGGCCCCATCGTCGCCGGCGATCACCATCTGCTCGGCGGCCGGGTCATAGCAGGAGAGGGCCCCGGCTCCGCAGATGTCGTGGATCTGCGCGGCCGTCGCCAGGTAGACCGACAGACGGGCGATCTCATGGCCGTGGAGGAGGGTGCCGAGGTAGGTCGCCACCCCCTGGGCATCGGCGGCGTTGTAAGGGGCGGCCCAGCCGACCCTGATCGTCTGCCCGTCGCCGGTCGAGAACGACCCCGACCCCGCCTGGGCCTTGGTCGCCTCCGCCGCCGCCACCGCCCCGCGGTGGCCGATGATCGTGTCCCTGGGCGGGACGGCGAGCGCAAGGGCGGCGGGGCCGGCCCCGGGCGCCCCCGCGGCGCCTGCCTGGGCGGCCGGGCCGCATAGAGAAGCGGCGAAGACCGCGATCGACGCGGCGGCGGCTTTGGAGTTCCTTCGCATCTCCCTGGTCGAGGCAGAGATTATGCGCCACGCGTCCCTAGACTGGCCCCGTGTCCCCCCTGAAGCGAATCTCCGGCGTCGGCCGCCAAGCGGGGTGGGCCGCCGCCCGTGGGCGCTGGCTCGCCCGCGGCGCCTGGCTTCTGGCCGTGGCGGAGGTCCTGGTGGCGGTCCGCGACCACCTCAGCGAGCGCCTGACCGAAAGGGACCGGCGCCGGCTGGTGGAGATCGTCCGCACATCGCGAGGGCGGCCGTCCAACCTCAGCGACCGGGAGCGCCGCGAGCTCCGCGAGCTGATCGCGAAGGCGGAGCCCGGCGCCCTCGCCAGGCGGGCGGCGTCCACCTCGCTCGCGGGCCGGGCGCGCCGCCGCCGCTAACTACGCAAGCGGCCGCCCGGGGGCGGCCGCTCACTCGCCGTGCCTGCCTTGATGAAGCTGGGCTAGATCTTCACCTCGCGGGAGGCGAGGTGGACGCCTACCTTGCGCTTCACGCGCTGGAGCGCGTTGTCGACCGTCTTCGTGTCGCACTCGATCCGCTCGCCGATCACCTCGTAGGAGTGGCCGTCGAGATACAGGGAGAGGACCTGGCTCTCGAGGTCGGAGAGGACGCTGGTGAGGCAGGAGACGAGGCTCTCGAGCTCCTCGCCTGCGATCACCTGGTTCGCGGGGTCGCGGACGTCCGGCCCGGGCAGCACCTCCTCGAGGGTGGTGTCGGAGTCGGGCCCCGCCGCGGCCGGGGTCTGACTGAACGAGACGTACTGGTTCAGCGGAGTGTGCTTGTTCCGGGTGGCCGTCTTCACCGCGGTGATGATCTGGCGGGTGATGCACAGCTCCGCGAACCCCCTGAAGCTCGACTCGCGCTCGGGGCGGTAGTCGCGGATCGCCTTGAACAGACCGAGCATGCCCTCCTGCATCAGATCGTCGGCGTCGCCGCCGAGGAGGAAGTAGGAGGACGATTTCACGCGCACGAACCGCCGGTAGCGGCGGACGAGCTTGTCGTATGCGTCGGACCACCCCTGCTTGGCGAGGGCGACGAGGTACTCGTCGTCGGGACCCGGGGCGCCGGTTCGCTCGACCCGCCGGAGGGCGGAAAGCTCTTCCGTACTCGGGGTAGGCAATGCCACAGCAACCTCCTGTCGGTTGGCGGTGGCCCTCCGTACCTCCCCTGGTGGGCTCCCTTTGCGAGGGCGCGTCCGTCAGGCTCAACCTGAGGTTCACCCCTCTCTGCCGCGGCAGTCTAGTGCCCGGTTCGGCGGTGTCAAGTCCCCCTCCCACCCGGCTGCAAGATCGCTTGCACCATCCGTGCCTGAGAAGCCCCGGATCGCCGCTTCCGTCCAGGGCGAGTGCTATTGGCGAGATCGCTGATTCCAGATTCGCCCGCGTCGATTCGGCATCAACGATCTGGCGCGCGGTCCCGCCGCGAATCCGGGCGCCAATAGGATGGCGCGGCGATGGAAGCCGGCGGCGGCCGAATCGAGGTCGGGAGGGTGTTCTCCGAGGTGTTCTCCATCTATGGGGCCCAGGCGGGGCCGCTGCTGGGGAGCGCCGCGTTCGTCGTCGGGTTCGTCGGAATCCTCAACGGCGCCCTGGCGGCCCAGGACAGCATCCCCCTATCCCTGCTGGGGACGGCGATCGAGGTGGTCGCCCAGGTCCTCTACACCGGGTTCGTCGTCCGCCTGGTCGAGGACGTCCGCGACGGCAGGCGCGACCACCGGGTCGCCGACCTGTTCTCGGCCGCCGCCCCCGCGGTCGGCCCCCTGATCTTGAACGGGCTCCTGTACGCGATCGGGGTGTTCGCCGGGTTCCTTCTCCTGGTGATCCCGGGGCTGATTCTGATCACGATCTGGGCGGTGACGGCCCCGTCGATAGTGATCGAGCGGGCCGGTCCGGTCGAGGCCTTCGGGCGCAGCCGCGAGCTCGTCCGTGGCAACGGTTGGCCGGTGTTCGGGACGATCATCGTCGCCACCCTGATCAACGCTGTGGTGGCGCTGTTGGCGCTGGTGATCGCCGGCGGAAGCGATGGCGGCGTGATCGTCGCCTCTGCGATCGCAGCGATCGCCACCGCGCCGATCCTCGGGCTCGTCTCGAGCATCCTCTTCTTCGATCTCGGGGGCGGAGACAGGGCCGCCATCCGGGCCGGGGCCTCGCCTCTCTCCTAGAGGGCTGATGCGGGTTACCCGCGCACGCGGATGACCCCCATCAACCCTCTAGTGGTCCCGTTCGCAAGCCTAGCCGCGCTGGCGGACCGCCTCGAACAGGATCACCCCCGCCGCCACCGACGCGTTCAGCGAATCGACCCGACCCCGGACGGGAATCGAGACGAGCTCGTCGCAGGCGGCCGCCACCCGAGGGCGAATCCCCCGCCCCTCGGAGCCGACCACCAGCACCGCGCGTCCGCGCCAGTCGACATCGGTGTAGGAGGCGCTCGCGCTAGGGTCGGCGCCGTAGGTCCAGGCGCCTGCCTGCTTGGCGGCGGCGAGCCAGTCCGACAGGTTCCGGACCCGGGCGATCGCCAGATGCTCGACCGCCCCCGCCGATGCCTTGCAGACCGCGGCGGTCACCGCAACCGAGCGCCGCTCCGGGATCACCACCCCGCTCGCCCCCGCCACCTCGGCCGCCCGGCACACCGCCCCCAGATTGTGCGGGTCCTGGACCTGGTCGAGGGCAACCACGAGGGCGTCGTCGGGCGCAAGGAGCGCGGTCGGATCCGCGTACGGATACGGATCGACCTCCGCCACCACCCCCTGGTGGTCGGGCGACCCGCACAGCCGCTCGAGCTCCCCGGCAGGGGTCCCCGGCGAGCGCCAAACCCGACGCACGCCCCGCCTACCCCGCTCGGCCTCCGCCACCGCCCGGCGGCCGTAGATCAGCTCGCTCATTCCGAGGCTGAGCGCTCGTCCAGCTCCCTGAGCCCGGCGCGCTCGGGTAGATCCCGATCGGGACCCGCCGCCCGTCTCACCGCCGCCAGGTGAGCTCTACGGCAGACCAGATCGGCCGATCCCAACGTCCCCCTTGGTCGCATGGTGTGCAACGTAGCGCCCGAACGCTTTCCCAACGCCCGCGCCGAAATGGGATTCAGCCGCGAAAGCTGCGCACCAGCCGGGCGCCGCCGGGCTCGTCGCGGACCTCCCAGCCCATCGCGGCGAGCTCGTCGCGGAGGGCGTCGGCGCGGGCGTAGTCCTTGGCGGCGCGGGCCCGCTGGCGCTCGGCGAGCTTCGCCTCGGCCTCGGGGTCCGGGCGCTCCTCGCAGGCGAGCAGGGACTCGAGCCCGAGGAGCGGGAGCAGCTCCGCGACCGCCGCGCGGGCGCCGGGCAGCTCGCGCCTATTCGCCTCGGCGATCAGCTCGAACAGGGCGGCGAAGGCGCGCGGGGTGTTGAAGTCGTCGGCGAGAGCCGCGAGGAGGGCCTCGCGGCGCTCCGCGACGAATGGATCCTGATCGCCGGGCGGGTCGCCGTCGCGGAGGAAGTTGCGGAGCCGCTCGATCCGGGCGGCGGCCTCCTCGAGCGTCTCCTCGGAGAACGCGAGCGGCTGGCGGTAGTGACCGTAGGCCAGGTAGGCGACAACGGTCTCGGGGCCGAAGCGGTCAAGCGCTTCCGAGAGCTGGAAGATGTTGCCCACCGACTTCGACATCTTCTCCTCGGCCAGCTGGACCATCCCGTTGTGCATCCAGATCCGGGCGAGGGGGACGCCGCGCGCCGCCTCGGTCTGGGCGATCTCATTCTCATGGTGGGGGAAGACGAGGTCCAGCCCGCCGCCGTGGATGGCGAAGTCGAGGCCGAGCCGGGTCTCGGCCATCGCCGAGCACTCGATGTGCCAGCCGGGCCGGCCCTTGCCCCAGGGCGAATCCCAGGAAGTGTCCTCCCCCTCCTTGCGCCCCTTCCAGAGAGCGAAGTCCAGCGGGTCCTCCTTGAGCGAGGCGGTCCCCGCCTCCTCGCCCTGGTCCATCTGCTCGGGGTCGCGGTTGGAGAGCTTGCCGTACCCGGCGAAGGCCCGGACCCGAAAGTAGACGTCGCCGTCCGCCTGGTAGGCGTGGCCGCTCCCGACCAGCGCCTCGATCAGCTCGATGATCTCAACGATCGTCCCCGTGGCGAGCGGCTCAGCGTCGGGGCGCCCGAGACCGAGTCGGTCGGTGTCCTCCACGTAGGCGCGGGTCATCTCGGATGCGAACCTGGCCGACGGCTCGCCGGCCTCGCGGGCGGCGTCGTAGATCTTGTCGTTGATGTCGGTGACGTTGATCACCAGCATCACCTCGTACCCCTCGCGCTCGAGGAACCGCTTCAGGAGCATGAAGATCACATAGGGCCGGGCGTTTCCGACGTGGATTCGGCTGTAGACCGTCGGGCCGCACGCGTAGATCCCGACCTTGCCGGGCTCACGCGGATCGAGCTCGCGGAGCTCCCCGCTGAGGGTGTCCTGGATCACGATCCGGCGCATCGGCCCGCGATCCTACGTGGCTCTCACGCGCGTCCCGCTCTCGCCCGCCAGCACCCGCACCGCCTCGGACAGGGCCCCGATCGACGCGATCCCCGCTCCGGCCTCGGCGAAGCGGCACGCGGCCTCGACCTTGGGCGCCATCGAGCCGGGCGCGAACGGAATCGCGCGCAGCTCCGCCGGCGAGACCTCGGCGAGCGGCCGCGCCTCCGCGGTCCCCCACCCGACCTCGACCGCCGCCACATCGGTGAGCAGCAGCAGGGCATCAGCTTCCAGACGGGAGGCGAGGAGCGAGGCGGCGAGGTCCTTGTCGATGACGGCCTCGACTCCGTGCAGCCGGCCTTCCGAGTCGAGGGCCACCGGCACCCCGCCGCCTCCCACGCAGATCACCAGCACACCCGCGTCGACCAGGAGGCGGATCGTTCCGAGCTCGACTATCGCTCGGGGCTCAGGAGAGGGCACCACCCGGCGGAAGGAGTCGCCGTCCCGGGCGATCGACCAACCCCGCTCGGCGGCCAGGCGGCCGGCGGTGGCGCGGTCGTACAGCGGCCCGATCGGCTTGGTCGGCGCCGCGAAGGCCGGGTCGTCCCGGTCGACCAGGACCTGGGTCAACAGGGTCGCGACCGGGCGGTCGCCGAGGGTGTTGACCAGCTCCTGGTCGAGCAGATAGCCGATCATCCCCTCGGTCTCGGCGTCGAGAACGTCGAGGGGATACGGCTCCACCTCGGGGTAGGCCTCCCCCTGGAGTGCGAGCAACCCCACCTGCGGCCCGTTGCCGTGGGTGACCACCACCTGATGCTCGCGGGCCAGCTCCGCCACGGCGTGCACGGCGGCGCTCACGTTGCGGCGCTGGCTGGCCTCGTCGGCTGGCTCCCCCCGCCGCAACAGGGCGTTGCCGCCCAGCGCCACCACCACGCGCATCGGTCAGGAGCTCCGGCTTCGGGTTCGGTTCACGGGGCAGGTTCTACATCGCCGCGCGGGCATAGGCTTTCGGGGACCGCTGGCAAGCGCCGGAGGAGGAACGATGCGCCGGGTGATCATCATGGGGGCCGGAGGGCGTGACTTCCACGACTTCAACGTCGTCTACCGGGACGACCCGGAGGTCGACGTGGTCGCCTTCACAGCCGCCCAGATCCCGGGGATTGCGGACCGCACCTACCCACCGTCGCTGGCGGGGCCCCGCTATCCGAGCGGAATCCCGATCCGCCCCGAGGAGGAGCTCCTCGGCCTGATCGAGCGGGAGCGGGTCGACGAGGTGGTGTTCGCCTACTCCGACCTCTCCTACGCACAGGTGATGCACAGGGCCGCGATCGCGCTCGCGGCCGGCGCGGACTTCACCCTGCTCGGCCCCGAGCGGACGATGCTTCGGGGGAGCAAGCCGATCGTCGCCGTGTGCGCGGTGCGCACAGGAGCCGGCAAGAGTCAGACGAGCCGCGAGGTCGGCCGGATCCTGATCGACGCGGGACTGCGGCCGTCGCTGGTCCGCCACCCGATGCCCTACCACGAGCTCGAGCCGATGCGAGCACAACGCTTCGCCACCCTGGCCGACATCGACGCCTCGAATCCCACCGTCGAGGAGCGGGAGGAGTACGAGCGGCCGGTGGAGATGGGGATCGTCGTGCACGCGGGCGTCGACTACGCGGAGGTGCTCGCACGCGCCGAGGCCGAGAGCGATGTGGTGATCTGGGACGGCGGCAACAACGATCTTCCCTTCTTTCGGCCGGACCTGCTGGTGGTCGTGGTCGACCCGCTGCGCGCGGGCGACGAGCTCGCGTATCACCCGGGGGAGGCCAACCTGCGGATGGCCGACGTGGTGCTGGTCAACAAGCTCGACAGCGCCGCACCCGAGCAGGTTCGCCGGGTGCTCGAGGATGTCGCCGACGCCAATCCGGCGGCGACCGTGATCCGGGCGGAGTCGCCGGTCTCACTCGCCGAGGGCCCGCCGCTCGAGGGGAGGGCGGTGCTCGTGGTCGAGGACGGCCCCACCATCACCCACGGCGGGATGGCCCTCGGCGCCGGGACGGTGGCCGCCCGCCAGGCGGGGGCGGCGACCGAGGTGGACCCCCGCCCGCACGCGGTCGGGTCGATCGCGGAGACCTTCCGCCGCTACCCGCATATCGGCGCGCTCCTGCCGGCGATGGGCTACTCGGACGAGCAGCTCGCCGACCTGGAGGCGACCATCAACGCCACCGACTGCGACGTGGTCGTCACGGGGACCCCGATCGACCTCGCCCGGATCATCGACTGCCGCCACCCGATTCGCCACGCGACCTACGAGCTGCGGCAGATCGGCGAGCCCACCCTGGCCGACGCGCTCGCCCCGATGATCGCCGGCGCCCGCGGGCGTTAGCCGGCACTCAGAGCGCTCCGACCGCGGGGATGGATACGCTTCAGCGGTCTTGTCCGGCGGAGCGTCAACGTCCCTGGAGGAGCACCGCCTCCGTCGAGTCGAGGAGGCGTTCGCAACGCTGCCGAACCGCTACCTGGGCGCCGACCCCGGGTTCCGAGCCAGCTTCCGGATCGAGATCGAGGACGCCGGGCGCTCCTGGACGGTCGAGCTGGACGGCGACGCTTGCGGGGTCCTGCGCAAGCCCGAACGCGACAGCGACGTGGTGATCGGCACCGACGCCGCCACCTGGCTCGCCCTTCGGGAGGGCAGGCTGTCGGGGCTCGACGCCTTCCGTAACCGGCTTCTGTGGGCGCGCGGGAACCTCGATCTCGCGGTCGCCTTCGAGGGATTCTTCCGGCGACCGAGCGGGCGGGCGCCCCTGGTCCGGGTGCACGAGGTCCGGGCCGGAAAGACGGGGATCTCGACCCTGACCGCCGGCGACGGCGACGACGCGGTCGTCCTCGTGCATGGGCTGGGGAGCAACAAGACCTCGTTCTTCGAGACGGTCTCCGCGCTCAGCCCTGATCACACCGTCCACGCGATCGACCTCCCGGGGTTCGGGTCTTCCTCGAAGCCGCTCCGCGCGCCCTACGACGCCCCCTGGTTCGCACGGGCGATGCTCCGGTTCCTCGACGCGCTCGAGATCGAGCGGGCCCACCTGGTCGGCAACTCGATGGGCGGTCGGGTGGCGATCGAGGTGGGGCTGACCGCGCCCGACCGGATCGCCTCGCTCACCCTGCTCTCACCCTCGCTCGCCTGGCGGCGCCGACGCCAGCTGGTGCCGCTGGCGAGAGTTTTCCGCCCCGAGCTGGCGGCGATCCCGCACACGATGCTGCCGGGCGTGGTCCGGCGCCAGTTCTGGAGCATGTTCGCTCGTCCCGACCGCCTCCATCCCTCGGTCGCCGACGTCGCGTGCGAGGAGTTTCTGCGCAACTACCGCACCCTCGGCGTCAGGGTCGCCTTCCACGCCTCGGCGCGGAACATCTACCTCGAGGAGCCGTTCGGGCCGAACGGGTTCTGGACCCGGCTGCCCGCCCTCGAGCCGCCGGCGATGTTCATCTGGGGCGACGAGGACCCGCTCGTCCCGTTCGCGTTCTCGCGCCACGTCCAGCGGGCACTTCCGGACTCGCGTCACCTGGTGCTGGAGGAGTGCGGCCATGTTCCGCAGGTGGAGCTTCCCGCCCGGACCAACGCCCTGATCAGCGGGTTCATCGCCGAGACCTCGGGCGGCCCCGCGGCTCGGGCCGCCGCCCGCCTCAGCAGAGCCGCCAGGCGCCTGCGCCCGACCGGCGCCGTCCCCCTGCCCGCCACCGAGGCCGCCACCTCCTAGGTGCCCCGGCCACAAGGGCTCGACCACTAGCCGAGGCTTCCGACCCGGCCCTAGAATCAGGCCGGCCCATGCCAGAGAGCCGCGCAGGCACCGCTGCCCAGGCGCGGACTGGGCAGAGCCCGAACGGCGGCGACCCCCGAGCGGGGGCGCCAGCCCCCGAGGTCGAGCGCGGGCGCACCACGCTCTTCGGGCTTGCCCGCCCGCTCCTCGCGCCGCTAGGGCGCCCGATCACCCGAGCGGCGTCCTCGATCCTGGACGAGATCCGCGACCGGCTCACCGCCGACCTCGACGACCGCGACCCCGACTACATCCGCGAGCACCTCCCCGCGGCCTGGCTCCTGGCGAGCATCTGGTTCCGGGGCGAGGTGCGGGGTCTGGAGAAGATTCCCGAGGACAAGCCGGTGCTGCTGGTCGGAAACCACTCGGGCGGGAACATGATGCCCGACACCGTCGTCTTCACCCTCGCCTTCAACACCTACTTCGGGGTTGAGCGGCCCTTCTATCAGCTCGCCCACAACCTGGTCATCGCCTCGCCGTACGGCCAGTTCCTGCGCCCCTTCGGGACCGTCGCCGCCTCCCACGAGAACGCCCGCAAGGCGCTCGACGCGGGCGCCGCGGTGCTCGTCTATCCCGGCGGAGACCACGAGGTCCACCGCCCCACGACCCGGGCGAACCGGATCGACTTCGACGGACGGATGGGCTTCATCCGGCTTGCGCTCGACGCCCGCGTGCCGATCGTTCCGGTGGTCTCGATCGGCGGGCAGGAGACGGCGCTCTTCCTCAGCGACGGCCACCGCCTCGCCCGGGCCCTGCGGCTCGACCGGCTGTTCCGGCTCAAGGTCTTGCCGATTTCGATCGCGCTCCCCTGGGTAATCAACGTCGGTGACTTCCTCGGGCATCTGCCCCTGCCCGCCAAGATCACGGTCCAGGTGCTCGACCCGATCGACCCCGCCCGCCGGTTCGGCCGCCACCCCGACCAGGGCGCCGTCTACCAGTACGTCACCGACGCCATGCAGGAGGCGCTCGATCGCCTGGCGGCGGAGCGCCGTTTCCCGGTGATCGGCTAGAACGCTGGGATGCGGATCGAGGAGCACCTCGACGTCGCCGCCCCGCCCCAGGTGGTGTGGGACTACCTCACCGATCCCGACAACTACACCGTGTTCATGTCCGGGGTCACCCGCTGGGATGTCGAGGGCAAGCGCAAGCGCGGACTCGGTGCCCGCTTCCGGATGCTGATCAGGGTCGGCTCGGCCGACGTCGGTGGGCTGATCGAGATCGTCGAGTGGAAGCCCGATCGCGACCTCGCCTGGAGCTCGGTCACCGGGGTCGACCAGCGTGGGCGCTGGCGCCTTCGCGAGCTCCCCGAGGGCGGCACCCGGGTCACCTTCCGCTTCGCCTACGGCGTCGCGGGCAGCGGGATCGCGGAGCTGCTCTCCGAGTGGGTGGCGGCCCGGCCCCTTCGCCGCCGCTTCCGCCGGTCCCTTCTCAACCTGAAGCAGGCGGTCGAGCGGCCACGCTTCGGCGCCGAGGCCCGGCGCTCCCCGCTCGCCACCCAGTAGCCCTCAGTAGGTCCGAAGCCGGCGACCGCCGACGTACCAGGTGCCGCCAGGCTCGCCCGGCGGGGTCACGCCCGGGGCGTCGGACGCGGGCTCGGAAGCGCCCTCGCCCATCAGGGCCTCGCGGCGGGCATGCTCGACTTGCTCGCGAACCTCCTCATCGGCCCGGCGCCGCGCCGCCTCCAGCCGCTCGTCGGCCTCGCGCTGGAGCTCGGCCGCCTCCCGGCTCAGCCTCGCGTTGGCCTCCGCCCGGGCGCGGGCCTCGGCCTCCTGGGCGACGCGGTCCGCCAGCCGGCGGATCCGCTTGGCGGATTCGCGGCGCGCCTCCTCGGCGGCCCTCCGGCCGCGAACCTCCGATTCGGCGCGCACCCGCTGGAGCTCGGACTGTGCCGCCGCCTCGGCCGCCTGCACCCGGTCCTCGGCGGCGAGCGCGCGCTGCTCGGCTTCGTTCAGCTTCCTCTCCGCCTCCTCCAGCCTTCGCACGGCCTCCCGGCCGGCTCGTTCGGCCTCCGCGACGCGCCCCTCGAGCCGCTCCCGCTCCGAGCGCTCCCCGGCGCGCACCCGCTCGAGCTCGGCGGCGGACTTCCTGTGGGCGCGTTCGAGGGCGGCGCGCACCTCCTCTCCGGCGCCCGCCACGGCCTTCTCCAATTCCGCCGCTTTCGCCTCGCTGTCGGCGAGCCGCTGCCGGGCGTCAGCGAGGGCGCTCTCGGCGACGGTCGAGCGGCGCTCGGCCTCGGTCGCCCTCTCAAGCGCCTCCTTGATCGCGGCGTCGGACGTCAGCCGGTCACCTCGCGCTCAGCCAGGTCGCGCTTCACGACCTTGCCGGTGGCGTTCCGCGGGAGGGAGTCGATGAATACGACCTCGCGTGGGACCTTGAAGCGGGCCAGGTGGTCCTTGACATAGGCCTTGAGCTCGTCCTCGGAGACGTCGGCGCCCGGGTTCGTCACCACGAACGCGCGCAGGCGCTGGCCGAAGGCCTCGTCGGGCACCCCGACGGCGGCGGCCTCGGCAACCGCCTCGTGCTGGACGAGGAGGTCCTCGACCTCGCGCGGGAAGACGTTCTCGCCGCCGGAGACGATCATCTCGTCATCGCGGCCGTCGATGAACAGGCGCCCGCCCTCGTCGAAGTGGCCGACGTCGCCCGAGGAGAGCAGCCCCTCGAGCCGCTCCTTGTCGCCCCCGCCGGTGTACCCCTCGAACGCCATCTCGTTGCCGACGAAGATCCGCCCGGTCTCGCCGCCCGGGCGCTCGCGACCCTCCTCGTCGAGGATCCGTACGACGGTCCCCCGGGGCGGCCGACCGGCGGTCCCCGGCGCCGCCCGCATGTCCTCCGGGGTCGCGATCGTGGCCCAGGCGACCTCGGTCGACCCGTAGAGGTTGTAGAGGTTGTCGCCGAAGGTGTCCATCCACTTGGTGGCGAGATCGCCGGGGAGTGCCGAGCCGCTGGCGGCGGTCACCCGAAGGGCCGAGAGGTCGTAGCGGCGGCTCACCTCCTCGTCGAGCTCGAGGATCCGCTGCATCATCACCGGAACCACCGCGAGCGCCTCGGCCCGGTGCTCGGCGCAGGCCTGCAGCGTTCCCTCCGGATCGAAGCGGCGCCGCAGGATCATCGTCTCGGCAAGTGGGAGGCTGAGAACGAAGTGGGTGAAGCCCCATGAGTGGAACAGGGGCGCGGCGATCATCACCGACTCGCGCGAGCGCAGGGGAATCACGGAGAGGAGCTCCGCCAGGGGGCCGAGCCCCTGCGGCTGGGTTCGCTGGGCGCCCTTGGGGGCGCCGGTGGTGCCGGAGGTGAGGATGATGAAGCGGCCGTGGTCGGCCGGCGGGTCGAGATCCGTCCCCGGCGCCGACGAGATCAGCTCCTCCAGGGACGGATCGGAGGGATCTCCCTCGCTCCACGCGACGTAGCGGCGAAGGCCGGCGGCACCCTCGGCCAACAGCTCCTCGAACTCCTGGTCGTAGATCAGAGCGGCGGGGCTCTCGCGCTCGATCACGTCGGCGAGCTGGGGCCCGCCGAAGGCGGTGTTCAGATACAGCGCGACGAGCCCGAGCTTGGAGCAGGCCATCGTTGCCTCGATGAAGCCCCGATGGTTCCGGCACATGATCGCAACGCCGTCGCCCGGCTCCACGCCCTCGCTGCGAAGCGCCCGGGCGAGGGCGTTCGAGCGCTCGTGGGTACCGGCGAAGGTGAGGATGCCAAGCTCGTCGATGACCGCGGGCTCGTCGGGATAGTGGATCGCGCCGATGGCTGAACCGAGCGCCGGCGATGCCCCCCAGCGCAGGTACAGACGCGCCATCCTCGCGAGCTTGTCGGGGCGGACCGGCTTCAGGACCCCGGCGTCGATCAGAGTGCCGAGCTGGAAGAAGCCTGCCGAGATCCGACCGGGCGGGAACCTCGAGGCACGCTCGAACGGGCGGCTGGCCAGCGAGCTCAGGCGGGTAGCCACCCCGGTAGCTTACGTCCCGGTTTCGCCGTCGAGCGCCACACGCTCATCCAGGCGCGGGTCGACAGACCAACGATCTAGACCACCGGCCCCGGCCCGTCGCCCGTGTCGATCAGCGCTACCGCCACGCACGCGATCCCCTCGCCGCGGCCGATCGCGCCCAGTCCCTCATTGGTGGTGGCCTTGATGCTGACCGGCGCCGATAGCGTCTGCGCCAACCGCGCCCTCATCTCCGCTCGGTGCGGGGCGAGGCGGGGCTCCTCGCAGATCACGGTGGCGTCGACGTTCACCGGAGGCCCGGGCAGCCTCCCGACCACCACCCGGAGCAGGTCGAGCGAGTGGGCGCCGCGCCATTTCTCCTCCCCGGGCGGGAAGAGCTCGCCCAGGTCGCCGAGCCCGGCGGCGCCGAGGAGGGCGTCGATCACCGCGTGGGTGAGGACGTCGGCGTCGGAGTGGCCGGCGAGCCCGCGCTCATGCTCGATCTCGACCCCGCCGAGCACCAGCGTCTCCCCGGCCTCGAGCCGGTGGGAGTCGTAGCCGATCCCGACCCGGAGCGCCACCTAGGCCTCCCGGCGCTCCTCGGGCACTTCGACCCCGCTCGGGCCGGCGGTCTCGAGCCGGCGCCGGCGACGGTCGAAGACGCACAGCCGCTCCACCCCCAGCCCGGCGAGGAACTCGAGCGCGCGGTCGTAGCCGTAGCCGACCTGGTCCGGCACGTGGGCGTCGGAGGAGAGGGCGAAGGTCCCGACCCCGGCCTCGACGCACATCCGGGCGAACACCGGCGCCGGGTAGATCTCGCCGACCGGCTTGCGGAGGCCCGCGGTCGAGATCTCGACCGCGACCCCGGACTCGGCGATCGCCTCGACGGCCCGCTCGTAGTAGAAGCGCGGGTCGCGCTCGGGCACCGGGCGGGCGCCCCCCCAGACCTTGACGAGGTCGGGGTGGGCGAGGATGTCGAACAGGCCGGTGCGGGCGGCCTCGGCGAGGGTCTCGAAGTAGCGGCGCCAGACGCGGTCCGGATCGGCATCGACCTCCCAGACGTCGTAGCGCTCGTGGTCGACGGCGCCGCCGGCGATGAAATGGATCGACCCGATCACGTAATCGAACTCGCGCGCCTGGAGCAGGTTGGCGATCCGATCCTCGGCGCCGGCGATGAAGTCGGCCTCGATCCCGAGGCGCAGCGGCGTCGTGCGAACGAACTCGCAGTACTCGTCGAGGTCGTCCACCGCCTGCTCCGCCCAGAAGGGGTGATCCCAGACGTCCAGCGCCTGGCTGAACCGGTAGACGTGCTCGGAGACGCCGAGCTCGGTGATCCCGTGCTCCTCGGCGGCCGCCAGGTAGCGGTCGACGTTCTCCGCGGTGAAGTAGTCGGCCGCCGGGGTCCCCTCCTGGTCGGGACGCAGGTGGAGGTGGTAGTCGCTGAGCACGCGGCCAGGCTAGAGAACGTCTGAGCCTGGCGCTAGAACGAGCGCATGATCCGCGCCTGGATCGGGTGGTTCGTCGCGCTCAACCTGCTCTGGCTGGCACTGATCGCCCAGTTCGTGGTCGCCGAGGAGATCCTCGGCCTGTTCGCCTCGGCCCTAGCCGCCAGCGCCGCGGTGGCGCTCGCCCGCCAGCGCTTGTTCACCTTTCGCCCGCGGCTGCGCTGGGTGCTGCCGGCGCGCCGGCTGCCGTGGCAAACGGTCAAGGAGACCGGCTGGGTTCTGGGCGCGCTCGCCAGGCAGCTGGCCGGGGGCGAGGCGAGCATCGGCCGTTTCCGGACGATCCCGGTCTCCCTTCCCGCCGACGAGGGCGAACAGGCGACCAAGCGGGCCCTGCTGACCGCGGGCCTGTCGTTCCCCCCCAACAGCTACGTGCTCGAGATCGACCGGGAGCGCCAGGAGATGCTCGTCCACGAGCTGGTCGACCCGGATCGGCGTTCGAGCGGGTGATCGAGTGAGCGCCGTCTACCTCGTCGCCGCCTCCGCCCTCCTGCTCCAGATCGGGCCCCTGATCGTGTTCTCGGTCAGGGCCTCTCCGCCGGATGGGCTGGTGGCGCTCAATGTCGGGGGCGACATCGCCACTCTCGTCCTGCTGCTGCTGGCCGCCGGCACCAACCGCCAGCCGTTCTTCGATCTGGCGATCGTGTCGGCGGTGCTGAGCTTCGCCGGCGGGCTTGCCTATGCGCGCTTTCTGGAGCGGTGGCTGTGAGCGCGTTCGAGGTCGCGGCGATATGCGTGCTCAGCTTCGGGGTGGCGATGGAGCTGACCTCGGTCGTCGGGATCCTGGTCGGAAGGGGCATCTACGCCCGCCTTCACTTCACGGGGCCGGCCTCCACCTTCACTCCGCTGGCGCTGGCCACGGTCGTGGTAATCGACTTCGGGCCACTCTCGCAGGCGGGGATCAAGGCGATGATCACCGCCGCCCTGATCGTTCTTCTCGGGCCCGCGCTCGTGCACGCCACCGCCCGGGCGGCGCGCGTCCGGGAGCGGGGAAGCCTCGGCCTCGGGACAGAAAACCGGCCCCCGCCTTCGGGTGGGCGCCGGGACGGTGAGCGGGGGACCGGGGGCGAGCCCGGCGAGGTCCGCCGTTGACCGACGCCCTCGAGGCCGTTCAGATCACGGCGTTGGGCCTTGTCTCTCTCGGCGCTTGGGCGGTGGTCGCGGCGCGCGATCCCACCCGGCAGGCCGTGGTCGCGAGCTTGTACGGGCTCAGCCTGGGGATCCTCTTCTTCTCCTTCCAGGCGCCGGACGTGGCGCTGTCCAACATCGTCATCGGGGCGGTGGCGATGCCGACCATGATCCTGCTGGCGATTGCGAAGACGCGCCGATGAGCGCCCCCGACCGGCCCCCGCGGCGGCGACCCGGCGAGATCTCTCTCGCGGCTCGACGGCGGATCTTCCTGCTCGGGGGGACGGGCTTGGCCGCGCTCCTGATCTGGGGGCTCGCCGGCCTGCCGGACTTCGGCAGCTTCTCTCCCCTGTACGGCCGGCTGATGGACCGCCTTGCGGTCCCGCAGCGGAGCACAACCGACGTGGTGACGGCGGTCAACTTCGACTACCGCGGCTTCGACACCCTCGGCGAGGAGTTCGTTCTGTTCGCCGCCGTCCTCGGGCTGGCACTGCTGCTGCGAGAGGCGCGTGACGAGGTGGAGGGTGAGATCGACGACGACTCGCCGCAGCGCCGCCCACCCGAGACGAGCGCGGCGTTGCGGCTGCTGACCGTGCTCCTGGTTCCATTCACCGTGCTGCTCGCCGCCTACATAACCGCCCACGGCCACCTCACCCCGGGCGGGGGCTTCCAGGGCGGGGTGATCGGCGCCAGCGCCCTGCTGCTGGTGTACATCGGCGGCGAGTACATAGCGATGCGGAGGGTGCGACCTCTGAGCCTGGTCGAGGTGGCCAAGGCCGCCGGCGCCGGCGCGTTCGTCCTGATCGGGATCGGCGGCATCCTGTTCGCGAACGCATTCCTCGACAACTTCCTGCCACTCCGACAGCCGGGAGAGCTGGTCTCGGCGGGCACCATCCCGCTGCTCAGCATCTCCGTCGGCTTCGAGGTGGCGGGTGGGTTCGTGCTGCTGCTCTCGGAGTTCCTCGATCAGCTCCTGATTCTCCACCGGAGCTCGAAGCGATGAGCATCGCCCCCTACGGGGTCGCCGTCTGGGTCCTTCTGGTCGGCCTGTACGGGGTGATCACGAGCCGCCAGCTGATCCACCTGGTGATCTGTTTGAACATCGCCCAGTCCTCGACTTATCTGCTCCTCCTGGGAATCGGGTACCGCAGGGGGTTCGCGGCGCCGATCTTCGCCGACATCCCGGTGGGCACCAACGCCGTCGATCCGGTTGTCCAGGCGCTGACCCTGACCGACGTCGTGGTCGGCGCCACCGTCACCGCCTTGCTCCTCGCGATCGCGGTGCAGAGTTTCAAGCGCTTCGGCACCCTCGACCCCGACGAGCTCGATCCGCTCAGGGACTGATCGTGGCGGAGTCGGCCCCACTCGCGATCGGCGTTCCCTTCCTGGCCGCCGCCACTCTGGCGGCCCTGAGGCCGTGGCGGACGCGCGACGACCTGGTCGCGATGACGGTGGCGATCGCGCTGGTGATCTTCTGCGGGGCGCTGCTGGTCGACGCCGTCCGCTCGCAGGCGCCAGTGGTCTCCTATCTCGGCGACTGGCGCCCGCTCCCCGGCGGCGCGGTAATCGGGGTGACCCTCGCGATCGACCCGCTGGGCGCCGGCCTGGCGACCCTGGCGGCGGTCCTGGTCGCAACCGCGCTGCTCTTCACCTGGCGCTACTTCGACACCCGCGGGCCGTCCTTCCACGCCCTGCTGCTCGTCTTCCTCGGTGGCTTGGCCGGGTTCGCGCTGACCGGGGACCTGTTCAACATGTTCGTCTTCTTCGAGGTGATGAGCGTCTCGGCCTACGCCCTCACGGCCTACCGGATCGAGCGCCCGGCGCCTCTGGCGGGGGCGCTCAGCTTCGCGGTCGTCAACACCCTGGGCGCGACCATGATCCTGTTCGGGATCGCGCTCCTCTACGGGCGAACCGGCGCTCTCAACATGGCGCAGGTGGGGACGGCGCTCGCGGCCAGGCCCGCCGACGGGCTGGTGATCGTCGCCTTCGCGATGATCGTTGGCGGCTTCCTGGTCAAGGCAGCGATCGTCCCCTTCCACTTCTGGCTCGCCGACGCGTACGCCGTGGCGCCAACCCCGGCGGTGATCGTCTTCACCGGGGTGATGAGCGACCTCGGCATCTACGCGGTCGCCCGGATCTACTGGGTGGTGTTCGAGGGCCCCCTGGGCCCGCACGCGGACGGCATCCGGATCGTGCTGCTCTCGTTCGCGATCCTCACCGCGCTGCTGGGGGCGGTGATGTGCCTGTTCCAGGCCCACCTGAAGCGGCTGCTCGCCTTCGTCACGATCAGCCAGGTGGGGCTCGCCCTGATCGGCATCGCCCTGCTGACGCCGGATGGCCTCGCGGGAACGGCGCTGCTCGTCCCCGCGGACGGGCTGCTGCGGGCGGGCCTGTTCGTCTGCCTGGGGATCCTCATCCATCGCTGCGCCAGCGTTCACGAGCTCCACCTTCACGGCCGCGGCTCCGACGTCCCTCGCCTGGTGGCCGTGCTGTTCGTGGCCGGCGCCGTCGGGCTGGCGGCGGCGCCGCTGCTCGGCGCATTCAGCGGCAAGTCCCTGATCGAGGGCGCGGCGACGGACCTGGGCTACGGCTGGGTGGCCGCCGTGTTCGTCGCCGCCACCGTTCTGACCTCAGGAGCGCTGCTCCGCGCGGCCGGCCGCATCTTCCTGAGCCGGGGCGCCGGTCCCCAGGTGGCCGAGGTCGAGAGCGAGGAGAGCGAGTTCCGGGGCGCGCCCGGGTACACGCCCAACGTCGTCCTCCTCAGCGCCACCGCCCTGATCGTGGCCGGGCTCGTGGTCGGCATCGTGCCGGGCTTCGTCCACCAGGTTCAGGACGCCGCCGCCCGCTTCACCGACCGCGGCCTCTACAACGCAGCGGTGCTGGGCCGCACCCTCCCACCAGCGCCCCAGGCCGATCACCCGGGGCTCGGGATCGCCGAATTCGGCCTCGGACTGCTGACGGCGGCCGGCTCGGTCGCGACCGGGATCGTGCTGCTGCGGCAGCGGCGGCCGTTCGCGCGCCCCGACCGGCCCTCGGGAACGCTGGGGGTGGCGCTGCTGCGCCTGCGGCGCCTCCACTCGGGGCAGATCGGCGACTACGTCGCCTGGGCGGTGGTCGGCTTCGCAACCCTGGGCGGGGCGCTCGCACTCGCCATCTAGAGTCCCACGCTGGTGCTCAGGAACGTCGCCATCGTCCTCGGCGCCTTCGCCCTCGGCGTCGCCGCCGCCGAGCTGCTCGGTGCCGTCAACCTCGGCACCGCCCTCGGCGTCGGCCAGCTCACGTTCGTCGTCGCCCTCGCCTGGGTGCTCCTGCGCTCCAACCGCAGCTAGGAGGCTGATGCGGGTTATCCGCGCACGCGGATGAGGCCGCATGCCTCCAGCGATCGCGTCCGGACCACTGGCTCGGCAACCGGTTCTGACGGGATTCGGGCCAGAGGTTAGGGTGGCCCGCCTTGGCAAGGACGATCACCCACTGCCCCAACTGCGGCGAGCGCGTGACGCCGTTCGCGGCCGGCTGCGCCTTTGCGGCGCCGATCTGGTCGCGGCCCGCCGAAGCCAGGAGCAACGCCGAGAGGCCCTCCCCTCGCTCCCATCCCGGGTGCCCAGGGGATACGCGGCCGACGTCCTCCTGGGCGTGATCCTGATCGCCGTCGCCCTCTTCTCCCCATGATCGCAGCGGTCTTCGCGAGCCTCGCCGGCTACAAGGCGAACCAGGATGGCAAGCTCGCGAGGAGGAACATCTGCTGGCGGCCCTGCTCATATCGCTGGCCCTCCTGATCCTTATCCTCGCCTCGCCGGGCAACTACGCCCGCCTCATCTTCTGGCTCTGGAGCTGAGCGGGGAGCCGCGCCCCCAGCACCCTGCCTCCGCACGGCGCCGGACTACGGCCGCCCGCGGAGGAGCTGCTCGGCGACGGCCAGGTCGAGACGGGTGGTGATCTTGAGGTTCCCCGGCGGGGCGGGCTCGATCGCGACCCGGCCGCCCGCGGCCTCCACCAGCATCGCGTCGTCGGTGGCGGTCGAGAGGTCGTCAGCGGCGGCCAGGGCGTCGCGGAGGGCGTCGGCGCGGAACGCTTGAGGGGTCTGCACCGCCCACAGGCGGGAGCGATCGAGGGTGCGCTCGACCTCGCCGCCCTCCCCGGCCTCCTTGATCGTGTCGGTCACCGGGGTGGCGGCGATGGCGCCGGTGAGCTCGGGCTCGGCGAGCAGGCGCGCGACGACGGCGTCGATCAGCTCGGGACTGACCAGGGGACGGGCGGCGTCGTGGACGACGATGATCTCGCCGCCGGCCATCTCGGCGGCGTTGGCGACCGACTGCGAGCGGCTGGCACCCCCGGTCACGCCGATCGCCCCCATCGCGGCGATCCGCTGGTCTTGGCCGGGTGGGACCGCGACAACGATCTCGGCGACCGAGCCGGCGGCCCGGAAGGCGTCGAGCGACCACTCGATCAGGGGACGCCCGGCGACCTCGACGAACGCCTTCGGGCCGCCGGCTCCGAGGCGCTCCCCGGAGCCGGCGGCGGCGATCACGGCGGCTGCGCGAGCTTCAGACAGTCGCCTTGGGGGCGAAGCTTCCCTCCAACAGCTCGTCTAGGTAGGCCTCGGCGCCCTCCTCGTCCTTGTCGAGCGCGTACATGAACTCCGAGGCGAGGATCTTCTTCGCCCGGGTGTACATCTGCTTCTCGCCCGTGGAAAGTCCCTTCTCCCACTCCCTGATGGCGAGGTTTCGAACCACCTCCGCGAGCTCGTATACGTCGCCCGTCTTGATCTTCTCGCGATTGTGCTTGAAGCGGCGATTCCAGTTCTTCGGCATCTCGGAGACCTCGTCCGTGAGGACGCCGATCACCTTCTTCACCTGCTCCTCGTCGATGACCCGGCGGAGCCCGGCCCGATGCGCGTTCTCGCAGGGCACCATCACGGTCATGTTGTTGTGGAGGATGTTGATCGTGAGGTACTCCCGCTTCTCGCCCATCAGGTCCTTGGTCTCCCGCTTCAGGACCACGCCCGCACCGTGGTGCGGGTAAACGACGTTGTCTCCGACCTCGAAGGTGCACTCGGGTGCTTCCACCTCGAGGTCAACTGTCGCCCCCTCCTCGAGTACCTCCTCTGCTAGCTCGGGAATTTGTTGCTCCTTTCGATTGGGACGGACACCGTCCGTCAGCTCTGCGGGTACCGGTCGACCGGGTCGACCTCCTGAAGCCTGCGGACGCCCTCGCGGATGTCCTTCGCGCGGGTCGCGCCAACGCCTTCGACCGCCTCGAGGTCGTCGTCGCTTGCGACGAGAATCTCGTCGAGGCCGCCGAACTCGTGAATGATCCGCTGGACCACCAGCCTCGGCAGCCGCGGGATCCTGCCCAGCACGCGGTAGCCGCGCGAGGACACCGGGAAGTCGAGGGTGGAGACCTTGCGGTCGTAGCCGAGGAGCTCCGCGAGGCGCCCGAAGTCGAGCAGGTCCTGGTGGGGCAGGCGCGCGATCGCGGCGAGCATGGTGGCGAGGTTCTCCTCGGTGTCGTCGACGGCGTAGTCGCGGAACAGGGCCGCCTTGTCGGCGGCGACCCCGACCATCGTCTCCTCGAGCTGCATCTCGATCAGCCGTCCTTCGGTGCCGAGCTCGACGATGAGGCGCTCGACCTCCACCGCCATCCGGGTCACCAGCTCGGCTCGCTGGAGGACCGAGAGGGCGTCGTGGAGAACGGTGCCGCCCTCGAACTCGAGCCGGGTGAGCCGGGACGAGACCGAGTCCAGGCGGGCACGGTACTTGTCGAGGGTGGCGAGCCCCTGGTTCGCCTTTGCGAGCACCGAGGGGATGTCTTGGAGGACGTACTTCATCCCCCCGAGGTAGAGGCTGACGACGTCGCGTCGCTCGGAGATCGCCACGACCAGCGAGTCGGTCTGCTTGGAGACACGTTCTGCGGTCCGGTGCCGGGTCCCGGTCTCCTGGGAGAGGATCGTCGGGTCCGGCATCAGCTGCACGTTGGCGGCGACGATCCGGGTCGCCTCCGCGTTGAGGACGATCGCGCCGTCCATCTTCGCCACCTGGTAGAGCAGCCCCGGGGTGTAGTCGACGTCCAGCGAGATCCCGCCGGAGAAGAGGAACGAGATGTCCTCCGGCTCGCCGAGGACGATCAGGCCGCCGGTGCGCGAGTGAACGATGTTGTCGATCCCCTCCCGGAGGGCGGTCCCCGGGGCGACGATGTCGAGGGCTCGAAGAAGCCGCGGATCCTGTCGCGCCTCCAGCTCCTGAAGCTCGTCGCCGCTCGCCGCAGACGCCATCGCCATCCATGTTGGCAAAAAGGGAAGCCGCCCGACTTGCCGGAAATCCGTCTTGATAGCTCGGAAAAAGGGTTGTCAAGCGGTCAGGCCGCTTGCCGCAGAGCCCGGCCCGCGCCGGCCTCCCTCACCGCTTCGGCCAGGGTGTCCGCGGAAGTGAGGTGCTCGATGGCCTCGTCGCCGGGACGCGGGCCGAGGACGGGGGCGAGGCCGAACTTGCGGGCCTCGGCGACGCGGCGGTCGGGGTGGGCGACGTAGCGGAGCTCGCCGGTGAGCCCGAGCTCCCCGAAGCAGGCGAGCGGGCCGTTTCCGGCCCGGAGGGGGCGGTTCGAGTGGGCCGAGGCGATCGCGAGGGCGATCGCGAGGTCGGCGCCGGGCTCATCGACGCGAACGCCGCCGGCGACGTTCACGAACACGTCCGCCGAGGCGAGCGGCATCCTCCCGTGGCGGGTGAGGACCGCGATCACCAACGCCAGCCGGTTGCGGTCCACCCCGGTGGCGGTGCGGCGCGGCAGCTCCATCTGGGTCGGCGCCACCAGGGCCTGGACCTCGACGAGGAGCGGCCGGGTCCCCTCCATCGAGCAGAGGACCACCGAGCCGGCCGCCGAGCGGGCCTCGCCGACGAACTGGGCGGAGGGGTCGGCGACCTCGACCAGCCCACCCGACCGCATCTCGAACACCCCCACCTCGCTGGTGGCGCCGAAGCGGTTCTTCAGCGCCCTGACGGTCCGGAGGGTGCGCTCGCGCTCGCCCTCGAAGTGAAGAACGCAGTCGACCAGGTGCTCGAGCGTCCGGGGACCGGCCAACGAGCCCTCCTTGGTGACGTGGCCGATCAGGAGCATGGTGACGTCGAGGCGCTTGGCGGCCTCCATCAGGGCGCCGGTCGCGTCCCGCACCGCCGCAACGCTCCCGGGCGATCCCTCGCCGGGGGCGAGGGTCTGAACGGAGTCGATCGCGCAAACCGAGGGGCGCTCGGCCTCCACCGCCGCGATCACCGGGTCGAGGGATTGCTCCGCCAGCACCGGGACCTCGAGGGCGCCCTCCCCGAGCCGCTCGGCGCGCCGGCGGATCTGAGAGGCCGATTCCTCGCCGGACACGTAGAGGGTCTTCTCCCCCGCAGCGCCCAGGTTGGCAAGGGCCATTGCCGCCAGGGTCGACTTGCCGATCCCCGGCGAGCCGCCAAGGAGGACCAGCGACCCCGGGACGAGGCCGCCCCCGAGCACCCGGTCGAGCTCGGCGATCCCGGTCTCGAGCCGGGCGGAGCGCTCTGCCCGGACCTCGCGAAGCCGGATCGGCTTCGGCGCCGGCGCCCCCGATCCGCCCGCGACCCCGGCCGCGCGTGGCGCGGGCATCACTCGCTCGAGGGTGTTCCAGGCGCCGCACCCCGGGCACCGGCCGGTCCAGGCCAAGGCGCGGTGCCCGCAGGCGGTGCACTCGAATCGCGGGCTCGATCGCGCCATCCACCCAGGCTAAGCGTCGGACCCGACGCCTCCTCCCCCACCCCCAGGACCGGCGAGCCGATCAGCCCGGGTTGCTGGGGAAGGGGGCGCCGGCGAAGAACGCGAACCAGATGAAGAACGCGATCAGGGAGACGATCGCGGTGGTGACGAACAGGCGCTCGATCGGATCGCTCTGGCGCTCGCCGGGCCGGTAGCGGCTGTCGCGCATGCTCCGATTCCAGGCCGCCCTCCGGTACTGCTGGACCTCTTGCCGGCCCGCCCCGGTCCTGGCGCGAATCCAGGAGGCGAGCAGCAATAGCCCCCAATAGCTGACCAGGATCCCGGTGCCGATGAACGCGGCCACCGACAGGCTCACCGCGCCGGGCTTCCCGTAGAGATGGGAGGCGACGTAGATCCAGAACAGCGGCACCCCGAACCCGATCACGAGCGCCCCGATCAGGATGAAGGCGGTCGAACCGGTGCCGACGAGTGCCCTCCTGATCGCGTTGATGACTGCGCTCATCCTTCGCTCCCCGGCGACTCTCCGGTCGCCCCGGTCTCGAGGGTAGCGGCTGCGCCTTCGGTCAGATCGCGGGCGGGATCGATGCCCCAGCGCCGGGCCGCTTCGGTGAGCTCCGCGGTGAGGGCCCACCGATCAGGGCGCTCTTCGCCCTCGTGGTCGGGGCTCGCGCCCTTCAGCGCCATGCACCCGGCGTTGTCGCCGATCGCGCGGATCGCCGCCAGGTTGGCCGGATCAAGCCGTTGCTCGCCGGGCAGGGAGGCGAGCTCGTCCCGCTTGTCCTCGATCGGGCGCGCCCCCGGCCCCGCCTCCTGGATCAGAGTGGGCACGACGCACTCGACCGCCTCGTGGGCGAGGTTCCACTGGCAGGCGGCGTGCATCGGGGTAAGCTCCGCCGCCTGGGCGATCGGGCGGATGCGGTCGAGCTTCACCCGGCCAGCGTCGATCCAGCCGGCGGGCCGGAAGGCGCGGTGATCGCCAGGCGGCAGCTCGGCGCCGGGCAACAGATCGTCCCAGAAGATGCCGCCGTAGTCGACCACCCGGGTGATCACCCGGACCCCGTGCCGCGCGGCGGCGTCCAGGCATAGCTCGCCCGGCCAGGGCTCGAGCGGGTTGAGGATGATCATCGCCCAGTCGAGCCGATCGCCGAAGCGCTCGAAGCACGAGATCAGATCGACGGTGAAACCGTTGGCGGGCCCAGGCGCAATCCCGATCCGGTCGGCGATCCCCTCCTCGCGGAGAGCCGCCATCGCGTCCCAGACCGCCTCGCTCTCGTAGCCGGTCCGGTCGGGGTTGTGAAGGAGGAGCACGTCGAAGCGCTCGGCGCCGATCCGACCGAGGCTGCGCTCTCCCGCCATTCGGAGGTAGTCGGCGTATCCGCCCGGTCCCCGCAGACGGGCGTCGGTGAACCTGGGGAACCCGCGGGGGCCGTCGCGCTCGCCCTCGTAGAAGTCGTGGCCGACGGCGCCCACCAGCGAGTAGGTCTCGCGCGGCACGCCCTCGAGCGCCCGACCGAGCAGGGAGTCCGCCTCGCCCTCGCCGTAGACGTCCGCCGTGAGGACGGTGTCGATGGCGTCCGGGCGCAGGAGCGCGACCAGGCGGTCCTCGGCGATCGCCTCGCCGAAGCGCATGAACCGGCCCCCGCTCCAGGTGCCGATCGCGGTTCGCCCGGGGTCCTTCACGAAGAAGAAGCTAACCGAGTGGGTACGGTGGGTCCATGTCGACTTTGGAAGAGGTGCGCTGGGACCTCGCTCCGCTGCTCGATGGCGCGCGCTCGAACGGCGACAACGAGGTCGCCGTCTCGGCACTGCTGGACGACGCAGAGCGCCTGGCCGGGGAGTTCGCCGGACGCTACGAGGGCCAGGTGGGCGCGCTCGACGGCCCCGGCCTACGGGAGGCGATGGAGCGGCTCGCGGAGATCTCCGACCTCGCGGGGCGCGCCGCCAGCTACGCCCAGCTTCGGTTCTCCGCCGATACGGCCGACCCTTCGATCGGCGCGATGATGCAGAGCGTCCGCGAGCGCGGCGCCCGGATCAACACTCGCCTCCTCTTCTTCGAGCTCGAGTGGGTCGAGATCGACGACGAGCGGGCCGAGGAGCTGCTCGCCGCGGAGGGAATGGAATTCTGCCGCCATCACCTGAGGATGGAGCGCCGCTACCGCGACCACCTGCTGTCGAAGCCCGAGGAGCGGATCTCGACCGAGTTGTCGGTCACCGGAGCCGGCGCCTGGAGCAGGCTCTTCGACGAGCTCACCTCGGCGATCCGGGTGGAGCTCGACGGCGCCGAGCCGGCCCCGCTCGACGTCGCCCTCTCGAAGCTGTACGACCCCGACCGCGACGTCCGCCGCTCCACAGCCGGGGCGGTCACCGCGGCGCTCGAGCCGGGCCTGAGGACCCGCGCCTACATCCTCAACACCCTGCTCCAGGACAAGTCGATCAAGGACCGGCTGCGCTCCTACCCTCACTGGCTCGCCTCGCGGAACCTCTCCAACGAGGCCTCGGATCAGTCGGTCAAGGCGCTGGTGGAGGCGGTTAAGGGACGGTACGAGCTGGCCCGAAGCTGGTACCGCACGAAGGCGAGGCTGCTTGGGATCGAGCGGCTCGCCGACTACGATCGGATGGCGGCGATCTCCGCCGCCGACGAGGAGATCCCGTGGGAGCGCGGCCGCCAGATCGTCAGCGAGTCCTTCGCCTCCTTCTCCGCGCGAGCCGCCGAGGTCGTCGAGCGCTTCTTCGCCGATCGGTGGATCGACGCCCCGCCCGACCCCTCCAAGCGCGGCGGCGCCTTCAGCGCCTCGACCGTGCCCTCGGTCCATCCCTACGTGATGCTCAACTACACCAACCGGCGCCGCGACGTGCTCACCCTCGCCCACGAGCTCGGCCACGGCCTCCATCAGACCCTGGCCCGAGAGCAGGGCATCTTCCACCAGGACACCCCGCTGACGGTGGCCGAGACCGCCTCCGTGTTCGCGGAGGAGATCGTGTTCGGGCGGCTGCTCGAGCAGACCACGGAGCCGCGCTCCCGGCTTGGGCTGCTGGGCGAGGCCGTCGAGGGTCAGATCGCGACCGTCTTCCGCCAGATCGCGATGAACCAGTTCGAGGACCGGGTCCACACCACGCGCCGGGAGGAGGGAGAGCTGTCGGTCGAGCGCCTCGGCGAGCTCTGGGGCGAGACCCAGGAGGAGCTGCTCGGCGACTCGGTCGAGATCACCGACGGCTACCGCTCCTGGTGGTCCTATGTGCCCCACTTCATCGCCGCCCCGGGCTACGTCTACGCATACGCCTATGGCCAGCTGCTGGCGCTGTCGGTCTACCGGCTCTACACCGAGCGCGGCGAGGAGATGGTCCCCTCGTATCTCGAGATGCTCTCCGCCGGCGGCTCGCGCTCGCCCGAGGAGCTCGGTGCGATCGTCGGCGTCGATCTCACCGACCCCGGCTTCTGGGATTCCGGGCTGGACCTTGTCGGCGAGCAGATCGAGGAGGCGAACGAGGCCGCCGACGCGGTCCTGGCGTCCGCCTAGCTCCGGGCGCGGCCTACTTGGCGGCCGCGGGCTGCGGCTGGGGCGCGACGTCCGGCTTCCGGGCCGTGGCCTCCTCTGCCCGAACCGGGCCGAGGGCGAGGCTGAGGGCGGCGGTCCCCAAGCCGGTGCCGAGCATGAACGCCCAGCCGTGGCGAAGGGCCCCGAGGAGCGCGTCGGGAGCCGGATCAGCGAGGAGGGCGACGAGGACGGCGACGCCGATCGCCGCCCCGAGCTGGCGCGCGCCGAGCGCGGCGATCGGACGCTGGCCGATCCGCCCGCCGAGTCGGCCGGAGGGTGCCGCGAAGAGCGCCGCCGTCAGCGGCCCCGGCGAGAGCGCGACCCCGGCGTGCAGGATCGAGTAATCCCACACCTGGGTCAGATAGAGGACGCCGGCGAGCAGCATCGCGCCGAACCCCGCGAAGAAGATCATCGCGGCGAGGTTGGCGAGGGCGAAGTTGCGGACCCGCAGCATCGAGGGCTCGATCACCGGGGCGGGGTGCCGGGCCGAGCGCGCGGCGAACCAGACGACGAGCGCGGCCGCGGCGGCGAAGCCGCCGACGATCCGGGGATCGCCCCAGCCCCAGTCGGGGCCCTTGACGATGGCCCCCGTGAGCAGGCCGATTCCGGCGACGAGCTGGAGGGCGCCGACGCCGTCCGGCCGCGGGGCTCCGGCTGGCTCGCGAACCTCGGCCAGCGACCGCGCCGCAAGGAGGGCGGTGATCAGCCCGATGGGGACGTTGACGATGAAGATCCAGCGCCAGCTGAGCTCGACCAGGACCCCCCCTCCCCGTCGGCGGTCGGTGGCGGTCGTCCAGGCCGCCGGGGGCGCCGCCGCCGAGGCCGCCGAGGCCGCCGTGAAGGTCAGCAGGCCGGCGATGAAGACGCGCTTTCGTCCGATCCGGTCGGCGAACCGCCCAGCGGGGACGAGCAGGGCCGCAAACACGATCGCATAGGCGTCCAGGACCCAGGAGAGGTCGGACAGGGAGGCGCCGGGGAAGTCCTGGCCGATCGCCGGGAAGGCGATGTTGACGATGAACAGATCGAGGCTGGCCATGAACAGCCCGACCGAAGTGAGGGTGAAGATCCGCCAGCGCTGCTCCATCTCGACGCCTCCCAGTGGCTTGCTAATTGCAAGTCACATTACCAAAAGCTCACTTGCAAATAGCAAGTGAGTGCGGCTACACTCACACAG
>JBKPIY010000019.1:0-20771 GCA_046730475.1 Actinomycetota bacterium
AAGTTCAAGACGAGGTACGCGACGTTCGGCTTCAGCGACGAGGCGAACCTCGACGAAGGCGCCATGTGGCCGACCTCCTTCGCGCTGAAGGGGCTGACCGCCGCCGAAGAGAAAAAGATCGGCGCGCTCGTGAAGAAAGCGGTGAGCTGAGGACTGAGCTCGTCACTCGGCCCCCCGTACTAAATTGGTCGCCGGCCGGCGGCGAGCCCAGGTCCTTGTCGCGCAGCCGGTAGGGTCGGGCTGCGGCAGAGGCGCGCGGTTCGCGTGCTCGCCGGTTAGCGGCCAAGTGCTGTGGTAGATCCGTATCTCCTTGATCCGTCCGTCGGACTTGTCGGCGGCGATCGCTACCGGGAGATCGATCCGCCCGATCTCACCGCGGAGGTGGAGAATCACCTCCCCCACGCCGCGGTGCCGGGTGATGATGTGATCGACGTCCTCGATCTAGACGTTGCGTTCCTCGAACCATGTCTTGATTTCGGTGACGTACGCAGTGAATGCCCGCACGCCCTTGATCCGCCCGCGGACCGGATCGTGCAGCTCGGGCTCGCCGGCGAAGGAATCAATCAGCGCGTCGGTCTCACCGGTCAGCAAACCGTCGAAGTACGGCACTGTGACGCGCAGTTCATGCTGCCGCTCCTCCTCCAACCGCGCCAGCACCGGTGCAGAGAACAGCTCGGGAGCCCAAGGCACGCTGCAAGCTTCCCACAGCCCCGCCCGGATCGGCCTCCCGCACGCCACTCCTCGGGAGACCCGGGTGGATTTTGCGGATGAATGAAGAGTTCGGGCATTGCGCGGAGACGTGGAGCGGACACCGGGTCCTCGAGGGCATCGGTCCAACGTCCCTCAGGAGGCTCCGGAGGCATTTGCCAAGGCCGTGATCGACCTGGACGGTGACTTCGAATGAGACTCACCCCGAAACGGCTTCGCTGACCATCTGGCCTCAGGAGCTGACCCAGCGGTTTCTGAGAGCCTCTGTCCCCAGCCCCGGGCGACTCGGCTCATGATCCGTAGGTCGGTGTTTCGAGTCCACCCCGGCCCATCGCTTGGCGGCCGCCCCCTGCGGTGCTGGCGTAACGCCGTCACGTGGCCGGGTCGAGCGGGCCAAGCCGACGCCACCCATCGAATCTCGTCGGTTTAGCGCGTGTCAAGCCTGGCATCGGCCCCGACGCAACCCTTGAGCAGGAGCCAGGGGTTGCCCGTTGCCCTAGCTCGGTGCTGGCGGCACCCACTGCCAAACCCCTGCGCAGAAGAGGGCCCCCCGACCCCGGAGAGGAAGGCTTGAGGTTAGGGGGCCACTCTCGCTCCTGCCGGCCGGGGCGGCGCGCGGCGGCCCCGGGGGGCACCGGTTCTCTTACCACCCCGCTCGCAGGGCGGCGGCGACGGTGCGCAGATTGCAACCCAAACTGCAACCCGATGGCCGATAACTGGGGTCAGGCTCCGTTTAGAGAACCGGCGTAGCGTTCGGGCTGGATGAAGCTTCTTCGCCGCATCTCCACCCGCCGGCTGTTGTCGCTGTGCGCGGGGATCGTTGGAGTCGGCGTCGGCGCCGCGGCGATCGCGATGGCAACCACGGCCGGCGGGCCGAAACCCGCACCCAAGGCACTGCCGGTTGCCGTCCACGATGCCCTCGCCGCACCGGAGGTGCAAGGGGTCAGCGCCCGGATCCAGTTCACCAACCACCTGATCAGCGGCGCCAACCTGCAGGGGGCCGACCCGCTCTTGAGTGGAGCCTCCGGGAGGCTCTGGGCTTCCTCCGACGGGCGCCTGCGGATCGAGCTGCAGGCCGACCCCAGCGCCGAGGGCGCGACCAGCGACAGCCAGGTGTTGGCCGACGGCAGCCAGATCTCCGTCTATGACTCGGGATCCAACACCCTCTACAGGGCAACGCTTCCCGCCTCCCATGAAGCGGACAAACCGACGAGCGATCAACCGCCGTCCCTGGCCCAGGTCAAGAAGGGCATCGCGCGTCTGATGAGCGACGCCAACCTGAGCGGGGCGGAGCCCTCCGACGTGGCCGGCCGACCGGCTTACACGGTCCGGGTCGAGCCGAAGAGCGACGGCGGCTTGGTCGGCGGGGCGGAGCTGGCGTGGGACGCAGTCCGCGGGACGCCGCTGCGCGCCGCGCTCTACGCCAGGGGTGACAGCTCGCCGGTGCTCGAGCTGAAGGTCACCGAGATCTCCTACGGCCCCGTCTCGTCCTCGGTCTTCGACATCGGGCCGCCTCCCGGGGCCAAGGTGATCGACCTGAGCCCGGCTGCCGGTCGTGCGAGCGACCACGCCGAAGCGGCACCTGTGACCGGGCTCGACGCGGTCCAGCAGCGCACCTCCTTCCCGATTGCCGCGCCGCGCACCCTCGCGGGCCTATCCCGGAGCGAGGTCCGGCTGATCCAGAGCGGCGAGGAAGCGGGAGCGCTGGTCACCTACGGCCGCCGCCTCGGCGGGATTGCCGTGATCGAGCAGCCCGCCGATTCCAGGCAGGGCTCCACCCCCCCAAGCGGAGGCGACCACGGTCAGCTGACGCTTCCGCAGGTGTCGATCAACGGTGCCCAGGGCGACGAGCTCGATACCGCCCTCGGGACCGCGGTGCGATTCCAGCGTGACGGCGTCCAGTACACCGTGCTCGGGTCGGTGCCCCCGGCGACGGCCCAGGCTGCCGCCCGGGATCTGTAGTTGATGGCGGAGTCTCCGCCGATTGAGGTCCGGGGGCTGGTCAAGCGCTACGGGGAGATCGTCGCCGTCGACGACGTCGACCTGACGGTCAATCCCGGGGACATCTTCGGATACCTCGGCCCGAACGGCGCGGGCAAGACCACATCACTGCGGATGATGCTCGGCCTGATCCGCCCCACCGCCGGCTCAGTGCGGATCTTCGGGCGCGACCCCCAGATCAGCGTCACCGCCCTGGAGGGGGTGGCGGGCTTCGTCGAGGCCCCCTCGTTCTACCCGTACCTGAGCGGTCGCGCAAACCTGGAGCTGTGCGCGGCGCTGGACGGCGGCGGCGCTGCCCGAATTGACGAGGTCCTGGAGACGGTCGAGCTCCGGGACCGCGCGAAGGACAAGGTCAGGGGCTACTCCCACGGCATGCGCCAGCGGCTGGGGATCGCCTCGGCGCTGCTGCGCAACCCTCGCCTCCTCCTGCTGGACGAGCCGACCACCGGCCTCGACCCCGCGGGCATGCGCGATATGCGCGAGCTGATCCGCGATCTGGGGGGTCGCGGGATCACGGTCCTGCTCTCCAGCCATCAGATGATGGAGGTGGAGGAGCTCTGCAACCGGGTCGCGATCATTCGCACCGGCCGGGTGGCGTATGAGGGCTCACTCACCGAGCTCCGCGGCTGGGCCGGGATCAGCTATCGGCTTCGCACCGTCGACGACCGGCGTGCGAAAGGCGTCTGCTTGGCACAGCCCGGGATCGAGGAGATCGCAGATGCGCCCCCGACCGGGCTGACGTTCAAGGCGTCCGACGAGAGCGCCGTGGCCGCGCTCTCGCTCGCCCTGGCTGAGTCCGGCGCCCCGATCCTCGAGCTCACTCCGCGTCAGGCGACGCTCGAGGACCTCTTCTTCCAGCTGACCGAGGGCGATGGCCTGCGGCCCGAGGCGGACTCGCTTCGGGTGATCGAGGGGGTCGCATGAGGCGTGGGGTCCTGACCGTCTACCGCTGGGAGTTGCGCAAGCTCCGCGCCCAGAAACGCACGTACCTCGGTCTCGGAGCCGCCGCGGCGGTGCCGATCATCTTCGTGATCGCTCTGGTGACCGGCGGCGGCCACCCCAACGACGTGGCCTTCGGGCGGTACGTCCACGACACCGGGCTGGCGGTTCCCCTCGTCCTGCTGCTGTTCGGCTCGATCTGGCTGTTCCCCTTGATCACCGCGCTGGTGGCAGGCGACATCGTCGCGTCCGAGGACCGCAACGCGACGCTGAAGATGATCCTGACGCGCTCGGTGGAGCGCCACCAGGTCTTCGCCGGAAAGGCCCTCGCCGCGGCTACCTACGCGGCGCTGGCGATCGCGATCGCCGGAGCGGTCGCCCTGGGCGCCGGAATCCTCGCCTCCGGCTTCAACCCGGTCACCACCCTGTCGGGAACGGTTGTATCGGCGCCGCGTGGCCTCGGCCTCGTCGGCGCCAGCCTGCTCGTCTACCTGCTCCCGATCCTCGCGATCGCGTGTATCGGCCTCCTGCTTTCGACCGTCTTTCGCAACAGCGGAGCAGCGATCGTCGGGACGCTGCTGTTCTCGCTGTTGGTTCAGCTCGTCGGCATCCTGCCGGGACTGAGCGGACTCCACCCATACCTGCTGAGCACCCAGTTCAACGCCTGGCAGGGACTGCTCCGGACCCCGGCCGACTGGGACCCGATCCTGCGCTCGATCTGGGTTTGTTCCCTATACGGGCTCCCGGCTTTGGCGGCTGCCGCGATCGTCTTCCTCCGCCGCGACGTCGCCGAGAGCTAGCCCGAGTCACGCGCATCACCGTGAGCTGCGCCGCCGCGTCCTAGCCCGGCCAGAGCCGACGGAATCCGCCAACCAGCCACGGGGACCCGGAAATAGGGCACGCGTGAGCCCCGATATCGGGCATCTGCCCGATGTGTGACCCCGGGCCTTACGCGTAGCTTCGCTCGGGTAAGCGACGAGGAGGTAACACGATGAGCTACATCACACATCTGGCCCGTAATCGATCGCGGACGAGCCGCCTGCTGACCTCGGCGGCGATCGCTGTTTCGCTCGCGGTTCCGGCTGCGGCCGCCGGCTACGCGGACCCCGGTTCCGGCGCCCGCTATCCGAGTGATGCCATCCCTGGCGCGCCCATTCCGCCATCGAGCGCGCCGAGCGCATCGCAGCCGGTCGGCAATGACGGCGGCTTCAATTTCGGAGATCGCGTCATAGGGCCCCGCACCGGTCAAGATCACCTCGTCGGACGACGTTCAACCTGCCATGACCGGAGCACTCGCTCGAACGGAACCCGAGCTCTGACGCTTGCGGCGCGGACGTCCTCCGGGGTTCCCTCGAAGAGGAAGAAGACGCCGAGGCTGTCAGGAGCCGCGGTCTCATCGGTTGTTTTTCCGTGACCCGCAGCGTGGTGGCGAGGCTTCACCGCTCCTAGTCGGTCGCGATCCGGCGGCGATACCGAGCCATCCGAGCGGTGATCGAACTCGATCCGCTGATAGGTCGGTGGTCGGGCGTTCCCGCCCCGAGGAGGACGGGGAGATCCGCGGGATCCCGCGCGTGCTCTCGGGACCCCGCTGCTCGGTTGTTTAACGGTCCCGGCTTACTTCGCCAGGGGCGGGATGGCGAACTCGACCTGCTGGAGGGCGGCACCGGCGCTTGCTGCCGTCACAGCCGCCGGGCTAAAGGCGGCCGACGGGCGGCAGGTGTCGATCACGAAGAAGGCACCGACCGCATCACCGGTGTTGGTGGCGTCCAGGGCGGTGGTCACAACCGAACCCGGCACCCACAGGTAGCCGTACGCTCCCCCCTCGGTGCCGTATCGGGTCACGGGGGTGTCCTTCAAGCACCTCACGGTCCGCCTGAGAGCGCGCACCTGGCGCTGCAATCTGCTGATCTGCTTGTTGAAGCAGCCGGCGGTGAAGCAGGCGCCCTCCGCGCTCGGCGCGCTGATGCCGATCGCGAGAACCGCCAGCGAGCTCGCCAAGGCGAGTACCAACAGTTTCTTCATCCTTCTCCTCTTCCCTTGAATGGACGGCTTCCGCGTCATCCTCACCGCTTCTCGGGGGACGGTCAACCCGAATTTCGGCGCGCTCCCGCCGCGGCCGGCGGCTCAGCCGTCCCCACCGAGCGCCCGCCAAAAAAGGAAACGCTCGGGATCGAGGGCGAGCAGGGGCCCCGGGGGGGCCGACTCGCGATAGGGCGCGTACTTCGCCGCCAGGCTCGCCAGCCCGGCAGCTCCGTCGCTCGCCGGGACCACGCAGACCCGGCCGAGAACCTCGACCCAGGCGAGCTCCCGCCAGTCCTCGGAATAGCGATCGACGGTGAGGGCGGCGCGTGGGTCGCGGCGAAGGAAGCGGATCCGGGCGAGTTCCCTTGCCGGGTCGCGCTTCGGCTTCTCGTCGATCGCGCTCCAGATCCGGCCCTCGGCGAGGGCGAAGGTGATCGGGAGCACCCGGGGGCGTCCCGCGTCGTCGAGGAAGCCCAGCCGCGCGACCCTTGTCTCCTCGAGGAGCTCGGAGGCCCAGGCTGGGAGCTCGGCAAGTTTGAGGACGGGCACCGGCGGCAAGGATAGGAGCGCATGGAGATCGGGATCGGACTGCCGGCCACCATCCCCGGCACCACTCGGGAGCAGCTCCTCGACTGGGCGCGCGAGGCGGAGAGCGCCCGGTTCTCGAGCCTCGGAACGATCGATCGGATCGCGTACCCGAACTACGACCCTCTGATCGCGCTCTCGGGGGCGGCCGCGGTCACCGACCGGATCCGCCTCGCGACCACCGTGATCCTCGGCCCGCTGCGGATGAACGCGGCCCTGCTCGCGAAGCAGATCCTCTCCCTGGACGCGCTCGCCGGCGGCGGTCGGGCGGTGCTGGGGATCGCGCTCGGCGGGCGCGAGGACGACTATGAGGTGAGCGGCGCATCGATGTCGGAGCGCGGCACCTGGCTCGATGCGGCGCTCCCCACGATCCGCGCGATCTGGGAAGGGGCGGGCGTGAACGAGGCGAAGATCGGCCCGCGGCCGATCGGCGCCGGCCCCGGGCTGCTCGTCGGCGGGACCGTCGATGCGGCCTTCGACCGCGCCGCTCGCTACGCCGACGGCTACATGCTCGGCGGCGGCAGCCCGGACGATCTCGCCGGGGCGATCGGGAGGCTGAACGAGGCCTGGGAGCGCCACGGGCGCCACGGGGAGCCCCGAAAGCTGGCGCTCGCCTGCTTCTCCCTCGGGGGCGACGCCGAGGGCCACGCCGAGGCGTACCTTCGCGACTACTACGCCTGGCTCGGCGAGGAGTTGAGCGGGATGATCGCCGCCAGCGCGGCTAAGGATCCCGACACCGTCAGGGAGTACCTCTCGGCGTTCGAGGCCGTGGGCTGCGATGAGCTGATTCTCTTTCCGAGCTCCTCCGACCCCGCGCAGGTGGGCCTGCTGGCGGAGGCGGCCGGGCTCGGTCGGCCGCCCGCATTCGGATCCTGACGCCGACCAATCGGCGGCCGGCGGCCGGCGTCCGGCGGCAGGAGGTGTCCAGCGTCCGCGGTCCACCCGGCCCTGTCAGACTGCCGGCCGGGATGATCGGCGAGCGAGAGGTCGACGGCTATCCGGCCCGGACCCTGACGAGCGGCGACCAGGGCGGGGGCGAGGCCCTCGAGGCGACCTTCGTCCCGAGCGCCGGGATGGTCGCCTGCTCGCTTCGCCACCGGGGGGAGGAGCTCCTCGGCCAGCGGGGCGGCCTCGCCGTCTACGTCGCCGAGCGCGGGACGATGGGGATCCCTCTCCTCCATCCCTGGGCGAACCGGCTCAGCCTGATGCGGTTCCCGCTCGCCGGCCGCGAGGTCTTCCTCGATCCCCCCTCGACCACGGTGAGCCTCGATCCGACCGGGCTCCCGATCCACGGCCTGCTGTCGGCGGCGGCCGGGTGGGCGGTGGAGCGACACCAGCCGGCCGACGATGGCGGCGTGCTCGCGGCCCGTTTCGACTTCGGGGCTAACGACGACCTGCTGGCCGCCTTCCCGTTCCCGCACGAGATCGAGATCGAGGCAACACTGGCCGGCCCGATCCTGACAATCGAGACGACGGTGCACCCAACCGCCGACGCGGAGGTGCCGATCTCGTTCGGCTACCACCCATACTTCCGGCTTCCCGGCATCGAGCGGGCCGAATGGGAGCTCGAGCTCCCGGTCCACGAGCGGCTCGAGCTCGACGAGCGGATGCTCCCCACCGGCGGGCGCCAGGAGGTCCGGATAGACCCGGGCCCGCTCGGCTCGCGAACGTTCGATGACGGCTACCTCGCCCCGCCCGACTCGGCCCCCTTCGCCCTCGCCGGGGGCGGGCGGCGGATCGAGGTCGCCTACATCTCGGGCTACCCCTACGCCCAGGTGTACGCTCCCGACGACGACGACGTCGTCGCCTTGGAGCCGATGACCGCGCCCACCAACGCCTTCGTCACCGACGGCCCCGAGCTGCCCCTGCTCTCGCCCGGTGAGAGCTACGCGGCGGCGTTCTCGGTCACCGTGACCGAGGCCTGAGCCCGCTCACGGCTTCGATCCGAGCCCGCTGGGGCGCCGCTCACTCCACATGGTGAAGGGCGTAGGCGACCCCCCCGATCACAACGGCGACCATCACCAACCACGCGGGAATCAGCCACCCGGCGATCCCGGCGATCGCGAGCATCCGCCGCCGCAAGCCGGGAAGGACGAGGGCGAGGAGGGAGGCGACGAAGACGACGGCCGCCAGGGTGATGACCGGGACCGCGATCAGGGTGCGGGCGGGGGCATCGAGGGCGCTCCCCAGGCCGCGCCCGAAGTCGGTGTCGAGGATCGCGATCACCACCGCGACCACCACCGAGGCGTAGAGAGCGCCGAAGGTGGCGAGCACGTACTCCTCGGCTTCGCTCCGCTCCCCGGCCCGCGGGCGGGCCGGTCGATCGGGTCCCTCGACGCGGCGGTCGCGTCCCGCTGACCCCATCGGGCGAATCTACTCCGCCCGGGAACGCGAAGGGCCGCCCCTCGGGGCGGCCCTCCACAAGCGGTGCGGCTTCTGAGCGAGCGTCGGATCCAGGTGGGGAGGGACAGCTCCCACCTCCGCAGCCCGCCGGTGCCCGGGTTGGATTCCGCCGGGTGGCCGCACGCCACCCGCGACCCTCAGGCACATCGAGGAGCGCCTGGCTCCCAGCGCCCGGACCTAGCGGCCCTGCACCTCCGGTGTCCCAGAAAGCATCGAACTCAAGTTAGGACCACCTCCTTTCTCCGGTGATCCCCATTCAAGCAAAGGGCGAAGTCGTGAACGGCGAGCCTCCCCGCGGCGGTCGGGCGGCGGCCTAGGATCCAGGGCGCCGATGGGCAGCTCGCGGCGAACATCCTGGCTTTCGGTCCCGTCCAAGGCCGCCGTGTTGACCGCCGCCGTCGTGGCCGCGAGCGGGTGCGGGGATGGCTCCCAGCGGCTCAGCAGGGAGGAGCTGATCGCGAGGGGCGACGCGCTCTGCCGGGAGGCCGAGCACAGCTTCGCCCGGATTCAGGCCCAGCCGCCGAGGAGCGCGAAGGAGGCGGCCGATCAGACCGGCGAGCTGATCGACGTCTCGAAGGACGAGGTCGACGGCCTCCGCCGGCTCGACCCGCCCGACGATCTGAAGCCCGCCCTCGAGCGCTACATCGCCGCCCGCAGGGCGGTGATCGACGTGTTCGAGCGAGGGCGGGACGCCGCCGACAACCAGGACGCCCGGGCCTACCGAGCGGCCCAGAAGCAAGTGAAATCCGGCGAGGCGGCGCGGTACCGCCTCGCGCGAGCGGTGGGGTTCGCCGACTGCAGCAGGCCGAGCCGCGGTCTCTAGGCGGATCGGCTGTTCGCCGCCATCCAGGCGAACCCGAGCGTCATCCCGAGGTTCGCGAGGCCCGCGAGGCGGAGGCCGGCCTTGGCGCCCGGTCGTGAGACCGCCGCCGAGCGCGACCAGACGAGATCGGTGAGCAGCTCGGTCGCGCGAAGCCACGACAGCGCCCACCAGTCGCGCCGCCGCCCGCGACGGTCGGCGATCAGGTGGGCGGCGGCGAAGGTCAGCCAGATCGGCCCGCAGCGGCGAAACAGCTCGCGGGCGTCGTCGGAGGGAGGATCGTGGCCGAGGGCGCCGAGGGCGGCGTCGGGGGCGAGGAGCGCCCCCGTGCCGAGCGCCAGGTCGAACGCGATCATGTTCCGGTTCAGGCGGCGCAGCTCCCGCTCCAGGGCCGAGGACGAATTCACTGGGGCGCGATCCAAGCACAACCGCCCGACCGGTGCGCCTCGCGGAAGGGAAAGCGTGAGCCCCGGCGAATTGGACCGCCGTGGCCCGGACCGCGACAAAGGCCCGACCGGCTCGAAAGAGCCTCTCCGAGTACATCACCGAGCGCTTCGACGAGTTCTCGCGCTCGCAGAAGGACGTTGCCCGCTACATCGTTGACCACCTCGACGAGGCCGCCTTCCAGACCGCGGAGGAGCTGGCCCGCCGCGCCAACACCTCCTCCTCGACCGTGGTCCGCTTCTCGCAGGCGCTCGGCTTCGAGGGCTATCCCGAGCTTCAGCAGGCGGCGATCGAGGAGTACCGGCACAAGGTCTCCGGCGGGGAGGGGAACGGTGGGACAGGCGCCGCCGCCCTGTTCAGCTTCGACCACTCGGAGTTCGAGGCGAGCCTGGGCGCCGACTACTCGAACATCGAGGAGACGGCGCGAAGCCTCACCCGGGAGCAGATCGAGGCATCGGTGTCGGCCCTCGCCACCGCCCGGCGGGTGTTGATCGTGGGGGTCGAGCAGATGGCCTTCTTCGCGAGCTACCTTCGCCACCTGCTGGGGCTCCTGGACATCCGGGCGGAGATCGTCGCCTCGCCGCGCCAGGACAACATCCAGAAGCTCTCCCGGCTGGGTGAGGACACCCTCCTGGTGGCGCTGAGCGCCGGGCGCGCCCATCCGCTCGTCCTCCGAGCGCTGAAGCTCGCGCGCCACCGGCGTGCCCGCACGATCTCGATCACCGACGCCACCCTCTCCGACGTCGCCGAGCACTCCGAGCTGATCCTCTACTACTCCTCCAACGGCCCCTCCTACATCCGCTCGAACGCGGCCCTGATGGGCCTGGTGCAAGCGCTCGCCCACGGCGTCTACGCCCGCGACGAGGCCGCTCACCGCGATCGCATCCGCGCCTTCAAGCTGAAATAGGGTCGCGACAAGGTGGCGCAGACCCGGGGGGCGAACTCCGGGCCTGCACCTGATTCTGGACCCCGGGGGATGGGTCCAAGCTCTGTATCGCAGCGGCCCGCCCTCCCTACGCGCCGCTCCTTATCAGTTTGCCCGCCCCACAACCTCGCAAACGGGACGCTGGATCGCCTCGAGCGGGGGATGCTCCAAACCGGAGCAGAGCCGCCCTCGGGGTTGGAGGACCGCGCCCCGACGGCGCGGCTATATTGGGCTCGTGGCCGAGCGAGCGACATTCAGGGTGAAGACCGGGCTCGCCGAGATGCTGAAGGGCGGGGTGATCATGGACGTGACCACCGCCGAGCAGGCGAAGATCGCCGAGGACGCCGGCGCCTGCGCGGTGATGGCGCTCGAGCGGGTGCCCGCCGACATCCGCGCCCAGGGGGGTGTGGCGAGGATGGCCAACCCGGCCAAGATCAAGGAGATCCAGGAGGCGGTGACGATCCCGGTGATGGCGAAGGCCCGGATCGGACATTTCGCCGAGGCACAGGTGCTGCAGTCGCTCGAGGTCGACTACATCGACGAGTCGGAGGTCCTGACCCCGGCCGATCAGTCCAACCACATCGACAAGTTCGCCTTCGAGGTCCCGTTCGTGTGCGGGGCGACCAACCTGGGCGAGGCCCTTCGCCGGATCGGCGAGGGGGCTGCGATGATCCGCTCCAAGGGCGAGGCCGGCACCGGAAACATCGTCGAGGCGGTCCGCCACATGCGCGAGATCACCGACGGGATCAAGCGGCTCGCCTCCCTTCGGGGCGAGCAGCTGGCCTCGGCGGCGAAGGAGCACCAGGCGCCCCCCGACGTCGTCCGGGACGTCGCCGAGCGCGGCTGGCTTCCGGTGCCGCTGTTCTGCGCGGGCGGGATCGCCACCCCGGCCGACGCCGCCCTGATGATGCAGCTCGGCGCCGAGGGCAACTTCGTCGGCTCGGGGATCTTCAAGAGCGAGGATCCCGCCAGGCGCGCCCGGGCGATCGTCGAGGCGACCACCCACTTCAACGACCCGGAGCGGGTCGCCGCCGCCTCGATGGAGCTTGGCGAAGCGATGCCGGGGCTCGAGATCGAGGCGCTTACCGCCGACGGCGGCGGCGGTCTCCTCCAGGGCCGCGGCAGCTGAGGTGGGGGAGAGCCCGCTTCGAATCGGCGTTCTCGCGATCCAGGGCGATTTCGAGGCGCACCGCAAGGTGCTGGCCGGGCTCGGCGCCGAGGTGGCCGAGGTGCGGACGCCCCCCGAGCTCGCCGATCTCGACGGGCTGGTGATCCCCGGCGGCGAGTCGACCACGATCACGATGGGCATGGAGCGCGAGGGCCTCGACCGCGCGGTCCGGGCGCACGCGGAGGCCGGCCGCCCGATCCTCGGGAGCTGCGCTGGGATGATCGTCTGCGACCGCGACCACCTGGGCATCTCCGACTACCGGTGCCGGCGAAACGCCTTCGGGCGCCAGCTTCAGAGCTTCGAGGAGGACCTCGCCGTCGATGGGATCGGCGAGGAGCCGCTGCGGGCGGTATTCATCCGCGCCCCGTGGGTGGAGGAGCGCGGCGCGGGGGTGGAGGTCCTGGCCGAGGTCGACCGCCACCCGGTGGCGGTCCGGGACCGGAGCTTGCTCGCGGTCGCATTTCACCCCGAGCTCACGGACGACAGTCGCCTCCACGCCCTGTTCATGGCGATGGCCACCAGGTCCAGGGACGAGCGGGGGCGCGACGGCGTCGCACCCCAGGCCCGGTACCCCCACGGGCGAAGCAAGGGAGGTGGCGGCGGATGAAGGATCCCCGGGTGACCAGGCTGGCGGAGATCCTCGTCCGCTACTCGACCAGGGTGGGGGAGGGCGACGTCTGCACGATCGAGGGCGAGTCGGCGGCCGAGCCGCTGCTGCAGGCGATCTACGAGCAGGTTCTGAAGGCGGGCGGCAACCCGATCGTCCACATGGCGATGGCGGGCCAGGCGGCCGCCTACTTCGAGCATTCCTCCGATGCCCAGCTCGAGTGGATCTCGCCTGTGGCCGAGTGGGTGGTGGAGAACGCCGACGTCCGGATCGCGGTGATGGCCTCCGAGAACACCCGGGCCCTCTCCAGGGTCCCGCCCGAGCGCCAGGCCAGGCGCCAGACCGCGACCGAGCACCTGATGAAGCGGGCGATGGAGCGAAGCGCCGAGGGGTCCTACCGCTGGACCGTGACCCAGTTCCCGACCCAGGCCTACGCCTCGGAGGCGGGGATGAGCCTTGACGCCTACGAGAACTTCTACTACGGCGCCTGCCTGGCGACCGAGGACGACCCGGTCTCCGCCTGGCGCCGCCAGGCGGAGGAGATCTCCCGCCTTCGCGACTGGGTCGAGGGCCGGTCCGAGGTGCACGTGATCGGCGATCGAACCGACCTCCGGCTGGGGATCGAGGGGCGGACCTTCATCGCCGCCGAGGGCAAGCACAACATGCCCGACGGGGAGTTCTTCACCGGCCCGATCGAGGACTCCGCGGAGGGCGAGATCCGCTTCCACCTCCCGGCCTCATACGGGGGCCGGGATGTCGAGGGCGTGCGCTTCCGATTCGAGGCCGGCAAGGTGGTCGACGCCACCGCCGACAGGGGCGAGGAGTTCCTGATCGAGATGCTCGACACCGACCCGGGGGCGCGCCGGCTGGGCGAGCTCGGGATCGGGGCCAACTACGGGATCCAGGAGGGGACCCGCTCGATTCTCCTCGACGAGAAGATCGGCGGCACCGTCCACCTCGCGGTGGGCCGCAGCTACCCCGAGACCGGCGGCGTCAACGAGTCCGCCATCCACTGGGACATGATCTGCGATCTGCGCAACGGGGGCCGTATCGAGGTAGACGGGGAGACCCTCCAGGAGGACGGCCGCTTCGTCGTCTGACTCTCGTCGGGGGCGCCAGCAGCCCCGGGGAAGCGGTTTCCGCCGGCTCCCGCTCGGGTAGAGCAGGTGTATCCAGGGTGGTCCTAGTGCGGGACCCACGAACGAGGGAGGACCGATGAGAAGCAGAGCAACCGGCAGGCATGTCGCGGCTACCGCCGCCGTCCTGGTGACGGCGGCCGCCGCCGTCGGATTGGCCGTATCGGTGGCGCAGAGCGCGGACACCGCCGACCTGAAGATCACCAAGACCGATAGCGCCGATCCCGTCTCCAGGGGCCAGAACCTCGATTACGCGATCGTGGTCGAGAACCTGGGGCTCAACCCGGCCGCGAGCGTGGTGATGACGGACAAGATCCCGGGAGGGCTCGACTACCGCTCGTCCAGCACCACCACCGGGACCTGCGCCAAGCAGGCGAACACGGTGACCTGCAACCTGGGGACCTTGGCAGCGTCGGCCCAGGCGAAGATCACCATTCGCACCCGAGTGACCAAGCGCCAGGGGACGATCGATAACACGGCGTCGATCGAGAGCGCCACGGCCGACCCAGTCACCGCCAACAACAGCGATACCGAGCGCACCACCGTCAAGGTGAAGGTGCCGAGCGCACCGACCTGCCAGGGCGCCGCCGCGACGATCGTCGGCAACAGCGCCGATAACGTCATCAACGGGACCGCGCAGGGCGATGTGATCGTGGCCGGCGGCGGCGATGACCAGGTGTACGCCGGCGGCGGCAGGGACCTCGTCTGCGCCGGGGCGGGCTTCGACCTGGTTGCCGGCGGAGGGAAGGCGGATTCGGTCAAGGGCGGCGCCAACGGCGATCGCCTCCGCGGCGGCCCGGGAGCGGATGCCCTGCGCGGCAACCGTGGCCGCGACCGCCTGCGCGGCGGTCTCGGGGACGACCTGCTCGTCGGCGGCCTCGGGATCGATAAGTGCCGTGGGGGGGCGGGCGCAGACACACTGCGAAGCTGCGAGCTCTGACCGGCCGCGCCGGCTCCCAGCCTCCGGTCAAAGCTGCGGGGCGCCCCCTCGGGGGCGCCCTGCCCCCTGCGGTCGAGGCCGATCCGGGTCGGCGTCCTATCATCGAAGGCGATGTCAGGTCACTCGAAGTGGTCGTCGATCAAGCACCGGAAGGGCGCCGCCGACGCCAAGCGGGGCAAGCTGTTCACCAAGCTGGCGCGGGCGATCACGGTGGCGGCGCGAGACGGCGGCGGCAATCCCGAGGGCAATCCGGCGCTTGCGCTGGCGGTGCAGAAGGCGCGTGACGCCTCGATGCCGAAGGACAACATCCAGCGGGCGATCGACCGCGGCACGGGCGAAGGCGCCGACGCGGCGGCGATCGAGAGCGTCACCTACGAGGGCTACGGGCCCGGCGGCGCCGCCATTCTCGTCGACACCCTGACCGACAACCGCAACCGGACCGGGGCCGAGATCCGGCACCTGTTCGAGCGAAGCGGCGGCCGCCTGGGGGAGCCGAACTCGGTCGGCTGGCAGTTCTCCAAATGCGGCGTGATCCTGGTCGACGCCGAGCGCTTCTCCGAGGACGATTTGATGCCGGCGATCGACGCCGGGGCCGAGGACGTGAGCCAGGACGAGGACCTGCTCAAGGTGCTCACCCCGGCTTCCTCCCTGGGGCCCGTCCGGGAGGCGCTTGAGGCGGCGGGGGTCGAGGTCCAGTCGGCGGAGCTGTCGATGGAGCCGCAGAGCGTGGTCGAGGTCGCCGACGACCAGGCGAAGGCGCTCCTGCGCTTGATGGACGCCCTCGAGGACCACGACGACGTCGAGGCGGTGCACTCCAACTTCGACATCTCCGCCGACGTCCTCGAGCAGGCCGCCCTGTAGCGAGATCGGGAGGCAAAAGAGGCATCCGGGGGCCGAGCGAGAATCAATCGGCCATGATCGTGATGGGCGTCGACCCAGGGGCGGCGAACACCGGCTTCGGGGTGGTGAGGACGGTGGGCAGCCGGATGGTGGCCCTCGACGGCGGCGTGATCGAGGCCGAGGCCTCGCTGCCGCTCGAGGGACGGCTGGCGAAGCTCTACTCCTCGCTTTGCGAGCTGCTCGACTGGCACGAGCCGAAGGCGTTGGCGCTGGAGGATCTGTTCTTCGGGCGAAACGTCGGCTCGGCGCTGAGCGTCGGCCAGGCCCGGGGCGTGGCGCTCCTGGCGGCGGCGCGGCGCCGGATTCCGTGCTTCGACTACACCCCGCAGGCGGTCAAGAACGCCGTCTGCGGGACCGGCTCGGCGCCCAAGGACCAGGTCCAGCGGATGGTCGCCAGCCTCCTGGGACTGCCCCAGCCGCCCACCCCCGACCACGCCGCCGACGCCTTCGCCGTCGCCATCTGCCACGCGGGCCACGCCGGCGCCCGCGCGGCGCTCGGCTCGATCGCCCGGCCGCCGGTCGGCACCGCCCCGGCCGTCCCGCGGGCCCAGGCCGGGTAGAAGGCATCCGGGTGCGGGCCCAGAATCACGGGCCATGATCGCCTCGGTCAGCGGAGAGGTCCTCGTGCGCCGGCCCGACCACGTCGTCGTCGATGTCGGCGGGGTCGGCTACCGGCTGGCGGTCTCGACCGAGACCCTGCGCGTGGTCCCGGCGAGGGGCCAGCGCGTCTCCCTTCATGCCCACCTGGTCGTCCGCGACGACGCCCTCAGCCTCTACGGGTTCGGAAGCGAGGACGAGCGCGACCTCTTCCTCAACCTCACCTCGGTCAGCGGGGTGGGTCCGAAGGTGGCGATCGCCGCCCTCTCCGGCGGGCCTGCGCGCGTCCTCCTGCGGGCGATCGCGGCCGGCGACGCCAAGCGCTTCCAGGCCGTGCCGGGGATCGGCAAGCGGACGGCCGAGCGGATCATCGTCGAGTTGCGCGAGAAGGTGGCCGGCGAGCTCGAGGGCGACGCCGACGGCGCCGGGATCGAGATCCGCGGGCCCGAGGACCCGCGGACGCTCGCCCGGGAGGGCCTCCTCAACCTCGGCTATACGCCGCACGAGGCCGAGAGCCTCCTCGACGGCACCGAGGGGGAGAGGCCAGAGGAGATCGTCCAGGCGGCGCTCCGAAGGGCGGCGGGGGCGGAGGCGGGATGACGGTCGAGCCCGGCAACGGGATCAGGACGCCGGGCGTCGAGGACGAGATCCAGGTCCACGACGCAAGAGCGGTCTCGGTGGACGACGACTTTGATCGCTCGCTTCGCCCGCCGGCCCTCTCCGACTTCGTCAACCAGGCCCAGGTCACCGAACAGCTCGGCGTCTTCCTCGAGGCGGCGCGCCGCCGTGGCGAGGCGCTCGACCACGTCCTGTTGGCGGGACCGCCGGGCCTCGGCAAGACGTCACTCGCCCACATCATCGCCGCCGAGATGGCGGTGCCGATGGTGCAGACGGCGGGGCCGGCGCTGGAGCGGAAGGCCGACGTCGCCGCCTTCCTCACCGCCCTCGAGCCCGGGAGCGTCTTCTTCATCGACGAGATCCACCGACTCGGGCGGGCGGTCGAGGAGACCCTCTATCCCGCGATGGAGGACCGCCGCCTGCCGGTCGTCCTCGGCCAGGGGGCCGGCGCCCGCACGGTCACCCTCGATCTGCCGCCCTTCACCCTGATCGGGGCCACCACCCGCACCGGCCTCCTGACGACGCCGCTTCGGGACCGCTTCGGCGTCAGCCACCGGCTCGAGCACTACCACCCCTCCGATCTGCGACGGATCGTCCACCGCTCGGCCGGGATCCTCGAGATGAGCGTCGAGGAGGGCGGGGCGGAGGCGATCGCCACCCGCGCCCGGGGAACCCCCAGGGTGGCGAATCGGCTGTTGAGGCGGGTCCGCGACTTCGCCGAGGTACGCGGCGATGGTGTGGTGACCGCGGAGGTGGCGACCGACGCCCTCGAGATGCTCGAGGTCGACGGCGCCGGCCTCGACCGTCACGACCGCCAGCTCCTCGCACTGATCGCCGAGAAGTTCGGCGGCGGCCCCGTCGGCCTCTCCACCCTCGCGGTCGCCCTCGGGGAGGAAGCCGACACGATCGAGGACGTGTTCGAGCCCTACCTCCTCCAGCAGGGCCTGGTGAAGCGCACCCCGCGCGGACGGGTCCTGACCGAGCGCGGCTACGAGCACCTCGGGCTGCCCGCCCCCGAGGGTCACGCGAGCCTCTTCTGATGGGGTCGCGGTTGCCTCCCCTCAGGCACAGGCGGTTAGCTAGCCTTGACCGCGCATGCCTTACTTCATCTGCCCGAACTGCGGCAACCGGGAACTGAGCGGGGAGCGGACGGCGGGTCTCTCGGGCCGTCCGAAGGGCTGCTCGAAGTGCGGCTTCGGCTTCCTGTTCGAGCTCCTGGACGACTACATGCCGGCTCCCGGCGCCGCCTTCTTCACCTGCGACCAGCAGGGCCGCGTGCTCGACCTCGGGAAGGGCGCCTTCGAGCTCACCGGGCTGAAGGACGAGGACGTGATCGGCCGCCCGGTCCAGGAGGTGCTCGGGCTGGAGTGGGTCGATCCGGGCGCCGGCGGCGAGAGCGCCGACACGAATGGCGACGGCGACACCGACCCGATCGAGACCACCCTCGAGTGGGGGGTCCGCTCGCTCGGCAAGCGGGTTCAGGTGAACGCCGAGGGGGACCTGCCCGCGACCGCGGTGGCCGACGTCTTCCCCGCCTACGACGACGACGGCGGCATGCTGCTCGTCCTCACCCCCGAGTAGGCGCCACGGTCGGATGACCAACCGCCGTCGCAACGTTTCCATCCTCCTGGTCGTGCTCGGGATGCTGTTCGGGTCGGCCGTGGTGATCAAGAACATGAAGACGGTCCTCGGCCTCGACCTGAAGGGCGGCACCGAGCTCGTCTACAAGGGCGAGCCCACCCCGTCGAACCCGACGGTCGACGGCTCGGACATCGACCGCTCGATCGAGATCATCCGCCAGCGCACCGACAAGCTCGGTGTCGCGGAGCCCGAGATCTCGCGGGTGGGGAGCGACGAGATCCGGGTCGGCCTCCCCGACGTCTCCAACGCCGACCGCGCCCAGAAGGAGGTCGGGACCACCGCCCAGCTCTACATGTACGACTGGGAGCCGAACGTCGTCGTCCCGCCCGGCGAGTCCCCCCAGCAGGCGGCGAGCCAGCCGATCAACCGGCTCTACGACGCGGTCAAGCTCGCCTCCCACCAGCCGAAGCGCGAGAACTGCGGCCAGTGCACCACCAGCGGCCCCACCTACTACCTCTTCAACAGGCTGTCGAAGGAGCCGATCGGCGAGCCGGCGACGAAACGCAGCGACCTGTTCGTGAACGTCCCCAACCTGCCGCCGCCCGACCAGCGCGAGGTTCTCATCGTCCCCCGCGGCTACGTCGTCCTCCAGGCGCCCGATACCGGGGTCGACCCGAGCGGCAACGACAGCGGCAACCCGCCCGCCTACTTCGTGCTCAAGGACAACCCGTCGTTGACCGGCAACGACATCACCGATCCGAAGCAGAACTTCGATCCGACCACCGACCAGCCGATCGTCACCTTCAACTTCACCGACAGGGGCCGCCAGGCGTTCTCCGACGTCACCAAGAAGATCGCCGAGCGCGGCCTCGCTAACGCCCCGCCGGGGGTCTCCGACTCGAACACCGCCGCCCAGTACTCGGGGAGCTTCGCGATCGTCCTCGACCGCGACGTCGTCTCGCGGCCGATCATCAACTTCATCGACAACCCGACCGGGATTGACGGGCGGAACGGTGCCGAGATCTCCGGCAACTTCACGATCTCAACCGCCCAGGACCTGGCCAACTTCCTCCAGATCGGTGCCCTGCCGATCAACCTGAAGCTGATCTCACAGTCGACCGTGTCCGCAACGCTCGGGAAGCAGGCTCTCCACCAGGGCCTGAAGGCGGGGATCGTCGGGCTGATCCTGGTGCTGCTCTTCCTGATCCTCTACTACCGCTTCCTGGGCGTGGTGGCGAGCCTCGGCCTGCTCGTCTACGGCGTCTTCTTCTTCGCCCTGGTGAAGCTGATCCCGATCGTCCTCACCCTCCCCGGAATAGCGGGGCTGATCCTGACCATCGGGGTGGCGGCCGACGCCAACATCGTCATCTTCGAGCGGATCAAGGAGGAGGCGAGAGCGGGCAAATCGATCCCGTCCGCGATCGCCACCGGCTACCGCCGGGGGATCGCGACGATCATCGACGCGAACGTGATCACCTTGATCACCGCCTTCATTCTGTTCGTGCTGGCGACGGCGGGGGTGAAGGGGTTCGCCTTCACCCTCGGGATCGGGACGATCACCTCGCTGTTCACGGCTGTGCTCTTCACCCAGGCCTTCCTGGGGCTGCTCGGCCGGGCGCGGTTCCTGCGATCACCGCGGGTGATCGGAGCGGCCCGCCAGCGGGTCCGCTGGCACTTCGACTTCAGCGGGGCGTCGCGGTGGTTCTTCTCTCTGTCGGGCTGCATTCTGTTGATCGGGTCGGTCTCGTTCGCGACCAGACAGCTCAACCTCGGGATCGACTTCAAGTCGGGAGCCCGGATCACGGCGGGGTTGCAGCAGAACCCGACCGTCGATGAGGTCCGCTCCAAGCTCGAGTCCGCCGGGATCCCGAACATGAGCCAGGCACAGATCCAGACCGTCTCGAGCACGCCGATCACGCAGGCGGGCCTGCACGGGATCGAGATCGACGCCGACCTTTCCCCGAGCCAGGCGGGGCGGATCCAGTCGGTCCTGAACAGCGCCTACGGCGCCCCGGCGAAGGCGTACGACAGCACCACGGTGGGCCCGACCTTCGGAGCCCAGGTGGCGCGCAGCGCGATCTACGCGATCTTCTTCTCGCTGCTGGTGATCTGCGGCTACGTAGCGCTGCGGTTCGAGGCGAAGTACGCCGTTCCGGTGATGATCGCCCTGTTCCACGACATCCTGATCACGGCCGGGGTCTACTCGCTGGTGGGCCGGGAGGTGACCAGCGCGACAATCGCCGCCTTCCTCACCATCCTCGGCTACTCGATGTACGACACGGTGATCGTGTTCGACCGAATACGCGAGAACGTGCCGCGGCTGCCGCGGGCGGCCTTCTCGCAGATCGTCAACCGCTCCATGAGCGAGGTGCTGACC